>DASWJG010000127.1:0-1720 GCA_036397315.1 Methyloceanibacter sp. | reverse complement strand
GAACCGATCATGATCATGCTCCCTCGTTTGCCCGCGCGAGTGCCCACGCGCAGGTCACGCCCCATTTCCCCCACCGATGCGCGCTCGTGCCCCTGAGCGCGAAAGCTATGATGAACTGACCAAGACCTCCTTCCGTTCCGTCTTTCCCCCTTAAGCCGCGGTTAGCGTTCCTTGCCGCGTTGCCACTCGATGAATCGCGTGAATAACGCCTCCTGCTGCTCCTTGCTCATGAGGCCTTGCGGCAAGGCTGGGGCTTGGCCCGCGCTGGCCGCCATCGGCCTCGCCGGCTCGGCTGGACGCGCGGCGAGCCAAGCTTCGGCCGCGCGGGTCCGTTTGAAGCCCGGCAGGCTCGCCGCGAGATTGACCTCGTGCCATTTGGGGTGGCGACCTTGCGCCTGTAACTCGGCGAAGCGCGGGAAGACTGCAGCGACGAAGCGGTCGACGCGCTGTTGAGAGCCAGGGTCGGTCTTCGACCTTGCCGCCAGCAGCACCATGCCGGTCGCGATCGTCGCCACCTCGCCGCCTGCCCGGATCAGATTGGGATAGTCCTTAGGCTCAAGCCGCGTCGGCAGATAGGTCGCTTCAAGGGTGATGCCGAAGGGGATCGGCAACAAATGGATGCCGGCATTGACCGGAATGGCGCTCACCAGCGCCGACGGTTTGCCGCCAACGATCATTGCGGCCGAAATCGCGCCCTGCTTCAGCTGCTCGATGGCGGAAGCGGCATCGAGGCTCAGAGGCTCGACCTTGAGCCCGAGCGCCTTGAACAGCGCGGCGGCGGTGGCGGCAGAGGCCGACCCGGCAGGGCCGATATTCACCTGTCGGCCGGAGAGGTCCGACACGCTGCCAAAATCTGCGCGGGCCAGGATATGGACCTCTTGCGGGGCGAGCCTGGCGACGAGCTCGAGCTTGTCGGGGAGGTCCTTCTCCCTGACCGAGGCCTCGGCAAGAGCGTCGGTCGATACGAAGGCAATGTCGGCATGGGGATCCTCGAGCAGGAGCGCGAGATTGCCGGCGCCGGCATCGCCGAGCATGGGCAGGACGCGCAAGTCCGCGCCTTGGGGGAAGAGGCTAGCCATGTCGGCCGCGAGAACGGTTTCCGAGGCGGCCGCCGAACCAGCTATCAGGCCAAGCCAAGCGTTCGCGGCCTTCCCTTGAGTCGCGACGCTTTCGCCCGCTCGCGCGCTTTCGCCCGCAGAGAGACCGATCAGAACGAGACAAACTAGCGACAGAACTCGACGCAACGCACACCCCGTATCCCCGCTCTACGCTTGCGACCGGAAAAAGTTCCCGTCGCGGCGCGCCGTTTGCCCGGAGCTTCGGAGACAAGGATGGGCACGGCATGGCGAGACCCTCGATTCGGCGAAGCCCGGGAGCCCAAAACTCCTGGCAAGCGTTCGTGTGTGTTTTGCGTAAGCCCGGGTCCGAGGGCTCAACGTTTTTTGTTGTTAGATCAGAGGTTAGCCTTCGACTGGGGCGTCATGTCGGCCTCAATGCGGCGAAGCCGGGGCCGGAGAGCCCCTCGGCGCCAGGGGCCCAGTGTGAGGGGGCTCACAAAGGCACTCTCGGGCCCACGCCATTTCAGGGTCACGCCGCCGGCAATTCCGCCACGGCAAATGCTTCATAGGAGACAACAATGAAACGCAATTCCCTGATTACGGGCGCCGGCGTCGCCGTTATGGCTGCGGCCGGGCTCCTTCTGGCTTCGGCCAACGCCGCG
>DASWJG010000126.1:0-1897 GCA_036397315.1 Methyloceanibacter sp. | reverse complement strand
GAAGCGGCAGAGCTGGTCGTCGCGCAAGAGCTGGATGATTTCGGGGACATGGTCGCGCTCGACCTCGATGGTGAGCTCGCCGAGCGCCACCTCGGAAGCCAGAAGCTTGGTCCCAAGGCGATCGCCGAGATAGGCGGCGAGCTTGTTAATGGCTTCGTCCATCAAGGCTCCAGGGGGGACGCGAGAGGGACCGGATCAACGCTCGATGGTGCCGGTCCGCCTGATCTTCTTCTGCAACAGGAGGACGCCATAGACCAGCGCCTCGGCGGTCGGCGGGCAGCCGGGCACGTAGATGTCCACCGGCACGATGCGGTCGCAGCCGCGCACCACCGAGTAGGAATAGTGATAGTAGCCGCCGCCATTGGCGCACGACCCCATAGAGATGACGTAGCGCGGCTCGGGCATCTGGTCGTAAACCTTGCGCAAGGCGGGAGCCATTTTATTGCACAAGGTGCCGGCCACGATCATCACGTCTGATTGCCGCGGGCTGGCGCGCGGGGCAAAGCCGAAACGCTCAAGGTCGTAGCGCGGCATCGAGGCCTGCATCATCTCGATGGCGCAACAGGCAAGCCCGAAGGTCATCCACATAAGCGAGCCGGTGCGCGCCCAGTTGATCAGATCGTCGGCGGTGGTGAGCAGGAAGCCCTTGTCGGCGAGCTCGTCGGAGAACAGGCCGAAGCTGGTCGCCTCCGGCGTGATCAAGCCGCCAGCCCTTCCTTCCTTTTCCAAAGTGGGCTCTAGGATCAATCCCATTCGAGCGCGCCTTTCCGCCACTCATAGATGAAGCCGACGGTCAGAATGGCGAGGAAGACCATCATCGCCCAGAAGCCGAAGGCTCCGATGTCCTTGAAGGCCACCGCCCAAGGAAACAGATACGCGACCTCAAGATCGAAGATAATGAACAAAAGTGACACGAGGTAGAAGCGCACGTCGAATTTCATGCGCGCGTCGCCGAAGGCGTCGAAGCCGCATTCATAGGCCGAGACCTTCTCGGGATCCGGCTTGCGCACGGCGATGACGAAGGGCGCAAGCAGGATGCCGGCGCTGATGACGAAGGCGATGCCGATGAAGATAACGAGCGGCAGATACGTCTGAAGCAGCTGGCCCATGGTCCTCTTTTCCGAGTGTGGGGGCCAAGGAATTGGCGGGAGTGACGGGACTCGAACCCGCGACCTTCGGCGTGACAGGCCGACGCTCTAACCAACTGAGCTACACCCCCTACCGGGCCGCAAACCACGGCCGGAGGCGATCTTCAGCATGTACGGCGTGGGATTCGCCAAGTCAAGGCGAGGCGCTGGTGGGCGGTGACAGGCTCGAACTGCCGACATCCACGGTGTAAACGTGGCGCTCTACCAACTGAGCTAACCGCCCTCGCTCCCCGAAGCGATAGAGCAAGCGGCCGCGTCTCGCCACAGGAAACCATGCAAACAAAAGGCGAAGCCCCGCTTTGAGAAGCAAGGCTCCGCCTCGATAAGTCGTCTGTTTAAGGACCTAGCTGTTGCAGGCCTCTTTGAGGGCCTTGCCCGCACGGAATTTCGGCACACGGGAGGCCGGAATTTTCACTTCGGCGCCGGTGCGCGGATTGCGACCGATGGAGGCTTTGCGTTGCGCGACCTGGAAATTGCCAAAGCCGACGATCCGCACAGTGTCTCCTCCGCGCAAGGCTTTCTCGATGTTCTTGAACGTCGCGTCCACGGCCCGCTCGGCCGCATCCTTCGACAGATCAGATTCCTTCGCCACATGGGCGACCAGTTCAGCTTTGTTCACGGGTCATCATCCTTTCGCTCGGCCCCAATCGCAGGGGTTTTCGCCCTCGAGGCCGCTTGGGTACGCTCCGATTCACAAACAAGTGGTGTATGACTGGCGCAAAAAACCCGGAAAATCAACAAAAATGGTC
>DASWJG010000125.1:0-5793 GCA_036397315.1 Methyloceanibacter sp. | reverse complement strand
CCTGTCATGAACGCAAAGACGAGGGCTGCGATAAGGAGCGGCGTTGCGCCTTGAGACTTCAGGGTGAAGCTCGGGCCGGCCCGCATCTCGGGTTTAGCCTTGGCGGGCTTTGTAGCGGCGGTTGGTCTTGTTGATGACGTAGACCCGCCCGCGCCGCCTAACCACGCGATTGTTGCGATGGCGCTTGCGCAGGGCTCTGAGCGAATTCTTGATCTTCATGGCAAAGCATCCATCGTTTTCGGAAAAGGGCCGGGGGCGCGCCCTGGGAACAGGCCGCCATCTACAGCCGGGCGGACCATAAAAAGGTGAGGCGCCCCTGTCAACGACCCTGGCGCCGAAAGGACGCTAATCCGCTTGTGCCATGAAGCACGAGCGCCACGATGCGATCGTAGCGCTCGCCGCCTTCTTTGGGAGAGGATGAATTGAAGGCGTGTCTAGTCCTCTTTCTCCTTGCCGGTGATCTTGAAGTCCTTATCCAAGCTCACGTCGTACTGGCCGTCCTTGCACTCGACGTCGTCGGCCTTGTAGCCGTCGCCCTTGGCCACGATGTCGCTGTCCTCGACCGTACAGCCGGCGGCCTTGATCGCCATCTGAACGCCTTCGACCTGCTTCTCAGTCAGAGCCGCCGCGTAAACCGAATTGGCCGCGACCAATGCGAGAGCAGCCGCTGTAACGAAAATCCTCGTCATGGATGTTTCCTCCGAAACGCCAACTTGATGTTGGGGAAGGCGACTAGAGCCAAACACCATTTGGCCGACAAGCGAGGACCGCCGCTTTAATCGGCCGTTAATCGGCCGTTTGGGGTTTTGTCATGTTCGCAGCGTCGAGCGGGAAGAAGTGGCAATTTGTTTTGCCAGGACTTCCCCCCATTGACAGAGCGGCCCTCCCCTCCTACACTTAACCATATGGTTAAGTATCAAGAGACCCTCGACCGTACCTTTGCCGCGCTTGCCGATCCGACGCGCCGCGCGCTGCTCGCGCAACTCGATCGCCGCGAGAACGTTTCGGTGAGTGACCTCGCTCGACCGTTTCCCGTATCGCTTCCGGCGATCATGAAGCATCTCGACGTCCTGTCGGATGCGGGCCTGATCAACCGCAGGAAAATTGGCCGAACAGTCACCTGCCAGTTGGCCGCTGCACCCATGGAGCAAGCCATGCACTGGCTCAACCATTACCAGCGCTTCTGGTCGGAACGGCTCGATCGGCTCGCTGCTTTTGTGGAGGAAGACGAATGCCCGCCCAAGCCCAGCTCGCAACCAAGCCCAGCCTTACCCTCAAACGTCGTCTCAATGCCGCGCCGGAAAAAGTCTTCGCCGCCTGGACGGACCCCAAAAAAATCGTGAAGTGGTTCGGCCCCGATGCGGGGCCGGTGAAGCAAGCCGCGGCAGATGTCAGGGTCGGCGGTCGCTACGCCGTCACCTTCCACACCGAGGACGGCGAGCAGCATCACGTGAGCGGCGTCTACCAGGAGATCGTGCCCGCCGAGAAGCTGGTGTTCACCTGGGCGTGGCGCACCATGCCCGAGCGCGAGTCGCTGGTGACCATCCTCATCAAGCCCGACGGCTCGGGCTCGCTCCTTACCCTCATCCACGAGCAATTCTTCGACGAGCCTGCGCGCGACCGGCACCAGGAGGGCTGGACCGGCTGCCTCGACAAGCTCGAACGCTACCTCGCGTAACCCCCCAAAGAGGAGAGTGACATGACCCAAGCGACTGCACGTCAACACGGGGACGACCAAGCGGAATGCGGCACTAAGGCGTCGCATGGAACCTTCTGCTGGAACGAGCTGATGACGCGCGACGTGGAGCGCGCCAAGACGTTCTACCGCGACACGATCGGCTGGACTTTCGAGCCGATGCCTATGGCTGGCGGGCGGACCTATTGGTGCGCCATGCGGGAAGGACGACCGATCGCCGGCATCTTTAGCCTCGATGCGCCCGAGTTCGACGGCGTGCCGGAGAGTTGGATGTCCTACCTCGCCGTCGACGACGTGGACAAGCGCGTCGCGAAGGCGGTCAAAGCGGGCGCCAAGCTGATGAAGCCGATGTTCGATGTGCCGGGCGTCGGCCGCATCGCGATTCTGCGCGAGCCCGGCGGCGCCGGCGTCGGCTGGATGACGCCCGTGACCGCGTGAACGCTAAGCAGCCAGCAATCGGTGGGAGTTGAACATGCAACCGCACAAAATCGTATCTCGCGACGAATGGATCGCCGCACGTAAGGCACATCTCAAGAACGAGAAAGCGCTGACTCGTATGCGCGACCTGGTCGCCGCGGAACGCCGCGCGCTACCTTGGGTGAAGGTCGAGAAGCGCTATGTCTTTGATACACCTGAAGGAAAGAAGACGCTCGCCGACCTCTTCGGCGGGCGCAGCCAGCTGGTCGTCTATCACTTCATGTGGCGGTGGGACCTGGATTCCGGCTGCCCCAGTTGCTCGTTCCTGGCCGATCACTTCGACGGCGCCAACCTGCATCTCGCGCACCACGACGTCAGCCTCGTGGTGATCACGCGCGCTCCGGTAGCCAAGTTCGCTCCCTATGTGAAGCGGCTGGGCTGGCACTTCGATTGGGTGTCGTCCTACGAAAATGATTTCAATTTCGACTACCACGTATCGTTCAAGGAGGATGATCTCGCCAAGGGCAAGCTCCCCTACAACTACGACGTCATCGAGGACCCGAAGTACCAATCCGACGAACTGCCGGGCATCAGCGTCTTCTACAAGGACGACAACGGCGAAATCTTTCACGCCTATTCGAGCTATGCGCGCGGCCTCGACATCCTCGTGGGCGCATACAACTTCCTCGACCTAACTCCGAAGGGCCGCAACGAAGAAGAGATCATGGATTGGGTGCGCCGCCACGACGAGTACGACGACGACGCAAAGTCCGATGCCTGTTGCGGCTCGGCACAGCAGACCAGCGCGGCCTGATCGTCCACAAATTCAACGATATGCGAGAGGAAGGTCATGCAAGTCGCCGGGCAAAAGATCAATCCCTGTCTGTGGTTCGATACCGAAGCCGAGGAGGCGGCGAAGTTCTATTGCTCCGTCTTCAAGAATTCCCGGGTGGTGAAGATCAGCCGCTATGTGAACGAGGGACAAGAGATCCACGGCAAAGAGGCGGGCTCGGTCATGGCCGTGGAGTTCGAGATTGCGGGGCAAAAATTCGCGGCCCTTAACGGCGGCCCGCATTTCAAGTTCACTGAGGCCGTCTCGTTCCAAGTGCACTGCGAAGACCAGGACGAGGTCGACTATTTTTGGAAGAAGCTCTCCGCGGGCGGCACCGAGGGTCCATGCGGTTGGTTGAAGGACAAATACGGCCTCTCCTGGCAGGTCGTTCCCGAGGTGCTCTTTAAAATGTTGCTGGACCCCGACCAGAAGAAAGCGGAGCGGGTCACGAAAGCCTTTCTACAGATGAAGAAGTTCGACATCGCCGCGCTGAATCGTGCCTATGCCGGCCAGAACTGACGACGCCAACAGCCGATCACACAGCAAGGAGTGCACCATGCAAGTGAACCCCTATTTGACCTTCAATGGCCAATGCGAGGAAGCCTTTCAGACCTACTCGAAAATCCTTGGCGGCAAGATCGTCGCCATGATGCCCCATGAGGGCACGCCGGCCGAAGAGCATGTACCGGCCGAATGGCGCAAGAAGATCATCCATGCCCGACTCCTCGTGAACGGCGTGCCCTTAATGGGCTCCGACGCGCCGCCTGACCGCTACGAGCCGATGCAGGGCTTCTCGGTCACGCTCAATATCAAGGAGCCCGCTGAAGCGGAACGCGTCTTCAACGCGCTGGCTGAAAACGGTTCTGTGCGCATGCCGCTCGGTGAGACCTTCTGGGCGAAGAAGTTCGGTATGCTGACCGACCGCTTCGGCACGCCGTGGATGGTCAATTGCGAGAAAGCCGCCTGACCCCAGGAGGGCTCGCACGCTGCAGGCGGAGCTACCGAGCAATTGCGATGGAGCGCTTGATGTTTGCACTGACGTTCCTGTCGGCCCTCGGCGCCAGCCTGGTTGCCGGGATCTTCTTCGCCTTCTCAGCCTTCATCATGAGCGCCCTCGGCCGCCTCTCGCCGGCCGGGGGCATCTCCGCCATGCAGTCCATCAATGTCGTGGTGCTGAACCCGCTGTTCTTCGCGGTCTTTTTCGGGACGGCGGCAGCCTCGCTCGCATTGGCGATCGCCGCCCTCAGCCGATGGTCCGGCGCCAGCGCGCCCTATCTGCTTGCCGGCAGCCTGCTCTATCTCGTCTGCACAATTCTCGTGACCATGCTGTTCAACGTGCCCCTCAACAACAGGCTCGCCTCTGTCACGCCCAGCAGCTCCGAGGGCGCAGCCGTGTGGACGCGGTATCTGTCGGCCTGGACCGCCTGGAATCATCTGCGGACGGGCGCATCCCTTGCCGCGGCCGCTTCATTCATCATGGCGCTTAAGTAACGGAATCAGCGACCCATAAGGAGAACTCACATGGCCTATGTCGATGGATTTATCGTGCCGGTGCCCAAGAAGAACGTCGAGGCCTACCGCCGCCTGGCGCGGAAGGCCGGCAAAATTTGGCGCGAGTACGGCGCACTCGAGTTCAAGGAGTGTGTCGCCGACGACGTGAAGATGGGCAAGTGGACGTCCTTCCCGCGCAGCGTCAAGCGCAAGCCCAACGAGACGGTGATGTTCTCATACATCGTCTACAAGTCGCGCAAGGATCGCGACCGCATCAACGCCAAGGTGATGAAGGACCCGCGCCTGGCAAAGATGATGGATGGGAAGGCGATGCCCTTCGACGCCAAGCGCATGATCTATGGCGGCTTCAAGGTCCTGGTCAACGCCTGAAGCCTGCTAGAAAAGGCCTTATTTTCCGCCGTCCGGCGGCATCATCGCCTCTACCGCGAGCTTGAGGCCCCCGACACCGGTTTGATGCCCCATGACGCTCAAGGATCCTGCTGGCGGGCTTCTGCCGGTGGGCCGTTTTTTTTCGATTCAAGCGTGTCCCAAGTGTCACAGCTTTCTCCGGGAGAAGGCTTTATAGTTGCTTGGAAACGAGGGGAAAACGGGGGAAAGCCATGCGTGTCTTCATAGCCTGCGCCATCATCATCACAGCGACGCTGAGCCTTGGAGGCTGCGTCGGTCACCACGAGAAGGCCGTCTCGGCTGAGCCGTTGAAGCTCAGCTAAATGACGACGAGATAGCCCTACAAGCTATCTCTCCGGCAGATGCCAGCCCCGGTCGGGTCTCCCCGGCCGGGGTTTTCCTTGCCTCTCTCTGGCGCCGCCCACCCCGAGGGCATCGGTCGGGGAGGTCGCCCTAACGCTTAGGCACCCGTCTTCCAGGGTGTCACGGCCCTCGGACATGTCGCTTTAAGAGATGAAGCGCGCGGAGGTCCTCTTCGGATAGCCTCTTCCAACGCGTCCCCTCAGCCATTGCCCAAAGGTTGCACGTCCCAAGCAGCCGGTTAGACGCTCGCCGCGGTTGTCGATCTCGGTCAGAGGCTGCTTGCACTGGTTGCAACGCGCGATCTTGTCATCATCCGTCATTTACGCTCGCTTCTGCCGGCGCCCATTTCCTTAGATCAATGGCAGGACGTGTTCCCACGAGACAAGGCGCCGAATATCGATGCAGTTAAGCTGATCCCAAGCCGTCCGGACATCGATTGGGAAAGTGGTGGGCGCGACTGGGATCGAACCAGTGACCCCTGCGATGTCAACGCAGTGCTCGTACCGCTGAGCTACGCGCCCGGTTCCAAAGGAACGGAGAGCTTCTATATCGGGTGCCGCGTCGTCAAGGCAACAAGCGCGGCTTA
>DASWJG010000124.1:0-4312 GCA_036397315.1 Methyloceanibacter sp. | reverse complement strand
ATCGACTTCGGATTCGTCCCCGCCGATCATCTCCTTGATCTTGGCGAGCGTGCCGTCATAGATCTCGGTCGCGATTTTGGTGCCGGTTTCCTTGGCGAACGGCTCGAAAAAAGCGATCTCCTGCGATTGGCCATAGGCGCCGCCCCAGGTCGCGATGCCGAGCGTATCCTCGGCCCGGGCGCCGGCCGAAGCGCTGATGCTAGCGGCAACGACGGCCGCAAGCCCGCAAGCGCGGCCAAGCGCGCCTGCCGTCGCGAGAATTCCGCAAAGTTGGCGGTTGAGTTGCCCGGACACCGTGTGCTCTCAGTCGAACGACATCTCCCGCGAAGATCAGCGCGGCGAAATCTGGGTGGCTGCCGGGCGCGTCTGCGCCGACCCCTCGCCAAGGGTTGGGCGGTCTGCTCTCCGGATCATCGGTTGCGACAGCGACCCGCTTATGGAAAACCGCGGCGGGGTCTCCGTGCTGAGCTGCGAAGCCTTCAACGGCTGAGCGTGATTGGCGACAAACAAGCTCCAATCGAGCGTCTGCTGTGCCAGATCGACGTTCCCGGACCCTGAAATCAACCCGCGGCGTGTTTGCATGTTGAACATGTCGCACCAAATATGGCCGGCAGCGAGGCGGCAGTCGGCCTTGAGAGAATCGAACAAAGTGACGCTGTTGCGGCTCCAACCTCCGCCGTCCAGGGGGGCCGCCACCGTGAGCAGGCGGGTGAAGTCGACTGGCACGGCGCCATTTCGCGCATTAACCTTGAATGTGCCGCCCAGACCCTGGACCAGCTCGTTGTAATTGCGGCCCTCGGTCGTGAGCTCGGCCTTCAGGCTGCCAGTGCCGTTGAACGGCACATCGAGCGCCAGGGGCTCAAGGCAGCCTTCGACCGGCACGTCGAACGCGCTCGCCGTGAAATTGACTTTCGCCACGTCTTGCGACAAGTCGATGCCGATACGACCCGCCGCAGAGCCGCCGCAAAGCTCAAGCTCTCCCACCTCGCTCGCGACTAAGCCCTGTTTGGCGCTGATGGTGAACCCGCCTCGCCCGAGCGCGATGGCGGGGGCGGTGATCTCGGCGGCCGAGATGCGCAGGTCGGCATCGAAATATTTGAGGAGCGCCTGATCGAGCGCGACTTGCGCGGCCAGAGGTTCTGCCGGTGTGCTGCCCCCGATATAAGGATCGAGCGCGAGCCGGTCGAAGGCGAGCGTACCATCGACGCGCGGGCGCATCCCGGGCGTGACGGCAAGGAGGCCGACAGCATCATTGCCGTCAAGCGTGAAAGAGCCGTCGTCGAAGGTCAGCGTTACCCCGTTCCAATGCGCCATGCCCGATGCCGATAGTCCTTGTAAGCTCTTCCCCTCGGGCAGCGCGATGCCGGCCCATCTCAGAAACCGGCGAGCGTTTGCCATGTCGGCTTGCACGTCACCATCGAGCTGAAGCCCGTTTGCGAACGAGGCGGTGCCGGTGACCTTGGCCGTCACCGGCATTGAGGTGAAGGTGAGACTGATCGGGATGCGGGGTCCGTCCGCCGTCTCGGAGGGCGCGCCGCAATCGAAGGCGAAGCCGACGGTTTCATTCCTGAGCGTGAAGGAACCGAAACTCGACATCGCTCCAGTGCCGGAGCTTGCGTCGAAACGCGCGTCGATCTTCTTGATCGCCTCCGTGCCCGAAGCTGTGGGCACGTGGATTGTGCCGTCGCGCAGGCGAACCACGCCGACCGGCGCGCCGCTGAGCAGGTTGGCCACCCGCGCCTGCAGCGTCTGGTCGGGCCCCATGACGAGCGACGGAACCTCCTTGAGCGTGATCTCCGGCTTGGTCAGCCGCAAGGCATCGACTCTGATGCGGCCAAAGAGAAGCTCGGCGAGATCGAGCGAGATCTTGGCGCTGCTTGCGGTGATGGTCTTCACCAGCGGCAGGCGCGAGGCGTTGCTGATCTCAAACCCGCTCTTGATCGAGACATCGGGGAAGTAGTGTACGCGCAAAGGCCCGGTAAGCTTGACCTCTCCGCCGGTCCAGGCCGACAAGGCGTCGGTCACCCGACCTGCGAGTTGCGATGAATCGCCGAACTGCCGCGGCAGGATCGCAAGACCGACAAGGAGAAGGGCAACCAGGCCGAGAAGAAGCCATTTCCAATGGATTTGGCGAGGCTTCATGCCGTCCCTACCCACCCGTTCCCGGCGCGGGCCTTCAAAGCCGAGGCCCGGCCATTTCCTATTGTGTTAAGACCCCGTCTTTCTAGCCCGATTGAACCGAGATAGCGAGACCAACTCCGCATTTTATTGGGCGATCAAGAGATGGGCAGGGCCCATTCGGGGCCTGTTTCGGGCGCGGCGCGGCGACTCATCGAGGCTCCCGGGCGGCTCCCCATGATGATCCCGTGCAGCAGAAGGACAGGGGTAAGGCTGACGAGAACGATGGTGAGCGCGGAAAGCCCCGCCTCCTCGTAGCGATAGAGGGAGACGAGGGTGAAGACCTGCGTGGCGAGGGTATCGAAGTTGAACGGCCTAAGCAGGAGCGTCGCCGGCAACTCCTTCATCGAATCCACGAAGACGAGCAGTGCTGCAGCGCCGAGCGCGGGCCTGAGCAAGGGCAGATGCACCTTGAACAGCATCTCGCTGACCGTCGCGCCGAGCGTCCGCGCCGCGGCATCGATATTGCGGGAAACCTTGCTCAAGCCTGCCTCCATCGCGCCGAGCGAGGCGGCGAGGAAGCGGATGGTGTAGGCGAGCACGATGGCAAAAGCGGTGCCCGACAGGACGAGTCCCGTGGAAACACCGAACAGGGACCGCATCAGGGAATCCACGAAGTTGTCGAGGCCTGCCAGCGGAATGAGAAGGCCGATGGCGAGCACGGTGCCGGGAACCGCGTAGCTGATGGCAGGAAGGGTGCTTGCCGCCTGAATGAGCTTGGAGCGCGTTTGCCGCCGCGCGTAAGCCAACACCACGGCGAAGCCGACCGCGAGACTTGCGGCCGCCGCGGCCAAGAGAAGGCTGTTCAGCGCGGCTTGCCAAAACTCCGGCGCCAACCCCGCCGCCACATGGACAAGGGCGTCGTGGAGGAGCACACAAGCCGGGAGCACGAAGCCGAACAATACGGGCAGCGCGCAGGCGAGTGCCGCAAGCGCGCCGCGCCGGCCGACGAGCCTGTCCTCCGGCAAGTCGCGATATTTGCCGGTCGTGTGGTGGAAGCGGCGCTTGGCCCTGAGCGCCAGCTCGAAAAGGAGCAGCGCAAACACGAAGAGCAACATGACGCAGGCGATTTGCGCCGCGCCGGCAAGGTCGTTGCGGTCGAGCCAGGTATCGTAGATGGCGACCGTCAACGTTCTCACCCCGAAGAACTCGACCGCGCCGATGTCGTTCAGCGTCTCCATGAGCGCCAGCGCCACACCCGCGGCCAGCGCAGGCCGGGCGAGCGGCAAAGCGACCTGCCAGAAGGTCTGGGACGCGGTGCGTCCGAGCGTGCGGCTCACTTCCAGCACGCACACCGATTGCGCGATGAAGCTCGCCCGCGCGGTGATGTAGACGTAGGGGTAGAGCACCGCGCTCATCACCAGGATCGCGCCGGGGAGGCTGCGAATGTCGGGGAACCAATAGCTCCGCGCGTCGTGCCAGCCGAAAAGATCGCGCAAGGCGGTCTGCACCACCCCTGAATAGTCGAGCAGCTCAAGATAGGAATAGGCGATGATGTAGGTCGGGATCGCTAGCGGCAAGAGGAGCAGCCATTGGAAATAGCGGCGCCCCGGAAAACGATACATGGTGACGAGCCAGGCGGTAGCAGTGCCGATCAGGAGGCTCAAGGCCCCCACGCCTGCCATGAGTCCGAGCGTACGGCGCAACGCACCCGGCAGCACGTTGGCGATGAGGTGCGGCCAGGTATCGCCGCTTGGCTGAAGCGCGATCAGGGCGATGGCGAGGATCGGCAGGAGCGCGATCAGCGAGATGAGGAAGGCAGCCGCCGACCAGCCGAGATTGCCGCTTTCCTTGAGGCGCGCCAGTCGCCGGCGCAAAGAAGGGCGCTCGGGCGCGACGCCGCGAGCCGTCGCTTCGCCCTTAGCGGCGTTCGGTGAGACCGTCCCCGCCTCCCTTGCGCCTGCCCGCCATGAGCGCCGCGACTGCTTCTGACGACAAGCGCTGATCGGCCTCCTGGAGCACGTCGGCAAAAGCGTTGGCGGCATCGATCACCGGCTCCACCAGGTCCGAGCCCGTGAGCGCCAGCGCACAGGCCCGCATCGCCGGGCAGCGGTGATGCTGGGAGGCCGCGATCAGCGAGATCGCCATGCACTCATCGGCGCAGAAGCCCGCGCAGCCGAAGGGATAATATTCG
>DASWJG010000123.1:0-2789 GCA_036397315.1 Methyloceanibacter sp. | reverse complement strand
GTGGACCAGTGACATCGGCAAGGGCATGGCCACAGCGGCGCGCCTCCAATACGGCTGCTCTTGGGTCAACACGCACTGGATGCTGGTGAACGAGATGCCGCACGGCGGCATGAAATGGTCCGGCTACGGCAAGGATCTCTCCATGTACGCGCTGGAGGACTACACCGTCGTGCGCCACGTGATGGTCAAGCTCTAGCCTTGGAAAGATGCTGGCGGACGGGCAAGAACCTGCCGACGCTTCGGCAGGTCAATTGGCGGCACCGCTTGTCGTGACTTGCACACTCACTTTTGCAGCGCCATGGCCTCGATCAGCGCGGCGGCGGCACGATTGCCGCTTTCGACGCCGCCGTTCATGAAGCCGAGAAAGTCGCTGCTGGTATGCTCGCCGGCAAATTGCAGGCGGCCGTCGAGCGCCGGCTCCGACGCAACCTCCAGCAGCGTGGTGTATTGCCCCACTTTGGCGCTGGCATAGCTGCCGAGCGTGAAGGGATAGACGGCCCAGAACCAAGAGGTGACCGCGTTGGGATCGAGGGCTTCGGACATCTTCGGCGACATCTTGGGAAGGTCGGCGCGAAAGGCATCGAGCGCTGACTTGGCGTCGCTCAGGCCAGCTTTGACGCCCAAAAAGTCGGTGATGATGCCGGCGTCGCCCGGCTGGGCGCGGCTCGAATCCCACAGATTCTGGAAGCCGAGATCGGAATAGAAGGTGCCGTTCGATGGCGCGGGCAGGCCCGACTCCGGGGTCCGCCACACGCGCGATGTGGTGCCCTGCAAGATCTTGGCACTCTGCCCGTAGCCGAGCTCGCGAATGCATTTCAGCTTTTCTTTCCCGAGCTGCAGGCCCTCCAAACCCTTGACCTGCCGGAGCTTGGTGAATGGCAGGGCCAGGATAACGGCATCGTAACTTTCCGAGGCAGGGCCGCCGGGTGCATCGAAGCCTAGGACGATTTTTCCGGCCTTGTGGTCGAGCGCCGTCAGCGCGTAACCCTGCTTCATCTCGATCTTGTTCTCGAGCGCTGCCAGCAAGGCTTTGATCAGCGCCGACGACCCGCCCTTGATGCGGAAGACCTCGTCGCTCTCGCCGAACATCGAAAACGGCTTGTCCATGTCGGTGGTGATGAAGTCCACCATGTTGAGACTGGACTGGTCCTCCGTCAGCAATCCGAATTCGATGTTGTAGCCCACATCGAGCAGATCGATCGCCCAGTCGTCGGTCTTGCCGCGGAACTGCTCCAGATAGGCCTTGAGACTCATCTTGTCGAGCTTGCGGGCGTGAGACGTCCAATTCTCGTCCTTGTCGGTCAGCTTGTCGGCGTCTTTGGCGATCCGCTTAGCGATCGGCGCAAAGGCGCCCGTCTGTTTCTCCGGGTCGATCATCTCCTTCGGCGTATGGAATTGGTTCTTGAAGAAGTACAGATCCTCGCCGTCGCCTTCGGCGGCGAGCTTCTGCATCTCCACGCCGAGCTCGCTGGCGAGCGTCTGCAGATCTTCATGGTTGGTGTCGACGAATTCGCCGCCAAGTTCGCAGAACATGCCCTTATAGAAATCGTACACGGTGAACATGCGTCCGCCCCAGCGATTGCTCGCCTCGAACACAATCGGCGTCGCGCCGGCGGCTTGTAGACGATAGGCCGCAGTCAGCCCGGCAACGCCGCCGCCGATGATGGCGACCGGCCCCTTTGGCCGCTCCTGCTTGGCGTAAGCGTTCCAGTCCAGGACAGGAGACAGCACCACTGCGCCGGCCGCGGCCGCCGATAGTCGCAGCAGTCGCCGTCTTGTGAGTGCGGATGATCGGGGAAGGACTAGACCATCATCATGGAAAGAACGGGCCAGGGCCTTCTTTACGGCGGCGAATAAAGGCGTGCGTGACATGGCTGCCCCCCATGGTTGCTAGAATTGTGTCACGGGTGGTCCTTTTATTGAAGCGCTGGATTCCGCATTGTGAAACAAGTCGTTGTGATCGCGCGGTCATTTGCGCGACGGCAACAGGCACGAAGCGGGCAGCGGCCTGTTGGCGACATTCCTCAGCGCGAAGCTCGACTTAAGACGCGCGACGCCTGGAAGCCGCGCGAGCTGCTCTTTGTGGATGCGCTCATAATCGGCGAGATCACGCGCCATCACGGTGAGAAGGTAGTCGTCCTCGCCCGACATCAGATGACAGGAGACGACGGACGGCGCCGATGCGACGGCCTTCTCGAAGGCCTCGAGCAAATCCTCGTTCTGACTCGTGAGGCCGATATGCACGATGACGGTCATGCCAAGACCAAGCGCTTGCCGGCTGATGCGCGCCTGGTAGCCTTGAATGACCCCCTTCTCCTCGAGCGCGCGTATGCGCCGGGCGATGGCGGTGGCAGAGAGCGGAATGCGCTCGGCAAGCTCGACCTGGCTCTGGCGACCGTCCTCGAGCAGCGCGCCGAGAATCGCGCGATCTATCGCATCAAGGTCTATTTCTATCATTTTCTGGCGTGTTTAGCCAAATAACAGCCGGTATTCTGCGGCAGAATAGCGATTCACCTAGTAAAAAGCCAACAATCTTTTCCCGCCTTCTGACAGTCTCCCGCCCAAGCAGCAGGTCCTTAAATGGGAGGGCACCATGCGCATCGGCGTTCCGACAGAGATCAAGAGCGATGAGTTCCGGGTCGGGCTCGTGCCGGGCTCGGTTCGCGAGCTCGTGGCGCGTGGGCACGAGGTCGTGGTGCAGTCCGGCGCCGGCGCCGGGATCTTCGCCGACGATGCAACCTACCAGAAGGCAGGTGCCCGCATTCTGCCTACGGCGGAAGCCGTGTTCG
>DASWJG010000122.1:0-3093 GCA_036397315.1 Methyloceanibacter sp. | reverse complement strand
CTGTCGGTGCTCCAGGCGGCGCCAGAGCTCGCGATCGAAGCCCCGACCATCGGTTGGCTGAAGGCGGCGCTCGATGCCATCCAGAGGGTTGGCAGCGAGCAGTTTGCGCCCCGCATCCGCGTGCCGGTCCTGATGCTCGCCGCCAGCGACGACCAGATCGTGTCGAGCAAGGCGGTTGAGGAGCTTGCCGTTCGCCTGCGGGCCGGCTCGCAGATCGTGCTCAGGGGCGCGCGCCACGAAATCCTGCAAGAGCGGGACGCCATTCGCGAGCAGTTCTGGGCGGCGTTCGACGCCTTCGTGCCTGGCGTCGCTATGAGCAAGGCGAGCTAGCCCGACAGCACCCTGACCGCGGCGGCATGGATGCGCGCATCGCCGGCGGCAAGAATGTGCCCGCCGCTTCGCGGATCGCCGCCCTCCCAGGTGGTGACGAGGCCGCCTGCCCGCTCGATGATGGGGATCAAGGGGAGGATATCGAACGGCTTCAGGCCGGCTTCGACTACGAGGTCGATATGGCCGAGCGCGAGCAGGCAGTAATTGTAGCAGTCCCCGCCGAACCGCCGCAGACGCACGGCACGGCTCAAGTCCGCGAAGCGCCGGTGCTCCTCTTCGCTCGTGAAAAAATCCGTACTCGTAGTGGCGAGCAGCGCCTCGCCAAGGGATGCGCAGGGTCGCGTGCGCATGCGCTTGGTGGTGCCGTCATGACGGAAGAAGGACTCGGTCTCGCCACTCCAGAAGCGCTCGCGGGTGAAAGGCTGGTCCATCAGGCCGAGCAGCGGTGAGCCGCCACGGGTCAGCCCAATCAAGGTTCCCCACAGGGGCAGGCCGAGGATGAAGGCGCGGGTGCCGTCGATCGGATCGATGACCCAGCAATATTCCGCATCGCTGCGGAGGGCCCCGAACTCCTCTCCCAGGATGCCATGCGACGGGTAGGCTTCGGCAAGACCGGCGCGGATAGCCTGTTCGGCGCCGCGGTCGGCAGCGGTGACCGGGTCGAAAAGATCGCCTCCTTTATGGTCAACCACACAGCCCGTCCGGAAATGCGGCAAAATGACCACACCGGCTTTGTCGGCCAGGGCGTGGGCGGTGGCCAAGAAGGCCTGGAATTCAAGCTCTTTGGGATTAGGCACGGAGAGAGCCTTGAGGCCGTTTTGCCTTGGGAGTCAAGGTTTACAGGTCTGGGTCCCCGCACCGCGCGGGCGTAGGCCAAATCTCTCGTGACAGTTATGCATCAGTGTTTCGGAAATGCCTCTGGAACGTCATTGGAACCTTGCTTTTTGTGCGGCGCAATGACATATTGTTGCAACGCGGCATGGCTCTCCAGGCCATTCCGCTGCCCTCCTTGGGCGTTTCCTCCCTAGACTTGGGCCGTTCGTTCAATCGAGCGGCCCTTTTTTTATGCGCTGATTGGTTATTCGGCTGCCGCGCGGGGGATGGCAAGCCCCGGGATGCCCGCGACGAGCGCCCGCACCATGGCTTCGAGGTCGCCGCGCAGGCGTTCAAATCCCGACGATTTGTCGAAGCTGGTCTCGTCCATGTACAGGGCGCGGTTGATCTCGATCTGCAACACGTGCTGGGCCTTGTGGGGGCGCCCGTAATGCTCGGTGATGTAGCCGCCGGCATAAGGCTTGTTGAGGGCTACCGCATAGCCCTGCGCCTTGAGCTGGCTTGCCGCAAGCCGAGTGAGCTCGCCGCTGCATGAGGTGCCGAAACGGTCGCCGAGGACGAAATCCGGGCGGCCAGCACCTTGGTCGGCGATGGGGTTGGACGGCATCGAATGGCAGTCGATGAGCACGGCCAAGCCGAATTCGCGCTGCGCCTCCGTAAGCAGGCTGCTCAGCGTGTCATGGTAGGGGGTGTAGAGGCGGTTGATCCGCTCGAGCGCGGCTCCCACGGAGAGCGGCTCGCGGTAGATCTCGTCGGACTCCGATACGATCCGGGCGATGGTGCCGAGACCCCCGACCACCCGCACCGATTGAGTATTGGCGTAATGCGGCAGCCCATCGCGGAACAGAACCGGATCAAGCTCGTAGGGCTCCCGGTTGACGTCGAGATAAGCGCGCGGGAAATGGGCATAGAGGAGGGGCGCGCCGAGCTCGGTCACGAAGGCGAACAGCTCCTCGACATAGGCGTCCTCGGAGCGCCTAAGCGCAAGGGAATCGAGCCTGGAGGCGGCGAGAAAGGCCCTCGGATAGATGCGGCCGCTATGGGGAGAGTTGAAGACGAGCGGCACTTTCAACGTTTGAGGCCGCGCCACCGTGAAGGGTGGCGCAAGGTCAGTCTTGATCGCCTCAGCCTCGTTTGGGCTCATGGCCAATCCCTAGCTGCCGCTCCCCCAGTTCAGCCGAATCCCGCGCAAAGAGGGAATCGCCTGTAAACTCTGCCAATGAGAGTTGAACCTGTCTAGGCGTCTTCTGCCTTGTGCCCGGACGAATTAGACGCAATGATTTGGGGTTGCAGGGGGGGCAGGGCCTAGCGGGCCTAAAGCCCAGGCAGTCGTTATTTACCAAGTCATTTACCAAGTTCGTGTACGCCGAAAGGCGAGAGTAGGGGGACGAGGGATGGAGGCGAACGACCCGCGGGCACGCAGCGTGCAGCGCATTCTCCTTGCCGAGGACGACGAGGATATGCGCCGCTTCCTGGTGAAGGCGCTCGAGAAGGCAGGTTACGACGTCGTATCATTCGGGAACGGCCTTGAGGCCTATGAGCGGTTGAAGGAAGAGCCCTTCACGCTCCTCCTCACTGACATCGTGATGCCGGAGATGGATGGCATCGAGCTGGCGCGGAAAGCGAGCGAGCTCGATCCCGATCTCAAGATCATGTTCATCACCGGCTTCGCCGCGGTGGCGCTCAATCCCGACAGTCATGCGCCGAAGGATGCCAAGATCCTGTCGAAGCCCTTCCACCTGCGCGACCTGGTCGACCAGGTGGAGCGGATGCTGGCGGCGTGATCCTTAAGCCGCGCTTGTTGCCTTGACGACGCGGCACCCGATATAGAAGCTCTCCGTTCCTTTGGAACCGGGCGCGTAGCTCAGCGGTACGAGCACTGCGTTGACATCGCAGGGGTCACTGGTTCGATCCCAGTCGCGCCCACCA
>DASWJG010000121.1:0-4303 GCA_036397315.1 Methyloceanibacter sp. | reverse complement strand
GGGTCCCGGAACCTCCCGGGCGCAGGCGCACGCCCCGGCCGCGTGAACCATTCGTTAACCTTATCAAGGTGCTAATAGGCTCGAACAGCGAGCCCCGGGACCCCCGTGTTCGAGAACCGATTCTTCCAATCATTTTGTGCGGTTGCCGCCAGCGCCGTGCTGGTCGGCGGCACGCTCATCCTTCTCACCTCCACTGCACCCTGGAGCCCGCGGATCGAAAGCGAGCCTTCGACGCTCGACGCCGCGAGATTCTCGCCGGAGGAAGCGTTCATTGACGTTCAGTTCCCTGAAGCGTCGCTCGCCTCAGACCAAGCCGACACCACCCCGGCAGCCGAACCGAACGAGGCCGACCTCACTTACACCGCATCGACGGATAAACAGCCGGACGAAGAGCGAAGCCAACTGGTCGAGCCTGAAGCGCCCGCGCCGGAAGGCGATGACACGCTTGCCTCGCTCGGCATGCCGTTGAACGCTGATACCATCGACACGGATTCGGAGGATGTTGGCGCCGACACGGTGATTGCCGCCGATGCCGCTACGGAGTCAGAAGGCACCGCGGATAATGAGACGCCGGCGGTTAGCGAGCCTTCGGCGGAGGTCGCGCTTAGCGAGCCGACCGAGCCGGTCGCCAGCGATAAGAGCGACGCCGCGACCGACCAAATCGCAGACGTACTGGCCGCTCTGCCGCCAGCCCCTCCGGCACCTCCAGCTCCGGTCGCCAGCGATAAAAGCGATGCCGCCACCGTCGCGGTGGCCGCTGTGCTGGCCGCAACGAAGCCGGCGCCGGCCGCCATAGCGGTCGTAGCCCCGCCGCCGCATCTACCGAAGCGGAAACCAGCGGAACGACCGCCCGCGCCAAAAGAGGCAGCTCTTCCCGCGCCGCAGCCAGAAAAGCCCGCGAAGCCGGCGGAGACGAAACCAGACGCGGCTCAGCAAGAGGCCGCCCAGCCGCGCGGGGACACAACCCACTGGAAGCCGATGGCGCTTGCGCCGGCCGACAAGCCGTCGATTGCGCTGTCAAAGGCGCCGACCGCTCGGCCGAGCGGGAGCGCTTACGCCAGCAAGGTATGGTCGGCGCTCGCACGTCATAAGCCCAAGGCAGGTCAACGCGGCAGCACGACGGTGGTCTTCGCCATCGGCGACAACGGAGCGCTTCGCGGGTTAAGGGTCGGGCGCTCAAGCGGCAATACGCGGCTCGATCAGCTGGCGCTTGCCACCGTGCGCAATGCTGCGCCCTTCCCGCCGCCGCCTTCGGGCGCGGCGTCCTATACGATCCGCATCGACTTCCACTAGGATGATCTAGCGGCCGCGTTCGAGGCGCGCCCGCGCGGTCATGTGCGGTCGGGTGTGGCTTGCGGCAAGGCGGCCGGGCGCCGCGGCCCGCCTACTAGCCAAGACACCGTGTCGCCCCTGGTCGGCGCGACGTGTCCGTTCGAAGAAGCGGTCCCGTTTCTCCCTTGATGATCGGCGATGACATGAGAAACCGGGCCACCCCAGCCTTCGGGCCGGGTGAGATGCGGCGGAAGAATCACCAAGGCATCTCCCAGGGCCTCGTCGATTTGGTCTTGCGTGAGATTGCGCGCCTCCAGCAGGCTCGCGCCTGACAGATTCACGCCACCAAACTTGGCCCTTGCGAAATCGGCGCGATCGAGCAGCGCCTCGCTCAAATCCGCCCCGCTCAGATTGGCGCCGTCGAGCCGCGCATCGCTAAGATCGGCATCGGACAGGTCCGCCATCTCGAGGTTCGCCCCGGTGAGCGTGGCGAAGCGCAACGAAGCGTGTCGCAGCCGGGCGAAGGCAAAATTGACGGGTCCGCCGCTAATAGGCCCCATCTGCCGCTCGGCGACGGTGAGCGCGATGCCGGTCAGGTTTGGCGTGAGGGTAGGATTTTGCGCGCGCCACTGGTTCCACAACCGAGGGCCGCGGCGCAACGCTTCGACATGCTTGGAATCTGAAGACAACGCTACGCACGCAACGATTTACGAACGCAACTCACACGAACGCCACTTACGAGCACAGAACAACAGGTCGAACGCAACGAAGCGACCACTTTAGTGCAAACGTCGCGTAACCAGCAAGCGTCCGGTGGTCGAAGTCCGCTTTCGGTCCGCGCCTTGTGTCTTTCGCGCAACGCGCTGGCCGCCGCGTGGAGCTCGCCGCGCTTCTGTCCTGGCGCCCGCGCCGCTCCAGCAAAAAGCGAAGAGCCGCCCGGAGGCGGCTCTCGGTGTTGTGGAAATTCGTGTCGTTACTTAGCGCGCTGTGGGGACCGGCCCGGTTCAGCCGCCGATCCGCGCGGTGCCCGAGCGGCCGTCATTGCGTGCCCAGTGCACCGTCGAGCCGTCGCGCGTCAGCCGGTAGCAATAAGATCTTCCCTCCATCCAGCTCGACCATTGCTGGCAGAGTTGATCGCCAGCGACCCACCATTTGCCGCGGTCCTGGGCGCCGTCACCCCGCGAGAAGCTCGCGGCTACGGTGCTCATCTTCCCCGACATGCGGCCATTGGCGGCGTAACGAATGGGCAGTTCGAAACCCGAGATGTTGAGTAAGACGGTCTTGCCGCTGATCGCCTGGCGCAGCTCATCGCCGGCCAGCGTCGTCGGCTCGGCAAGTAAGGCGGTTGCCGGCAGCGCGAGCCCCACGGCCACAACGAATGCTCCGATTTTCATCGCTTCCCCTTTTGTCCTGAAACTGACTCATGAGATCGAGCGATAGCGTCGTCCAAACTAGGTCAAACTTGGGCCGAGCCAAGCAAATTGCGTGACAAAGTTAAGGTGTTTTAGGCAACGGGACGCTCAGCCCCTGGGCTGGCGTTTCGCCTTGGCCTGCGGGGCGGTGCGTCGGCGGTTCCGCGAGGCAATGACATTAACCACCTCGACGGCGGCGGCAAAGGCCATGGCGAAATAGATATAGCCGCGTGGGATATGGAAATGCATGCCGTCGGCGACGAGTGCGGCCCCGATCAGCAGCAGGAAGGCGAGCGCGAGCATTTTCGTGGTGGGATGGCGCTCGATAAAGGCGGCAACCGGTTCAGAGGCGAAATACATGACGAGAATGGCAACCGCCACGGCCGCGATCATCACCTCGACATGATCGGCCATGCCGACCGCCGTGATGATCGAATCGACGGAGAAAATGAGGTCGATGACCGCGATCTGGAGAATGGCGGAGATCATGGTACCGGCGACGGGCGTAGGTCCACCCTCCTCCTCGTCGCCTTCGATGTCCTGATGGATCTCACGCGTGCCCTTCACCAGGAGAAACAGGCCGCCGGCGATAAGAATGAGGTCGCGCCAGGAGAAGTCGTAGCCCGCGAGGCTGAAGATCGGCCGCGTGAGATGAATGACCCAGGCGATGCCGCCGAGCATGATGACGCGGAAGACGAGCGCCAGAGACAGGCCGATGCGCCGCGCCATCAGCCGCTGCCCGGGCGGCAAGCGTGACACCATGAGGGAGATGAACACGACGTTGTCGATGCCGAGCACGATCTCCAACGCGCTCAGGGTGATAAAGCTCGCCCAGATATGCGGATCGGTCAGCCAGTCGATGATCATGCGCGTGAAGTTCGGATGAAGATGGAGGCTCGATGCGCGGGGTCCCTGCCGGAGCTAATAGCTTAGCCGCAATTCGAGGTCCATGGTCAAGACGGCTTTCATCGCGCTTGGCCCCGTCAAACCAGGGAGCGATAGAGACCGACGCTTGCGAAATAGATCGCGGTCAAGATCAGAAGCGCTTGTACCCAGAGGGGCGAAGGAAACGGATTGGCGATCGCCGCGGCGGCGGCGGCGGCCCAGACGGCGGTGAGGAGGCAGGTGAGCGCGCGGAGCCGGGTTACGCGGAAGGGATGCACCGCAAGAATCGGCACGAAGGTAAAAAGAACGAAGATGGCGACGATGGCAAGCGAGACGAAAGGCGAGGGGTCAAGCGCGAACAAATAGAGCAGGACGATGTTCCAGATCGCCGGGAAGCCGACGAAATAGCCCTCCTCCGTCTTGCTGTTGCGATCGGCGACGTGGAACAGGCTCGATAGGAGGATGGCGGCGGCCGCGGGCAGGCGCGCGGCTTCCGGCAAAAGGGGCGCCTCGGTCAGGGCAAAGGCGGGAACGGCCACATAGGTGAGGTAGTCGACGATCAGGTCGAGCCGTTCGCCGCTGAAGCGCGGCAAGACGGTCTTGACTCCAACGCGGCGCGCGAGAGGGCCGTCGATGGCATCGACGATGAGCGCCGCGCCTAGCCACACGAACATCATCTGCCAGTCGCCGTCATGCACGGCGCGAAGGGCAAGAAGCGCAAGCACCGCCCCGCT
>DASWJG010000120.1:0-3480 GCA_036397315.1 Methyloceanibacter sp. | reverse complement strand
AGGCCACCAATGGCCAGGGGCAAATGGCACCACCAGAGGCCGAAGCGCCCGGGCCCGATCTCGGTGCGCCGAGCGGGGGCGGAGGTTCTGCCGCTCAGCCGACATTGCCAGAGTTTCCCTGGCCGCCGCCCGCGGCGTCGGCTTCCTACGTCCTGCCGGATAGGCTTCTCGATAGCTACCGCACGCTTGGCGACGTTACCGGAGCAATCCTCGCGGCGCTCGAGCAGAATGGCTATGTCGAGCGGAGCTTCTTCCGCACTGACCCCGGCGGCGTGGCGCTGGTCACGCGGCTCGAACGCATCAACGACGACGGTTCGCCTTCGGCCGAGAACGAGCGCTGGCCGGCAAGCGCGCAACGCCAGGACTCGACTCGCGGCCTGCTGGACTTCTTGCAAGGATTGTTCTTCGTCGATCCCGGTCACTACCGCGTGATCGTCTTCGTCCTCCAGGATATCCCCTTCGCCCAGTCCGCCGAGGCGATCACAGCGCAACAGGCGCATGCATGGCTGACGAGCGGCGCGAATGTCCTGCCGCGCGAGATCGCCAATCTCCCGTTTGCCGGCGCCCATGTCACCGTGCTGATCTACGAGTTTGCGAGCGACGGTAGCAAAGTGCAGGTGGTCACAAGCCAGCTCACCGGCAAACAACATCTCGAAAAGGCCGGACTCCTTACCGTTCTCGACAAGGTCCACTGACTGGTCTCGCGCCGGCTCCGTCGTGGCAAAGAGGGTCTTCATCAGCTACCGCCGCGAAGACACCGGCCCCGCCGCCGGGCGGGTCTATGACCGCCTCTCGCGCCTCTTGCCGAAATCGAACCTGTTCTTCGACGTGAGCACCATCGGCGGTGGCGAGGATTTCGTGCGAAGGATCCACTCGGAGATCGGCCGGAGCGACGTAGCCCTCGTTTTCATCGGCGATAAGTGGCTGGAACCGGCCCATCCGTCGGGCAGAGGACGGATTTGGGAACAAGACGACTTCGTGCGTGCCGAGCTCAGAGCAGCCTTGGGCCGGCCCATGCTTATCTTGCCGATCCTCGTCGCCGGCGCGCGCATGCCGAAACCGGAGCAATTGCCGGAGGACGTGCGAGCCGTCACCGGCAGGAATGCGCTGCCTCTTCGCCACGAAAGCTTCGACGGCGACACGGAGAGCATCGTGGCGGCGGTGTTGGGCGTGTCAGCGAAGGACCGTGCGTGGGAAGACAAGGGCACACTTAGGACAAAGATCGGCTACGGGGTCGGCGGCGCAATCGCGGCTGCTGCACTCCTGCTCGTCGCTGCCCTCGTGCACTTTTGGCTGCTCGCGCGTCCGTTTTCCGCCTCTATCGGCGGGCCGCTCACGACATTGCTGTTGATCGGTGGAATGACGTGCGGGTTTTGGCTGGGGCTACGCTATGAGGCACGCAAACGGAAATTCCGATAGTGCCTCAACGGCTCATGCAGAGCGGTCTTGCTCAGATTCGATCGGACAAAACACGGTCTGCTTCTGGCCGACCCCCTTGAGCGCGAACGCCCCGAGATTTCGCAACTCATGCTCCGACAGACGGAGTTGGAAGGCATCCGACAAGAGCAGGCTTTGGTCGAGCCTGCCGCAGAGATCGGCGATGCGTGAGGCGAGATTCACGTCGCGGCCGATGACGGTGTAGTCAAGGCGCGCGCCGGAGCCGACATTGCCGTAGGCGGCGTTGCCGAAATGGAGCGCGATGCCCACCTCGAAACGGGCCGGGCCGTCCCTCTTGTCGTTGCGCCGCAGGACCTTGAGCAGGGCGGCCCGGGCCGCGGCGAAGGCACGCATGCAGGCCTCGATGTCCCCGCTCTCGCCGGCGCGGAAGATCGCCAAAATCCCGTCTCCCATGAATTTCAGCACTTCGCCGCCCCGCTCGTCGATCGGCGGCACGATGCAGTCGTAATACTCGTTGACCAGCGCCGTGGCGGCCTCTTCGGACAGGCGCGAGGTTAAGCCGGTGAAGTCCCGCATATCGGCGAACAGGATCGCGGCGCGAATGCGCAGCACCTCGCCGCGTCTCACGTCACCAGAGAGAATCCTGAGATGCGGCTCGTCGCCGACATACATGCGCATCACCTCGCGCATGACACGCTGGAGCGCCAGCACCTCCTGAAGCGCTGCCAGCGTTGGGAAGATCGACCTGAGCACGGCAACGTCCTGATCGGAGAACCCGTTCGGGGCGCGCGTGGCGAAGGTGAAGCCGTTATGCATGCCATTCGGCAGCACGACCGGGGCGGCGATGTGGTGCGTGTAGCCGGCAGCCTTGAGCGGCGCGACGATGTCAAAGGCATCGTCCGGCGTGTCAGGCAGCCAGGTGAAGATCCAATCGTTGAGGCGATGGGCTTCCGCCAGAGGCCGCTTACCGCTCGCGTCGGAGCCCCGTTCGTGCGCGTAGATATATTCCCGGGCGGAACTGCCGAACTCCCAAATGCGGGCATTGGCCGCGCGCTCGGCATGTCTTAGCTCGACCGCGCTGGTTGCCCGGTCGATGGGTACGCCCGCGTCGCGCAGCATGAGGGAGACCACCTCCAAGATGATATTGGGGTCGCCGACCTCGCGCGCCTCGCCGAGCAGCCAATCGCGCACCGCAAGCGACTGGCGCAGCCTCTCGTTGGAAAGGATTGTTGCGGGCTCCGGTGTAGGAAGGGCCATTGTCACCACCGTGGAGTCTGCCCGTGATCAACCTCAAGCGCTGAGGCGCTCCAGCACTTCGTCGGCGATCTCGAAATTGGCGTAGACCTGCTGCACGTCGTCTGAGTCTTCGAGAGCGTCGATCATGCGGATCAGCTTCTGCCCCGCCTCCTCGTCGGCCGGCACGGTGTTCTTCGGCCGCCAGAAAATATGCACGGCGCGCGGCTCGCCGAAGCGCGCCTCAAGCGCCTTGGCGACATGGTGCAGCTCGTCGGGATGGCAGTAGACCACATGGCCCTCGGCGCTCGATTCGCAATCCTCGGCGCCGGCCTCGATCGCCGCCTCGAGCATCGCTTCAGCCGTCGCCTTGCCCGCGTCGAACTCAATGGCGCCGAGCTTGTCGAAATTGAACGACACGGCACCGGTTTCACCCAAATTGCCGCCGAACTTGGTGAAGATCGAGCGCACCTCGCTCGCCGTGCGGTTGCGATTGTCGGTGAGCGCCTCGACGATCACGCCGACGCCGCCCGCGCCGAAGCCCTCGTAACGCACCTCCTCGTAATTGGCTCCGCCGGCCTCCTGGCTCTTCTTGATGGCGCGCTCGATATTGTCCTTGGGCATGTTCTGGGCGCGCGCCGCCACCACCGCGGTCCTGAGCCGCGCGTTCATGGCGGGGTCCGGCAGGCCCATCTTCGCCGCCGCGGTGATCTCCCGCGCAAGCTTGGAGAAGAGCTTCGAGCGCTTCTTGTCCTGGGCCCCTTTGCGGAACTGGATGTTCTTGAATTTCGAATGGCCGGCCATGGCCCCGCATCCTTCTTGGTTAGCGGCCTTATAGGCGGGCGCTCC
>DASWJG010000119.1:0-6328 GCA_036397315.1 Methyloceanibacter sp. | reverse complement strand
GCGGGCGCAAGGGCATCAAGCTCTTGCACCAGTTGGCCTTTTTGCGCGAGACTCTGGACCTCGGGCGCGGACTCCCCACATGAGGGAGGAGATCAACGCCCTCGTGAGGAGAGGTCCTGTCAAGATGTCTCAGCCGGTCGTCGTCACCATCCCCCACAGGCTCGGCAAGCAGGAGGCCGCGCGCCGCCTTAAGGCCGGCTTCGGCAATGTGCGCTCGACCTTCGGCGAGAAATTCGTAGTGCTGGAGGACGAATGGGCGGGGGATCATCTCGATTTCCGCGCCAGCCTGCTTGGGCAGACCACGACCGGCTCTGTGGACGTTGCCGAGGACCATGTGCGCCTTGAGGTGCAGCTCCCGTGGATACTCTCGCTTCTCGCCAACAAGGCGAAGGCCTTGGTGCAGCGACAGGGTAAGCTGATGCTGGAAAAGCCCAGCAAACCCACGATGGGGAGTTGACCTAAGAGATCCCGATGATGGTGGCTTCGGCGGTGCCGGCTTGCACGACGTCGCCCACCTGCTTCCCCATCAAGGCCTGCGCCACGGGGGACACATAAGACAACGTGCCGAGGGCAGGGTCCGCCTCGTCCTCGCCGATAATACGGTAGGTTTGGCGCCGCCCGTCCTCGCGCTCGATGGTCACGGTCGAGCCGAAATGCACCTCGGTGGCGTCGCGCGGAGGCTCGACCACTTGGGCAGTGGCCCGGCGCGAGGTCCAATAGCGTAGGTCGCGGTTGATCTTGGCAAGGCGCGGCCTGTCGTCGGCCTCTTGCGCCGCGGCATGCTTGCCGTGCAGGCGCGCGAGCTCGGCCTCGATCAACTCCAGCCCCTTTGGGGTGACGAGGTTGTGAGAGGAAACCGGGCGGTCGGGCAGGTCGTCATAGACCTCCCCACCTTCGGCCTCCTTGGTAAAAGCCTTGCTCATGAAGGCACTATACCATGCCTCGTCCTTGGATTGTGGTGCATCTGCCACGGCCGCAAGTTTGGGCAATGAGGCCGAATTAGGCACGCACCCTCTGCCTCAGTCCCTCCTCTCATGCTAAGGTTTTAGGCAAAAGCACGATTTTGTGCAGAAGCGTTTGGGGGGACCATTCAATGATCGACGCGGGGAATACCGCCTGGCTCATCACAGCCACGGCGCTGGTTCTGTTCATGACGTTGCCGGGGCTTGCTCTGTTTTATGGCGGCCTGGTGCGCGCCGAGAACCTGCTCTCGGTTCTGATGCAATGCTTCGCCATTGCCTGTCTCGTCTCAGTCGCTTGGCTCGCGTGCGCCTACAGCCTCGCCTTCAGCGGCGGAGGGGCCCTGATCGGGGACCTCAGCAAGGTGCTCCTGCTTGGCGTGCCGCGCGACGCCGCGGCTGCCAACACCACCATCCCCGAGACCGTGTTCTTCATGTTCCAAATGACCTTCGCCATCATCACGCCGGCGCTCATCGTCGGCGCCTTCGTCGAGCGCATGCGCTTTGGCGCCGTGCTCCTGTTCACAACCCTCTGGCTCCTCCTCGTCTATGTTCCGGTCGCCCATTGGATCTGGGGCGGCGGCTGGCTTGCCCAGAGAGGCGTGCTCGACTTCGCCGGCGGCCTCGTGGTGCATCTCACCGCCGGTGTCTCGGCCCTGGTGCTTGCCGTCGTGCTTGGTCCCCGCCTGGGCTTCCCCGACGATGTCAAGCCGCCGCACGCGCCGTGGATGACCATGGCGGGAGCCTGCATGCTGTGGGTGGGGTGGTTCGGCTTCAATGCGGGGAGCGCACTGACAGCTGGCGGCGATGCCGGCATGGCCATGACCGTGACCCATATCTCGGCAGCCACGGCGGCGCTGGTGTGGATCGTCATCGAATGGGCGAAATTCGGCAAGCCGAGCATGGTCGGCGCCGTCACCGGCGCAATTGCCGGACTTGCTTCGATCACGCCCGCCTCCGGATTTGTGGGTCCGGGCGCGGCACTGGTCATTGGCGTTGCGGGGGGCGCTATTTGCTATGTCATGGTGGGCGTGGTGAAACGGCGCTTCAGGATCGACGACTCTCTCGACGTCTTTGCAGTCCACGGCGTGGGCGGCGCGACCGGCGTTCTGCTCACGGCGGTGTTCGTCGATGCGGCGCTTGGCGGGGCAGGTCTGGCGGAGGGCCGCAGCATGAGTGGACAGGCCGTAATTCAACTCACCGGGATCGCCGCCGTTTTGCTATGGTCGCTGGTGGTAAGCTTCGTCATCGCCAAGGTGGTCAATGCGGTCACAGAATTGCGCGTCAACGCTGAGACCGAGGAGCAAGGCCTCGACCTCAGGCTTCACGGCGAACGCGGCTACAACATGTGATCGAGGACGAGCACCATGAAATACATCATTGCAGTGATACAGCCGCACCGGCTCGAGGCCGTGCGTGACGCTCTCGCGGGCATCGGCGTGCAAGGGCTGACGGTGAGCGAGGTGCGTGGCTTCGGGCGGCAGAAGGGACAGACCGAGATCTATCGCGGCGCCGAATACGTGATGCAATATGTGCCGAAGGTGAAGCTCGAGATCGCCGTCGACGACGAGATTGCGGATCGCGTGGTCGAGGCGGTCGGCAACGGCGCAAGGACCGGCCGGATCGGAGATGGCAAGGTGTTCGTGCTCGATCTCGAAGGTGCGATGCGCGTGCGTACCGGGGAGATGGGCGCCGACGCACTGTAAATCTCTGACCGTGGATCTCAACAGCTACCGCAAACAGCTCCTTGAGCGGCCCGAAGGGGAGATCGCGCTCCTCGATCTGGTGCGCAATTTCTCGCAGTGGTTCTTCGACCTTCTGCGCAATTTCGTTCTGGTCGGAGGGTTGAAATATTTTTACGAGAAGTCCGGCAGCCCAGTGCTGTTCTATCTCCACCAGTTCGCCTTGGTCGTCATCTTCTTCTATTGTCTCTCTTATGCCGACCAATGGTACCTCAACCTGTTCAATTTTCTGGAAGACAAGCGACTCGCGCACTGGCTGAACCGGGTTGTCAATTTCGGCGTCGCTGCCGGGCTATTCTTGGTGATCCGGTGGGGCGCGTCGGTCATCGTGGCTGAGATTTCCCACGCCCAAGTGTAAGGGCTTAGCGCCGCGCGTGCCTCGCTGCCTCGGCGGCGAGTCGCAGATCCTTGACCAGAAGATCGAACTCGCGCCGCTTGTCGCGCTCCTCGCGCAGCCTCAAGAGATAAGAGGGATGCACGGTGATGAGTCCCTTGGCGCCCCCTGGCAGCGCAATGAGGCGGCCGCGGTTGGCATTGATGGACAGGGCCCTGCGCAGGAGTGCGCGCGCCGCGGTTACGCCGAGCGCCACGGCCACTGCCGGCTGGACGATTTCGAGCTCGTTGTCGAGCCACCACCGGCAGGCGTCGATTTCGCTGGTGTCGGGCTTCTTGTGCAGGCGCCGCTTGCCGCGCGGCTCGTTCTTGAAGTGCTTCACGGCGTTGGTGATGTAGATCTCGCCGCGCTCGAGGCCCGCGGCTTCCAGCGCACTGTCGAGCACTCTACCGGCGGGACCCACGAAGGGGCGGCCGGTCAGGTCCTCCTGGTCGCCCGGCTGCTCGCCGATCAACATCATGGTCGCATCGACCGGACCTTCGCCGAACACGGTCTGGGTCGCATTCTTATAGAGTGGGCAACGCGTGCAACTCGCCGCCTCGGCGGCAAGGGCTGCAAGCGCCCGCGCGGGATCGTTGATCCTCTTCTCCCTGAAGAGGGGAAGATCAGCTTCCGGTCCTCTTGCCGCCATTTGGTGCAGCACCTGTCCGGTCAATCGCGGGGCAAGCCTAGCATGGCCGCCCAGGCAGGAACCAAGAGCTCGCGGCGGTTGTTCCCGTGAGAAATCAACGATCGATGCTTACATGAAAGGCCGATTGGCCCTATATGAGACCGGGGGCAGGGAGCTGAGAACTCAGCTCAGAGGTGTCAAACGACATGCTGGACGATATGCCCAAATCCCAAGGCTCTGCCCTTGTCGCCCATCCCGAAGACCCCATCGCCACGATGATCCGCCCACCGGCCAAGCGGCGGGGCACGCGGCTCGGGTCACGAAGCGGCCGCGAGACCGTCGTGCGGCCAAGCGCGCTCGGCATGTTGCTCAGGCCCATCGGCATTGCGGTCGGGATCGTGCTGTGCACCTACGCGCTCGTCTCGCTCGGCACCACCTTCTACCGGAGCTATTACCGCCATCTCGACCACGCCGCCCCGGTGCATGCCGACCGCAGCGTGCTGGACATCTTCTTCGGCGATCGGAGCCTGCCGCCTGACGCCGTCGATCTCGTCATCAAGGATGTCGACGGCAGCTTGCACAAGGTGGTGGCGAGCAAGTCGGAAGCCGACAAATTCGTCAACGACACGATTCTGATGCTCGACGAGGAGCGGGCGCGCATCAAGCAGGCGGCGCACGAAGACCTCGACCGCACCTTCGCGCTTGCCTTCCAGGATCGGAACCAGGCGATCTCGGGCTACGCCGATTGGTTCTTCGAGTGGAAGCGCTCCTATGTGGTGCTCAAGGAGACGATCAGCTCCGCCATCACCCGTTTTTTCGAGGTTGGCAAATACGAGTCGGTGACCGAGGCGATCGAGGCCGACGTGAAGGACTACTTCCTGAAGAACTACAAGGACCAGGTGCTGAGGCCGGAGCTGCGCGACCAGACCATCACCAAAGGCGTCGAGCAGGCGGTGCGCCATGCCCATGACAGCTACCGGCGGGTCATCGCCAATGGCGACATGCGGCTCCAGCTCTTCCTGGCCAAGCACACGAGCCATCTTGAGGACATTCCGCCCGCGACGCCCATGACCAATGTCAAGCTCGATTGGGACACGCAGAAATGGAAGGCGCCCACCTATCTCATGGAGGATCGCGCCTTCAACGGCATTGCCGGTATCGGCGCTGCGGCGGCCGGCGGCACCGTGGGCGCGCTGGCGCTCGGGCCTGCCATCAATAGCGTTCTCGCCCAGAGCTTCGGGCATTTGTCGCGCCGGGTCGCCACTTCGCTCGGGACGCGGCTTGCCTTCGCCCAGCAGGGCGCGGTCGCCGGCACGATGGTCCAGCCCATGGGCGGCCAGGTGGTTGGCGCGGCAATCGGTGTGGCGATCGGTGCCGCCGTGGACTATCTGTCGAATGAAGCGAACGAGGCCATCAACCGCGAGAGCTTCGTGGCGGCGAACGAGGAGGCGCTCGACGCCACCATCGCCACCTGGAAGGCGAGCCTAGAGGCCAATATCGACACGGCCATCGACAAATGGTTCGACGATGCGCGGGCCTCGGTCGTGCTCGCGGCGAAGTAGGCCGGCGGATTTCGGTCGCATTTCCGCCTCTTAGGGCGCTATGCTGAGCCCCAAAGCCAAAAGGCTACGGGGATGGAAGAGAGTGTCAAAACCATAGCGCGGCCGGCCGCCTCCCGCTCGTTGCGCGAGGCCATCCGCCAGGCGCGCCTCGAAGAGGCCGAGCGGCTCGATCTCTCCGCCGATCAGCGCGACGGCGAGATCGCGCGGCTCGAGCTGCTCAAGGCCGAGCTCGAAGCGGTCTTCGCCGAGCTCCCGGCTCATGACGACCGCTTCAATCTCACGCTCGTGCCGAGCCGTCCGGCGCGACTGTGGATCGATCTCTTCACCTATGCGGCAATAGACGACGGGTCGGGCGCCTATCTCTTCGTGCGCAACAGCGAGAACGGCAGGCGGACCTTGTTCAGCTCCACCAACGTCGCCGACATCGCCGACCGCATCACGCGCTACATGGCGCAGGAGATCGTGCGCCGGGAGCGTCTCGAGGGGGCATTCGCCGAGCCGGGACGCATGGACAGGATCGGGGGAGAGTCTGCCTCCTCGTCGACCGGAATGGGCGTGGTGATCGCGGCCTTCGCCATCGGCCTTCTCACCGGTGCGGCGGGGCTGCTCGCAGCGGCGTGGCTCAGCGTTTCTTGAGGCTACGCCTCCCGGAGCACGCGGCGCTCGCTCTCCCAGACATGCTCGGGTGACGCCGCTACCGAGCGCCCGACCATCTCCACGCGCCAGCCGCCGTTAGCCCGCGCGATGGAATATTCGTTATAGCGCGCGGCGGGGATGCGCCCCTCGACGGCCTCAGAGGCCGACGGCACGCCGACGACAATGGCAGGCCCGGTCGCGGTCTCTAGCTCGTACACCGTCTGCGCGTGGTTGTGGCCGTGCAGCACGAGCTCGGCGCCGTGCTGCTTCAGCACCCGCGTGAACCTGCCGGCGTCGCGTAAGCCGCGGTGCCAGCCTGCCTGGTCGCGCAGGGGAGGGTGGTGGATCAGCACCACGCGAAACAGGTTCGCCTGCTTCAGTCTGTCCAGCGCGCTCGCCAGGAGCTCCCGCTGGGCCGTTCCGAT
>DASWJG010000118.1:0-22251 GCA_036397315.1 Methyloceanibacter sp. | reverse complement strand
GCGGCCCACCCCGACGATGGCCGGGCGCTCAACGGCCGCGCCTGGGGCTACGCGCAGAAGGGCGAGCTCGACAAGGCGCTTGCCGATTCCGAGCGCGCCGTGGCCCTTCTCAAGGATGAGCCGAACGCCATCCATACCCGCGCCTGGATCTACATGAACAAAGGGCAGCTCGATCTCGCGCTCGCCGATTTCGATCGGGCCTTGAGCCTCGATCCCGAGCTTGCCGGCGCCTATGCCGATCGCGGGCGGGCTTACGAGCTCAAGGGCGACCGCGACAAGGCGGTGGCCGACTACCGCAAGTCGCTGTCGCTGAAGAGCCGTCAGGTCTACGACGACAAGGCTAAGGCAGCGGCCTTGCAGCATCTGACCGCGCTGGCGGCCGTTCCCCCCAACACCGCCGCGCCGGGCCCGGGCTCTCCGGACGCCCAAGCCGCCAAGCCGAAAGAGCCGGCTCAGGCCGAGAAGCGTGTCGCGCTGGTGATCGGCAACGGCGCCTATGCCAACGTCAAGGCGCTCAAGAACGCCGACTTGGACGCCCGCGCTGTCGCCGCGAGCTTGCGGCAGCTCGGCTTCGACGTGATCGAGAAGCACGATCTGACCTTGGCCGACTTGACCAAGGAGCTTAAGGCCTTCGGCGACCGTGCCCCCGGCTACGACTGGGCGGTGGTCTATTACGCCGGCCACGGCATCGAGGTCGGCGGGATCAATTATCTTATTCCCGTCGATGCCGAACTCGCGGCGGCGAGCCATGTCGACGACGAGGCCATGCCGCTCGACCGCGTTCTCGCCAAGGTCGAAGGCGCCAAGAAGCTCCGCCTCGTTATCCTCGATGCCTGCCGGGAGAACCCCTTTGCCGTGAAGATGGCGAGCGCCGGCACCACCCGCTCGATCGGGCGCGGGCTCGCGCGCATCGAGCCCGAAGCGGGCGTGCTGGTCGCCTATTCAGCCAAGGACGGGCAGGTGGCGCAGGACGGCGACGGGGCGAACAGCCCGTTTGCGCAAAGCCTGCTCAAATATCTCGACGAGCCGGGGCTTGAGATCAACATGCTGTTTCGCCGCGTCCATGACGACGTGAAGACCGCGACCTCCGGTCAGCAGATCCCCTTCACCTACGGCGCGCTTCCCGCCGAGGCCCTCTACTTCAAGGGAGCAGGGCAGTAGGCGGCTCCTGGGCTCAGGCTGCCGCATGGACAGAGCTTTGCCCCTAGGCTAGGAGCTTAGCCCGAGCTGGCACGGGGAGCCGAAACTGCCCAAGCATTCCGTTTTCCAAGGGAAGATGCGAAGCGCGTGGCGATCCCGCCGCGCATCTTGGGGCTTTGCTTCATGATCAGGCGTATCGCCACGGTCGGCGGCCTCACGCTCGTCTCCCGTCTCACCGGCTTCATCCGCGACGTGGTCATGGCGGCGGTGTTGGGCGCGGGCCCCATGGCCGATGCCTTCTTCGTCGCCTTCAGGCTGCCCAACCATTTCCGCGCCATCTTTGCCGAGGGCGCGTTTGCTGCGGCCTTCGTGCCGGCCTATGCGCGTACGCTCGAGCAGGCCGGGCTTCCCGCCGCCAAGCTGTTCGCCGACCAGATTGCTGCCGCGCTGATCGTCATCAACCTCGTGTTGCTCGGCTTCGCGATGATGTTCACCCCGTGGGTGGTCAGCGTGCTCGCCCCCGGTCTCGATCCCACGCGCTTCGACCTTGCCGTGGCGCTTACCCGCATCACTTTTCCTTATCTCGCGCTGGTGTCGATCGAAACGCTGTTCGCTGGCATCCTCAACGCCAATAACCGCTTCGCCGCCGCTGCTGGCGCGCCCATCTTCCTCAATCTGTCGATCATCACGACTCTCTTGCTGACGCCGTTCTTCGCCGACGCCGGTCACGCCGCCGCCTGGGGCGTGCTCCTGGCGGGTGTGATCATGGTGCTGGTGGTCGGCGGCGACGCCGAGGCGCACGGCTACGGCATCAGGCTCCGCCTGCCGCGGCTCGATGAGCCCACGCGCAGATTCCTCAAAGCCTTAGGCCCTGCCATTATCGGCGCGGGCGGCGTGCAACTTGCGCTGTTCGCCGATACGCTGATCGCCTCGTTTCTTCCCACCGGCGCCCTGTCGGCGCTCTATTACGCCGATCGCATCAATCAACTTCCCATCGGCGTCGTCGGCATCGCCGTCGGCACCGTGCTTCTGCCCGAGATGTCGCGACGGCTCGCCGCCGGCGACGAAAAGGGGGCGGCGTCGGCGCAAGCGCGCGGCATTCAGCTTGCGCTCCTTCTCACCATCCCGTGCGCCGCCGCCGCGCTGGTCATCCCCGACCTCATCATGCGCGCGCTCTTCGCTCGCGGCGCCTTCACTGCCGCCGACGCGGCCGCCGCCGGCGCGACGCTTGCCGCCTACTCGATCGGGCTCCTCCCCTTCGTGCTGCTGAGGAGCTTCACCGCGCCCTTCTATGCCCGCGGCGATACGGCGACGCCGGTCAAGGCGGCGCTTCTCGCCGCCGCCATCAATATCCTCTTGAAGGTGCTGCTCATGGATCACCTCGCGCAAGTGGGCCTGGCGCTGGCGACCAGCGTCGGCGCCTGGATCAATTTGACCCTGCTTGCCGTCTTCGCGCGCCGTCAGGGCTTCGCCGTGTCCGGCGCTGCCATCGGCAGGCCGGTGGCAAAGCTCATCGCCGCAGGCGTGGTGCTGGCGGCCGCACTTCTTGCCGGCGCTTACGGGCTTGAGCGCGTGCTGTCAGGCTTAAGCGTCTTCCGCGAGGAGACGATGCTGGCGCTGCTTGTCGTCTTGGGTGCGATCGTCTATGGCCTGCTCGTGCTCATGCTGCTCGGGCGACCGTGGCTCACGAGCCTGTTGCGGGAGGTCAGTGTCGCGGCCGATACGCCGGCGCCTCCAGACCTCGAGACGCCAGACCCCACCGACGACTCCTCCGCCTTGCCGGACAACGAGCCGCCGCCCAAGGCTTAGCCTTAATTCCTGGTCATTGCCCGGCTTGACCGGGCAATCCAGTAACCGAGGGCGGTGGTTACTGGATGCCCGCCTTCGCGGGCATGACAAAATGCATTACAGCGCACGGAGGTCGACGAGCTCGACGAAGGCAGGATCGATCGGCCGGCCGAGAAAGACCGCGCCGACGCGGGCGAAGCGCTCTGGCGAATCGGTGGCGAAGAAGCGCACGGCGTGATCGCCGCTTGGCCCGGACTCGCTCTTAAGGCCGACGCCATCAAGCGCCTCGGCCACGGCAGAGGCCGTGGTCTCGGCCGAATCGACCAAGGTCACCGCGCCGCCGATGGTCTCTCTGATGGCGCCGGCGAGCACGGGGAAATGGGTGCAGCCCAAGACCAGCGTATCCGGCGCCGCCGAGCTCCTGAACATCGGCCCGAGATAATGCTCGACGGCGGCAAGTGTGGCCGGAGACTGGGTCCAGCCCTCCTCGGCGAGCGCCACGAACACCTGGCAGGGCTGCTGCACGATTTCGGCGTCGCTCATCAGCCTGCGGATGGCCCGCGCGTACGCCCCGCCCTTGACCGTGCCCTCGGTCGCGATCACGGCGATGCGGCGATTGCGGGTTGCGGCAACGCCGGCGCGCGCCCCCGGCTCGATCACGCCGATCACCGGGATCGGCGCCCAAGCCTCCTGCAGGAGATAAAGCGCCACGGCAGAGGCGGTGTTGCAGGCGATCACCAGCATCTTCACGCCCTGGTCGAGGAGAAGGCGTGTTGCCTGGAGCGCGTAGGCCTGGACCGTCTCGGCGCTCTTGGTGCCGTAAGGAAGCCGCGCCGTATCGCCGAGATAGACGAAGCGCTCGGAAGGCAACCGCGCCACGAGAGCGCGCAGCACCGTCAGCCCGCCCATGCCGGAGTCGAATACCCCGATCGGCCGGGGGTCACCCGGCATCGGCGCCCCCGAACGTCTCGAAATAGAGCGCGATGAAGCGGCGGTAGACGGCGGTGAGCTGCTCGAGGTCGGCGATCGCCACGTGCTCGTCGGCCTTGTGGATCGTGGCGGTGGTGAGCCCGAACTCGATCACCGGGCAATACTCCTTGATGAAGCGGGCGTCCGAGGTCCCGCCGTCGGTCGAGAGCGAGGGCGTGAGCCCGGTGATCTCGCTCACCGCCTCGCTGAGCAGCGCATCGAGCGGGCCGGGCTCGGTGAGGAAGCAATCGCTCGGCGGATCGAACTCGAGGCTGAACTCCAGGTCGGTGCCTGACAGCGCGAGTATGGCCTGCTGGCGGAGCTGCGCCTTGAGCGCATCCGTCGAATGCCGGTCGTTAAAGCGGACGTTAAAGCGGGCCTCGGCGAAGGCCGGAATCATATTCACGGTGGGATTGCCGACATCGATGGTCGTCACCTCGAGATTGGACGGCGAGAAATGCGCGCTGCCGTAATCGAGCGGAGCGTCGTAGAAGCGGGCAAGAATCTTCACCAGGCCCTTGACCGGATTATTGGCAAGGTGGGGATAGGCGACGTGCCCTTGCACGCCCGTCACCTTCAGCCATCCGTTCAGGCTGCCGCGCCTTCCGATCTTGATCGCCTCGCCGATGCGCTTGGTATTGGTGGGCTCGCCGACCAGGCAATGATCGGGGCGCTCGCCTTGCTCCTTCATCCAGGCGAGCACCTTGCGCGTGCCGTTGATGGCGGGGCCCTCCTCGTCGCCGGTGATGAGGAGGCTGATCGAGCCGTCGATCTCCCGGCCGCGCCCCTTGACGTAGTCGAGCGCGGCCGCGGTGAAGCAGGCGATCGCCCCCTTCATATCGGCAGCGCCTCGGCCGTAAAGAAGGTCGCCCTCGATCTCCGCGGCGAAGGGCGGATGGCTCCACAGTTTCGCATCGCCCGGCGGCACGACATCGACGTGCCCGGCGAAGCAAAGATGCGGCGGCCCCTCGCCGATGCGGGCATAGAGATTGTCGACCGGAGGCGTGCCCTCCTCTTTGAAATTGAGGCGCCAGAACGTGAAGCGCGCGGGCTTCAGCGTCTGGATGAGAACATCGAGGGCGCCCGCGTCTTCCGGCGTGATGCTTTCGCAGCGGATCAAGCTTTGCGCGAGCTGAACAGCCTTGTCGCCGAGCGCGGTCATGGGCTGAGCAACATGGCGGTACCCGCCCCCAGTGGCAAGCCCACCCGAAAGGGTCTAGCCCACGGCGGCTAGGGGATCGCCGCCGAAGCGATTGGGCCCAGGCGTCCCCTTGAGGATGCCGAGGTCGATCAGGAACCACAGGCCGACGCCCATGGTGACGAGAGTGCAGATCCAGCCAAGCGCATTCGGCTCTTGCGGCGTTCCGGTAAGGCCGAAGGCTTGGAGCAGGCTGGCGATCAAAACGGGGACCAGGCCGTAAAGGGCGGTGATGCCCGGTTTATCCCGGTCCTGGAATCGCTTCGCCGCCACCGCGTAAGCCGGATAGAACAAGCCCAGCGTGATGAGGGTAACGAGGATGGCGCCGAAGGTCGAGGGTCCGAAAATGGCGCCGATGATGAAGCCGAATATGATGCTGATGATGGCAAGAATGATCGTGCCCGCCCAATATTTGGCCCGGTTGATGCGCCCATCGAAGGACGTGAAGAGATATTGAAAGTCCAAATTCATCGTGCCCCTCCCTTTGCGACCGGGCTTCCGCCGGCTCATATCTTTGTAAGGCCGAAAGGCTCCTTTGCGAAAGGGAATATCTGCGCTGCCTCGGCCTATGACGCGGCCGCGGTTTGGCTCGCGCCGCGCGGATCGGGGCCGAAGCGATTAGGCCCTACCGTACCCTTGAGGAGGCCGAGCTCGATCAGCGCCCAAATCCACAGGAGAAGGCCGAGCAGCCAGAAGCCCTGTTGCGCCGGGCTGAGGACGTTGGAGATGTTGCTCGAATAGATCACGCCGAGCTGGTAGCAGAGCGCCGGCGCCAGCCCGAACAGCGGGTACCAGAGAGCGGACTTGTCGCGATCGTGGAGCCGTTTGACGATCAGAGCGGCAGAGCCCCACAGGAGAATGGCAAGCGCCAGCCAGACAGCGGCGTTTTCGATCGGCGTGGCCCCCGTCGGCCGCATCATGCCGGCGAGCCCGAAGGACAACGCGATCTCGATGAGAAGCAAGAGGATGAGGCCGATCCAGAAGTCGCGGCGGCGCAGGCGCCCGCGAAATTCCGTCAACGCCTGAATCCACCGCATCGCGCGCCCCCCCTGCCTCCCGGCGTCAATCCCGGAGCAGCTCGTTAATCGAGGTCTTGGCGCGCGTGCGCTCGTCCACGGTCTTGACGATGACGGCGCAATAGAGCGAGGGCCCAGGTGAGCCGTCGGGCAGGGGCTTGCCTGGCATGGCGCCCGACACCACCACGGAGTAGGGCGGCACGCGGCCCTGGAGCACCTCTCCGGTGGCGCGATTGATGATGCGCGTTGACTGGCCGAGATAGACGCCCATAGACAGCACCGAGCCCTCGCCGACGATTACCCCTTCGGCCACCTCGGCGCGGGCGCCGATGAAGCAATTGTCCTCGATGATCACCGGGTTCGCCTGGATCGGCTCGAGAACGCCGCCGATGCCGGCCCCGCCCGACAGATGCACGTTCCGGCCGATCTGCGCGCAGGAGCCGACCGTGGCCCAGGTATCGATCATGGTGCCCGACTCGACCCGCGCGCCGAGATTGACGAAAGAGGGCATCAGCACGACGCCCGGCGCGATATAGGCCGAGCGGCGCACCACCGCTCCCGGCACGACGCGGAAGCCGGCTTCCTTGAAGTCCTTGGCCTTCCACCGGGCGAATTTGCTGGGCACCTTGTCCCACCAGGCCCCGCCGGCGGGGCCGCCGTCGATCTTATGCGGCTCGTTGAGACGGAAGGAGAGCAGGATCGCCTTCTTCAGCCATTGATGCACCACCCAACCACCGTTGCGCTTCTCGGCCACCCTGAGCTCGCCTCGGTCGAGCAGGTCGAGCACCTCCTCCACGGCGTCGCGCACCACGCCCTTGGTCTCGGGCGTGATCTCGACGGCGTGCTCGTAGGCGCTGTCGATGAAGGTCTTGAGATGATCGTGGGTCATGGCGGGCGGGATCAGGTCAGGCAGAATTGCGCTTGCAGCGGCGTCGGTTGGGATCGGTCGGTCTCTTCGGCAAGCGCGGCGCCGACGGCGGCAAGGAAGGGCGCGAGCGCGTCGGTGCGGTGATGAATGTGGGCCGGAAGCTCGGACCAGCCCGCCATCGCCTGATGCTCCGGGTGATCGGTCAGGCCGTGGACCAGCACGGTGGTCATGCCAAAAAGATGCGCGGTCTCCAAATTATGCGGCAGATCGTCGAACATGGCGGCCTGGCGCGCCACCACGCCATGCGCTCTGACGAAGCGCTCATAAGCCTCCCGCGTCGGCTTAGGGTAGATGTATTCGAGCGCGTGAATGTCGCAGATATCCTCGAATTGGCCGGCCACCCCGAGCCGTCTCGCTACGGCCTCGGCATGCTTGCGCGAGCCGTTGGTGAAGATGAATTTGCGTCCGGGCAGCGCCTCGAGTGCCGCCGCCAGCTCAGGGGAGGGCGTGACTGCGCTCAAATCGATATCGTGCACATAGTCGAGGAAAGCGTCGGGCGACACGCCGTGGAGCCTAACCAGCCCGGCAAGCGTGGTGCCGTGCTCGTAGTAATAGGTCTCGCGCAGGATCTTCGCGTTTTCCAGCGGGATGCCGAGACTATTGGCGATGAACTCGCCCATGCGCCGGTCGATCTGGGCGAACAAATTGCAGTCGGCCGGGTAGAGCGTGTTGTCGAGGTCGAACACCCACGCCTCGACATGGGCGAAGCCGAGGGCTCGCTCGGGCTCTTTGATCATTGCGATTCCCTCGCGCTTCTCTTCCGGCTGCGCCGTTCGATCAAAGTGCCTGCGCCATGCTCGGTGAAGAGCTCGAGCAGCACGGCATGGGGCACCTTGCCGTTGATGATCACCACGCCCTCGACGCCTTCGGCGATGACGTCGATGCAGCTCTCGATCTTGGGGATCATGCCGCCGGAAATGGTGCCATCGTCGATCAGGGCTTGCGCCTCCGCCGTGGTCAGAGATTTGATCAACTGCCCCTCTTTGTCGAGCACGCCCTCCACGTCGGTCAAGAGCAGGAGACGCTTAGCCTTCAGGGCCGAGGCCAAGGCCGCGGCGAAGGTATCGGCGTTGATGTTGAGGGTCTCGCCGTCTGGCCCCACCCCGATCGGCGCGATCACCGGGATCAGGTCGGAATTGATGATCACGTCGATGATGTGCGGATCGACATGGACCGGGTCGCCGACAAAGCCGAGATCGACGATCTGCTCGATATTGGACGTGGGGTCGCGCCAGCGCCGCTCGAGCCGCTTAGCCCGCATCAGATTGGCGTCCTTGCCGGAGATGCCGACCGCCTTGCCGCCTTGGCTGTTGATGGCGGTCACGATCTCTTTGTTGACCGAGCCTGCCAGCACCATCTCGACCACCTCGACCGTCTCCCGGTCGGTGACGCGCAAGCCGCCCTTGAACTCCGATCTGATATTGAGCCGGTCGAGCAGGGAGCCGATCTGCGGGCCGCCGCCATGCACCACGATGGGGTTCACTCCCGCCTGCTTGAGCAGCACGATGTCGCGGGCGAAGTCGGCGGCCAGGGCCGGATCGCCCATGGCATGGCCGCCATATTTCACCACCACGGTTTTTCTGTCGTAGCGCTGCATATAAGGCAGCGCCTCCGACAGCACCCTGGCCTTGGCATGCACCGACGATGCCAAGAGCGCGGCCACGCTCGCACCCGCGCCGGCCTTGGGGGCCGGCCGCTCCTTCGACTTTACCGGGGATGACTTGGTCCTGCTCACGTCGCGCTTATAGCGGCGCTAGGGCACGGGGTACAAGCAGAAGCCCGATCTATCCAGACCAATCCGGCTCGACTATACCTCGTCTCATGGAGGCAAAATCGATGCGTCCAAAGCGAGTGGAGCGGCATCAGAAGGCGGTCGATAACGGCCTCCCGCGCGCCCAATCGGCGCTCCCGGGTCGCGGAGGCCTGGCGCGCATCGCCGCCGCCTTCTGGAACTCCCTTGGCGGCCTTCAGGAAGGGCTCTCGACCGAATCGGCCATCAAGCAGGAGGTGGCGATCGCTTGCCTGCTCGTGCCCTTGTCCTTCTTCATCGCGCAAGATGTGTGGACCTGGGTCGCCCTGGTCGGAAGCCTGCTGTTCGTGCTGTCGATCGAGTTCCTCAACACGGCAATTGAGCGGCTGTGCAATCACATCCAGCCCGACAAGCATGAGGCGATCCGCATCACCAAGGATCTCGCCTCGGCAGGAGTCTTCTTCGCCCTGGCTCTCGCCGCACTCGTCTGGATTGCGGCCTTGTGGGCGCGCTTTGTACCCTGAGCCGCCGTCAGGGCGCGAGCGCCGCGACGGCGGCGCGGAGCTCCTTGATGCCTGAGCCCATGCGGGCCGAGGTGGTAAGGAATTGCGGATAGGCCGCCGGGTGCTTGGCGAGGTCGCTCGCGACCTTGGCCTGAACTGCGGCAAGCTCGGACGCTTTTGGCTTGTCAGCCTTGGTCAGAACCACCTGATAGGAAACCGCGGCCTCGTCCAGAAGCTTCATGGTCTCCTCATCGTTGGGCTTGATGCCGTGGCGCGCATCGATCAGCAGGAACACGCGCTTAAGCTCGCGGCGCCCTTTCAGGTAATCGCCGATCAGCCGGGTCCAGCCCTTGATCGCCGCCTTTGACGCCCGCGCATAGCCATAGCCCGGCATGTCGACGACATAGAGCGCGCGGTTCTTGCCGAGCGTGAAGAAGTTGAGCTCCCGCGTCCGTCCCGGCGTCACCGAGACCCGCGCCAGGCTCGTCCGTCCAGTGAGCGCGTTGATCAGGCTCGACTTGCCGACATTGGAGCGCCCGGCGAAGGCGATCTCCGGGCGCCCGTCCTTCGGCAAATCCTCGATACGGACGACGCCCTTGACGAAGGTGCAAGCGCCCTTGAACAGCGCCTCCCCCTTGGCGATGTCGGCTTTGGTGAAGTCGGGGGTGGCCATGGGCCGGGCGACTACCCCTTGGTCTCGCCCTTGGCGCGCTTCTTGTTGTTCTTGATGCCGAGATTCTCAAGCAGCGGAATCTCCACGCCCTGGCGCGCCATGATCACCGATTGCTGGATGACCGACAGAAGGTTGTTCCACGCCCAGTAGATCACGAGGCCGGCCGGGAAGGAGGCGAGCAGGAAGGTGAAGAAAACCGGCATCCAGGCGAAGATCTTCTGCTGCATCGGGTCGGGCGGTGCCGGGTTCAGTTTCATCTGCACCCACATGGTGACGCCCATGATGAGCGGCCAAGCGCCGATCAGCAAGAAATGGCCGATCACCGGGACCTGCGACGGATCGAAGGGGAGCAGCCCGAACAGGTTGAAGACGCTCGTGGGATCGGGCGCCGACAGGTCCTTGATCCAGCCGAAGAAGGGCGCGTGCCGCATCTCGATAGTGACGAACAGCACCTTGTAGAGGGCGAAGAAGATGGGAATCTGCACGAGGATGGGCAGACATCCCGAGGCCGGGTTCACCTTCTCCTTCTTGTACAGATCCATCATCGCCTGCTGCTGGCGCATGCGATCGTCGCCATAGCGCTCCTTGATGCGCTGCATCTCCGGCGCCAGCAGTTTCATCTTGCTCATCGCCACGTAGGATTTGTTGGCGAGCGGGAACAAGACGAGCTTGATGCACAGCGTGACGATGAGGATGGAGACGCCGAAATTGCCCACGAGCTTGAAGAAGAAGTCGAGCGCGAAGAAGAGCGGCTTGGTGAGGAAATAGAACCAACCCCAATCGATCAGGAGGTCGAATTTGGGAATACCGTATTTCTCGGCGTAGGCGTCGACGGTATTGACCTCCTTGGCGCCGGCAAACACCTGGCCCTTCGCTTCGCCGGTGCCGCCGGCCGGGATCGAAAGCGGCGCCAGGAGGTAGTCGGTCTGGAAACGGTCGCGGCCCTCGCTTCGTGTCCCTGAGAACTTGGCGTCGAAAGCCTTGCCCTGCTCGGGGATCACGACGGTCGCCCAATATTTGTCGGTGATGCCGAGCCAGCCGTGCTGGCTCTTGAAGACGGCCGGCGGGTTCTCGACCGCATGGGCGTAGCTGATCTCCTCGAGCCCGCCGTCGTCGACGACGCCGATCAGGCCTTCATGCAAGATGTAGAAGCCCTGGACCTGGGGCGTCTCGTGGCGCGAGACGAGCGCGTAAGGATAAAGGGTGACGGCATCGGAGCCTGTGTTCGCCACCGTGTCGTCGATGGTGAACATGTATTTGTCGTCGAGCGCGATGGTGCGCGTGAATTTGAGCCCCTTGCCGTTATCGTAGCTGAGCGTGACCGGCGAGCTTGGCGTGAGCGGTCCTTGCGTCTCGGCCGTCCACAGCGTGTCGGCGGTGGGGAGGGCGAGGGCCTCGCCGGCGTCGCCCCCGACGAAGCCATGCTCGGCGTAATAGGCGCCGGGGCCCCCGGCCGGCGACAGGAGCACGACGTTGGGGCTCGTGGGCTCGACCGTCTCGCGATAGTCCTTAAGCGTCAGATCGTCGATGCGTCCGCCCTTCAGCGCGATCGAGCCTTTGAGGCTTGGCGTGTCGATGGCCACGCGGGGGCTTTGCGAGAGGGCCTCCTCGCGGGTCAGCGTGGCGGCGGGCGCCACGCCCGGCTGCGGCGTGACACCCGAGGCGCCCTCTCCGCCAGGTTGCGGCTGCGGCGGGCCGTGTTCGGTCTGCTGCTGCTGTTCGGCCGGGGGCGCTCCGGTGTCCGGAGGCTTGGGCACGAAGAATTGCTGCCAGGCGAACAACACGCCGATCGACAGGATAATGGCGAGGATGAAGTTGCGGTTGTTCTCGTCCATGTCGCTTTCAGCTCAAGGGCCTCGATCGGTCCCTCGCGGAGGGTGAGGCAAGTCCGGTTTCGGGCGTTCAGCGCTTCTTTGCTGGGGAGGGTTCGTGCACCTTGGCAAGCGCGCGTTCAAGGTCCCTGATCAGCTCGGTGAAGCGCCGTTGTACCGTGCCCTCCCGCGCGATCAAAACATAATCATAGCCTTCCACGGCGTGGGTGGGCGCCGCCAGCCGTACCGCTTCCTTGAGCCGCCTCCGCGCCCGGTTGCGGACCACCGCCCCGCCCAGGCTCTTCGTCGCGGTGAAGCCGAAGCGGGCGAGATGACGCTCGGCCTCGCCGCTGTCGCGCCGGCGCGCCTGGAGCACGAGCGAAGGCGCCGTGAACCGAGCCCCACCCCTCACATGCAGGAACTCCGCGCGTGTCTTGAGACGTCCGATCGCGGTCACCGGTGAAGCGCCGCCGGCTTACGCCGACAGACGCTTGCGTCCCTTGGCTCTGCGCCGCGCGAGCACCTTCCGCCCGGCCTTCGTCGCCATGCGCGCGCGAAAGCCGTGCCGCCGCTTGCGGACGAGCCGCGATGGTTGGTAGGTGCGCTTCACGGCGAAACCTCTCGGCTAAGGGTCGAATGCCTCGCTGGACGCGGGTGGCCGCGAGCCAAGCGCAAGGCTTGAGGATGGGCGGCTTATAGGGGGACACGGCCCCGAGAGTCAATGTCGGCGACAGGAGGCCAGAATCCAGAAGACCGGAAACCAGAAGTGAGCTTTTCTGGCTTCTGGTCTCTGGCTTCTAGCAATCTGGTTTTTGGTTTCTGGCTTTACTCGTTCGGCGTGGCTTCGAACGGGTGCGGCTCGAGATTGCTGCCGTCGTCGCCGGCCCCGCCCGTGTCGCCGGCGGAGTCGAACCCGCCGCCGCTCAAATAAGAGGCATTCTCGTCGCTGGTCGCCTCGTTGGCGCCCGCGCTCGAATTGGGCTCGACAGTTCCTTCGAGCTGCTGACTGGCACTGGAATCTTCATCGCTTTGAGCGTGAGCCACACCCAAGCCCCCGAGCAGGACCCAAGCAAATGCGACAGCCGTCAAATAAAGCCGAATAGTCATGGGCATTCCCTCCATTACAGGCCAAAGACCTGACCGCGACATATTACAGAGAGTTGTGGGCACGGAACTTGCGACAGAAGCGCCACGACCATCACGTTTTGTGACCGAACCTCACGAAGCCGCGAGACGCCATTTTGCATCGAACAGGAAAGCGCCTAATTGTGGCAAGTTTCGTTGTAGGGACTCATGACCGCATCACCCGACCGCGTGGAGATAACGATAAGCTGGCTCAAGCGGCTTTGGCCGCTGATAGCGCTCCTCGCCGCGATGGCCTTCGTCTTCGCCATGGGCTGGCATCGCTACCTCACCATCGAGACGCTTGCCGAGAACCGGGAGACGTTGCGCGCCTTTATCGGCACCAACATGCTCTTGAGCCTCGCCATCTTCGTCGCGGTTTACGCGGCGGCGATAGCGCTCTCGCTGCCGGGAGGCGCAGTGCTCACCATCACCGGCGGCTTCCTGTTCGGCTGGCTTCTGGGCGGGGCCGCCTCCATCGTCGGCGCGACCATCGGCGCTTCGATCGTATTTCTCATCGCCAGAAGCGCGCTCGGCGATCTCCTGGCGGCGCGTGCGGGCCCCTGGCTTTCCCGCTTTCGCCAGGGATTTCAGGAGGATGCCTTCAGCTATCTGTTGTTCTTGCGGCTCGTCCCGATTTTTCCGTTTTGGCTGGTCAATTTGGCGCCTGGGCTGCTCGGCGTGAGCTTCGGGACCTATGTTGCGACCACCATCCTTGGCATTATCCCGGGGACTTTTGCCTTCGCGCTGGCCGGCAATGGCCTCGACAGCGTCATCGAGGCGCAGCAAGCTGCCCACCAATCCTGCCTTGCCAAGATGGGAGCGGGAGGCCAAGAGTCGTGCTCATATGCGCTCGATCCGGGCGCGCTTTTGACACCGGAGCTGATTGCCGGGCTCGTGGCGCTGGGGCTCGTGGCGCTCATCCCGGTGGCGGTCAAGTGGTTCAGGCGCCCGCGCGCCTGATGCGTGCGGTTATGGGGGGTTAGGCGAATATGGAAGAGGTACTGAAGCCCGACCTCTGCGTCATCGGCGCGGGCTCAGGGGGTCTGTCCGTCGCGGCGGCAGCGGCCCAATTCGGCGTGCCCGTGGTGCTCATCGAGAAGGGGCGCATGGGCGGCGATTGTTTGAACTACGGCTGCGTCCCATCCAAGGCGCTGCTCGCCGCAGGCAAGCGCGCCGACGCGGTGCGCACAGCCTCGACCTTCGGCATCGACGTCATCGAGGCCCAGATCGACCATCGCGGCGTCCACGATCACGTGCATGGCGTCATCGCCGCGATCGCACCGAACGATTCCATCGAGCGCATGACCGGCTTGGGCGTCCGCGTGATCCAGGCGCAGGCGAGCTTCCTCGACAAGTTCACGGTCGAGGCTGGCCGCGTCTTGGTGCGGGCCCGCAGATTCGTCATCGCCACCGGGTCTATGCCCACGATCCCCCCCATCCCCGGGCTCGACGAGGTGCCCTATTTCACCAACGAGACGATCTTCGACGTGAGCGAGCGGATCCAGCATCTCATCGTGCTCGGCGGCGGCCCGGTCGGTCTCGAACTCGCGCAAGCCCATCGCATGCTTGGCTCCCATGTCAGTGTGTTCGAGCTTGGGGGCTTTCTTGCCCGCGAGGACCCGGAAGCCGCTGCCGTCCTGCTCAAGCGCCTGGCCGACACCCAAGTCATGCTGCACCCCAACACGCGGGTGGAGCGCGTGGAGAAATCGGTGCAGGGCGTCGCCGTGCATTTTACCGAGAACGGCGAGCCCACGACTCTCAAGGGCACGCATCTGCTCGTGGCCACGGGCCGCAAGCCGAACGTCAAATCGCTCAGTCTCGAGCGCGCCGGCGTCGCCTATACCGACGCGGGCATCAAGGTGAACGATCAGCTCAGAACCACGAACCGCCGCATCTACGCCATCGGCGACGTGATTGGCGGCCCGGCCTTCACCCACCTCGCCAACTATCACGCCGGCATCGTGATCAGGAACGCGCTGTTCCGGCTCAAGCCCGACGCCAGCGCCGGCATCATCCCGCGAGTGGTCTATACCGACCCCGAGCTTGCCCAGATCGGCCTGACCGAGGACGAGGCGCGCAAGCGCTATCGCCGCATCCGCATCTACCGCTGGCCTTACGCCGACAACGACCGCGCCCAATGCGAGCGCGCCACGGAAGGATTCATCAAGGTTATCACCCGGCCCGACGGCACCATTCTCGGCTGTACCATCGTCGGCGCCGAGGCCGGTGAACTGCTTCAGCTGTGGGTGGTCGCCATGGCCAGGGACATCAAGATCGGCGACCTGACCTCGCTCGTGCTGCCTTATCCCACCCTTTCCGAGCTCTCCAAGCGCGTCGCCTATACCTATTATTTGCCCACTTTGACGAAAGGCTGGCTCCGTAGCATCATTGGCTTCTTGCGCCGCCTAGGATAGCGGCTGGTGCGGCGAGAACCGATTGCTTGAGTTTCGAGTGGTGCTGGTGAAGGACGAGGCTTCGGGCGCAGCTTCGGAGAAAGGACGGGCGTCCCGTTATGTGCCGGGACTCTCGGCCAAGCTACTGCTGCTCACCATCCTGTTCATCATGCTTGCCGAGGTGCTCGTGTTCGTGCCCTCGGTCTCCAATTTCCGGCGCCAATGGCTGACGGAGCGGCTGGCAGCTGCGCATATCGCTTCGCTCGCCGCTGAGGCGGCCCCCGGTGGCCAGCTTCCCTCGATGCTGCGCGACGAGCTCCTTGACCGGGCCAAGGTCAAGGCTATCGCCGTGAAGCGCGCCGACGCCCGCGTGCTCATCATCGAGATGGACATGCCGGCCGACATCGATGCGTCCTACGATTTGCGCAACGCCTCCTGGCTCGACCTGATCACCGATGCGCTGATGGTTTATGTGGCGCCGGAGGAGCGCGTGATTCGCGTGGTCGGCGACCCCGGCGGTCAGGAGGGCGGGTTCATCGAGGTGGTGATGGGCGAGGCGCCTCTCAAAGCCGCCATGATCCGCTATGGCCTCGACATTCTCGGCCTTTCGATTCTCATCTCGATCATCACCGCGGCGCTGGTCTATCTCTCGCTCGACGCCCTTCTGGTGAAGCCCATGACCAAGCTCACCTGGAACATCGTGCGCTTCTCGGAGCGGCCGGAGGATCCGACCAGGGTCATTACCCCGTCCTCGCGCCGCGACGAGATCGGCACGGCCGAGCGCGAGCTCTCCACCATGCAGAAGGAGCTCGCCGAAACGCTCTCACAGAAGTCGAGGCTCGCCGCGCTCGGTCTGGCGGTGAGCAAGATCAGCCACGATTTGCGCAACATGCTGTCGAGCGCGCAGCTTCTTTCCGATCGCCTGATCACGGTGAAGGACCCGACGGTGCAGCGCCTCGTGCCGAAGCTGATCGCCTCGCTCGACCGCGCCATTAGGCTCTGCGCCCACACGCTCGACTACGGCCAGGCGCAGGAGACGCCGCCGCGGCGCAAGCGCTTTCCGCTCGCGCCGCTCGTTACCGAGATCGGCGACAGCCTCGGGCTTCCTCGCCCCAAACTCATCGACTGGACCGTCGAGGTCGAGGAGGAGATCGAGGTCGATGCCGACCGCGATCAGCTCTACCGCGTCTTGAGCAATCTCTGCCGCAACGCCGTGCAGGCGCTCGAGAGCGAAGGCGAGAGCGCCGGCGAGATCCTCCTCAGCGCGCGCAGAGAAGGCGCGGTCACCGTCATCGAGGTCGCGGACACCGGCCCAGGCGTGCCGCAGAAGGCGCGCGCGCATCTCTTCGAGGCGTTCCAGAGCGTGGCGCGGAAGGGCGGATCTGGGTTAGGCCTGGCCATCGCCGCCGAGCTGGTCCAGGCGCATGGCGGCCAGATCCTGCTTGTGAAAAATGAAGGCGGCGCCACCTTCCGCATCACCATTCCCGACGTGGTGGTCGAGCTGGAACGGGCCAGGCAGCGCCGCGCGTAATTCTTAAAGCGTTACTCGACTTTTTCTGCGTCCGCGGGGCTGCCGACGGCCTTGCCGTCCTTCTCCGCGGTCTTCTTATATTTGTCGCCTTCCTTGGTGATCTTGGTGACCCAGCCCGAGTCCCAGGTGATCACTGCGGCGCTGCCTTCTTCCTTCCACATGCCGGCCAGGCCCTCGTCGGCGCGGTCGCCCTTGGCTACGCCGTCGTCGGACAGCCAAATGGTGAACGGTTTGCCGTCGGTGTCCGTGGTCTTGTACTTGCCGACGAATCCTTCCGCGGCGAATGCGGCGCTGCCGAGCGCGATGGCAAGGGCAACGGCGGCAAAGGCTGCTGTGGCTCTGGCTAAGAAACCGGTACGCATGGTTCGCTTCCTCCAAGTTGGGTTTGTCGTGGCCATAGAACCGCACGCATTCCTTGATAGTTCCTTAGTCTTGCCATCGCCCCGGCGACGGCTTAGTTAAGTTTTGGCCCAACCACACGCTTAAGGCCGCCTCCCCAAGGCGGATGGCTGTGTTAGGGTCTCGCCTCACCTTGAAGGCACAGCGCGCCCGTAGCTCAGCTGGATAGAGCACCAGACTACGAATCTGGGGGTCAGGAGTTCGAATCTCTTCGGGCGCGCCAGCCTTTCCAACGACTTCGCCGACATGTTTAGACGTGACCGCTTTAGACGTGACCGCATGGAGAGAACTATGCGAGCAGCGATGTGGGCGACGTTACTATGCCTCGTTCTAATGCCTTCGGCGCACGCAGATGAAGGTGTGACGGGGACGTACAAGATGAAGAACGGGGAAGTGCTTGTTCAGCAGACGACGGATGGGCGGATGAAATTTTCCCTCAACGCGACATACCAGACGAATGTCGGGGAGGTATCAGGCGAGGTTCCGCTCACCGGAGATGCCGCCAGTTACACCGATCAAGACATCGACTGCTCCCTGACGTTCAAGTTCGCGCCTGGCAAGCTCGTCGTAAGGCAGGATGGCTCCTGCGGAATGGGCCTCAACGTTTCCGGTTCCGGCACCTACAAACGCGTGAGCACGGCATTGCCGAAATTCGACGAATGACAAACATGTATGGAGTTGGGGACTGGCGGGAAACGTAGCGGACGACCATGCCGCAATACGCCGTCATCGAGGCGCCTTCGCCCCTCGGCTTATGGCCGAGCGGCGTCGAGCGCACGCCCGAAGTACTCCTCCAGATGGGTCTTGCCCGCGCGCTCAACGCCCGGCGCGACCGGCGCATCGAACCGCCCGAGTATGACCCGGTGCGCGATCCGGCCACCCACATGCTGAACCCGCACGGCCTCGCCGATTATTCGCCGCAGCTTGCCGACGCGGTTGGCGCGGTGATCGACAAGGGGGAATTCCCGGTCGTGCTCGGCGGCGATTGCAGCATCCTGCTCGGCTGCATGCTGGCGCTGAGACGGCGCGGCCGCTACGGCCTCCTATTTCTCGACGGCCATGCCGATTTCTATCAACCGGAGGCGTCACTGACCGGTGAGGGAGCGGACATGGATCTTGGCCTCGTCTCCGGGCGCGGCCCAGACATGGTCGTCAACCTTGAGGGTCGCAAGCCCTATGTACGCGACGAGGACATAGTCGTCTTCGCCCAGCGCGATGCGGCCATAGCCTACAAGTATGGCAGCCGCGATGTGCGAGCGACCGGCATGACAGTCATGGATCTGAACGAGGTGCGAAAGGCGGGAGCGAAGGCCGCTGCCGCCGAGGCAGTGGCGCGGCTTGCGGCCGGCAACAGGAAAGGCTTCTGGATCCACCTCGACGTCGACGTCCTCGACGACGCAATAATGCCGGCTGTCGACTATCGCATGACCGATGGACTCGATTTCGACGAACTGGTCGCCGTGCTGCACGTGGCGATCGGCAGCGGCCGGGCCGTGGGCCTCAACATCACCATCTTCAACCCGAACCTCGACCCGAACCGGACGTTGGCGCGCAACCTGGTCGGCGCACTGTGGCGGGGACTGGCGAGCTAACTGGGGCTTAGCGCGAAAACAGGCCAAATTCCGAGAAGGGGATGAAGTCGACGAGGTCGCCCGCGCGGACCTCTTCCACATCCTCAGGCACCTCGATCAAGCCGTCGGCCTCCCGCAACGAGGAGATGAGTCCGGAGCCGTCGCGGGGAAACTTAGCGACCTGAAGCCGCCCGCCTGTCCCTCGCGTCAGCCTGGCGCGCCAGAATTCCCGCCGCCCCATTTTCTTTCTCTGCGTGAACGCGGCGGGCAAAGGAAAGCGCTGAGGCTCGGGCCACGCACCCCCGGCCAGCAATGTCAGCACCGGCCTCACATAAATCAAGAAGCAGACGAACACCGCCACCGGATTGCCGGGCAGCCCCAGCACCACGCAGTCGCCGATCTGGCCGAAGCTCATCGGCCGCCCGGGCTTGATGGCGATCTGCCACAGATGGCGCTTGCCGAGAGCATCGATGCTCTTCACCACGTGATCCTCGGCGCCTTGGCTGGCGCCACCCGAAATGACAATCACGTTGTAGGCGCGGCTTGCTTCGGAAAGAGAAGCTCGCACCAGCTCGGCCTTGTCGGGTAAGACCCCGAAATCCACCGCCTCTGCGCCGGCGGCGCGGACCAGACCCTGCAGCATCGGCGCGTTGGCGTCGTAAACCTGCCCCGGCGCGAAGGCTTCGCCGGGGCGAAGGATCTCGTCTCCAGTGGACAGGACCGCTACTTTGAGCGGCGCGTAGCTGGAGAGCCGGCCTAGCCCCGTTGCGGCGGCGCTCGCTACCTCCTGCGGCCTGAGCCTCATCCCGGCTTCGGCCAGCACGGCGCCTTCTTTGGCGTCTTCCCCGGCAAGCCGTCGATTGGCGCCTTGCTTCAGACCCGGCGGAATGACGGCCCAGCGCGCCTCGCCCTTCTCCTCGATATCCACGTCTTCCTGCATCGCCACGGTGTCAAAGCCTACCGGCATGACGGCGCCGGTGAAGATGCGCACTGCGCTGTCCGGCGGCGGCGTTTGTTTGAACGGGTGGCCCGCGGCGGCCTCGCCGGCGATCTTGAGCCTTGCCCCCTTTATCTGGTCGTAAGCGGAATGGGCGAAGGCATAGCCGTCGACCGCGGCATTGTCGTGGGCCGGGATGGGCCGGGGCGAGACGATGGCCTCCGCAAGAAAGCGGCCCGCAGCCTCGTCCAGGGAAATCTCCTCGGTCCCCACCACCGTGCGCACCCGCGACTTGAGAATAGCCAGCGCCTCGTGATGCGGGAGTCGGTCCTTGTCGAGGACGAAACAATCGTCGATCAGCTTGGCCGTCATGGCTGCTTCAGCCCAAGCTGCGCCACGATGAAGTCGGCCATGCCCGCGATGTCGTCAAGATGGAAGGCCGGCACCGACTCCGTCTCGGTCTCTGGCCGGTCTGAGGCAATCGCCACGATCTGAGGGAACGCCCCGTGCAGAGGCTCGCGCGACGCGGCGCCCTCTCTCCTGATCTCGATCTTGGGAAAAGCCTCGCGCTTGAACCCCTCGACCAGAACGAGATCGCACGGCCCGGCATAAGCGACGATCTCGGCGAATGACATTTCCGGCGCGCCGCCGAGTTCCCGCATCACGGCAAAACGCCGAGGCGACGACAAGGCGACCTGGCAGGCGCCCGCCTCGCGCATCTTGAACGAGTCGCGCCCCTGATGATCGATTTCGAAACTGGCATGGGCATGTTTGATGACGGAGACGGCATAGCCCCGCCGGGCAAGCTCGCCAATAAGTCCGACCATGAGCATGGTCTTGCCCGAATTCTTCCAGCCGACCACCCCGAACAGAGGGGGCGTCATGGGGCGTGCACCGTCACCAGGGCTTCGGCCTCGGCCAAATCCTCGGGTCGATTGATGTTGAAGAAGGGATCGATCGATCTCCCGCCGATCTCGACCGGCAGGAAGCTGACCTCGACGGCGCCGTGCTGCTCGGTCCAGGCGCCGACCTTGCGCATGCCCTGTTGCAACGACCGCTCGATGTCACCGGCCAGAGCCGCGGGCCACAGGCCGACCACGGGATGGGTGCCCTCCGCCGACCGCGCCACGACCAGCGATGGACGCTGCGCCTGCTCGGCAAGAAAGCGCCGCACGAGATCAAGGGGAAGAAAGGGCGTGTCGGTCGCGACCGTGACACCATAGGGGCTGTCTGGTCGGTTCGCTTTGATCCATTCGAGCCCGGCATGAATGCCTGCCAGCGGCCCCGCGAAGCCGGCCACGCTGTCGGCGACGACCGGCAAGCCAAAACGCGCAAAGCGCGAGGCCTCTCCGCTGGCATTGATGATGATATCGGAGACCTGAGGCGTCAGGCGCTCGATGATATGGGCGAGAATCGGCTTACCCCCGAGCAACCTCAAGCACTTGTCGCCGCCGCCCATGCGGCTTGATCTGCCGCCGGCTAGCAGGACGCCGACGACAGGCTGGGAAGGATCCATCTTGGAAATCTATAGGCCAGAAGCAGTCACCTCCAGGCTAGGCTTAGGCACGTGCGGCTCTTTCCCATGCGCCGGCCCGATCTTCACCGCGCAATATTTATACTCGGGAATCTTGCCGATCGGATCGAGCTGCGGATTGGTGAGGATGTTGGCGGCGGCCTCGACATAGGCAAAGGGAATGAAAACCATCTTCTCCTCGATCGCGAGGTCGGCCCGGGCGGTGAGCTCGATCGAGCCACGCCGCGTCGTCACCCGGATCTGTTCCCCCGGCTTGATGCCATAGCGGGCAAGCGCGCGCGGATTGAGGCTCGCGGTCGGCCCGGGCTCGAGCGCATTGAGCACATCGGCGCGGCGCGTCATGGCGCCCGTATGCCAATGCTCGAGTTGCCGGCCGGTCATGAGCACGAGCGGATATTCGTCGTCCGGCACTTCGGCCGGCGGCAGGATGTCGGCGGGAACGAGCTTCGCGCGGCCCGATTTGGTGGGGAAGCCGTCGCCGAACACCACCGCCTCGCCGGGATGATCCGGCTCCGGGCAGGGATAGATCACCGAGGATTCGCGCTCCAGCCGCTCCCAGGTGATGTTGTCGAGCGAGGGCATGGCGAGCTTCATCTCGGCGAACACCTCGGAAGGATGGCTGTAGGTCCATTTCAGGCCGAGGCGGTTGGCCAGCTCGACGACGATCCACAGATCCTCGCGCGTGTCGCCCGGCAGGGGAAGCGCTTTGCGGCCCATCTGCACCTGACGGTTGGTGTTGGTCACCGTGCCTGACTTCTCGGGCCAAGCCGAAGAGGGAAGGATCACGTCGGCCATCATCGCGGTCTCGGTGAGAAAGATATCCTGCACCACGAGATGCTCGAGCTTGGCGATGCCGGCGCGGGCATGGTCCAGATCGGGGTCCGACATGGCGGGGTTCTCGCCCTGGACGTACATGCCTCTGATCTCGCCGTTGTAGGCGGCGTTGATGATCTCGACCACGGTCAGGCCGGGCTTCTCGGACAGC
>DASWJG010000117.1:0-10358 GCA_036397315.1 Methyloceanibacter sp. | reverse complement strand
TTGCCGCCGAGAAGGGCAAGGACGTTTCCGTGGTGGTGCTCGAGAAAGGCTCGGAGGTCGGCGCCCATATCCTGTCCGGCGCGGTGATCGATCCGATCGCGCTCGACCGCCTCCTGCCCGACTGGCGCAACATGGGCTCGCCGCTCAACACGCCTGTCACCGAGGACCGCTTCTATTACCTATGGAAGACGGGCGGCGTGCGCGTGCCGAACATCTTCATGCCGCCGCTCATGAGCAATCACGGCTGCTATATCGGGAGCCTCGGCAGCCTCACACGCTGGCTCGCTGAGCAGGCGGAAGCACTCGGCGTCGAGATCTATCCGGGCTTCGCCGTCACCGATGTGATCTTCGACCCTGACGGCGAGGTCGAGGGCGTGATCACCGGCGACATGGGTGTCGCCCGCGACGGCAGTCACAAGGACAACTACACGCCCGGCATCGCCCTTCGCGGCAAATACACGTTATTCGCCGAAGGTGCCCGCGGCTCGCTGTCCAAGATGCTCATCAATAAGCTCGGGCTCGACGCCGAGTCGGGCCCGCAGAAATTCGGCATCGGGCTAAAGGAGCTGTGGGAGGTGCCGGCCGAGAAGCACAGGCCCGGCCTCGTCCAGCACACCATGGGCTGGCCGCTCGACGACAAGACCGGCGGCGGCTCGTTTCTCTATCATTTCGGCGAGCGGCTGGTGTCGGTGGGCTTCGTCGTCCATCTCGACTACGACAATCCCTACATCAACCCGTTCAAGGAATTTCAGCGCGCCAAAACGCACCCCTCGATCCGCGCGCATTTAGAAGGCGGCAAGCGCATCGCCTATGGCGCCCGCGCGCTTACCGAGGGCGGCTTCCAAGCGATCCCCCGCCTCGCTTTCGCTGGCGGCGCGCTGATCGGCTGCGCCGCAGGCTTCATGAACGTGCCGCGCATCAAGGGCTCGCACAACGCCATGTTCTCAGGGATGCTTGCCGCGGAAGCTGCCTTCGCCGCAATAGAGGCCGGCCGCTCCCGCGATGTGCTCGAAGCCTATCCCGAGAGTGTGCAGGCAAGCTCCATGGCGAAAGAGCTGAGACGCGTGCGCAACGTCAAGCCGCTTTGGTCGCGCTTCGGCACGCGTCTCGGCGTCATGCTCGGCGGTATCGACATGTGGCTCAACACGTTCTTCCCCTTCCTGCGCCACACGCTGAAGCACACGAAGCCCGACTATGCGACCTTGAAGAAGGCGGCCGAGGTGAAGCCGATCGAGTACGAGAAGCCCGACGGCGTCATCACCTTCGACATTCTCTCCTCGGTGTTCTTGTCGGGTACCAATCACGCCGAGAACCAGCCGGTGCATTTGCGGCTTGCCGATCCCTCGATCCCCATTGAACACAATCTCCCGGACTACGCCGAGCCGGCCCAGCGCTATTGTCCGGCTCTGGTCTATGAGGTGGTGACGGAGGGCGAGCGCTCGCGCTTCCAGATCAACGCCCAGAACTGCGTCCACTGCAAGACCTGCGACGTGAAGGATCCCGCCCAGAACATCACCTGGGTCCCGCCTGAAGGCGGCGATGGGCCGAATTACGTGAATATGTGAAGCGCGGGGCTCGATGCCGCGGTAACCGGCCACAAACCAGCCGCGATTAGGCTCCAAGGAAGCTTTTGGTTTGTTCGAGGGACCAAAACCGCATAACCTTGGGTCGGGGAAATCCTACGAACCGCAGTTTGGGGCGGCGTCACAGCCGAAGCGATATGGCGATCGTGCATAGTGCGGGTCTGTGCAAATGGGCGCGGCGGTCTCTTTTAATTGCCGCCCTTGTCGCGGCTCCGGCGGCCTATTCTGAAGTCGTTTCGCAACCGCCCGAGGACCCCGGGACCCTGCTTGGCAACTATCTCTCGGGGCGTATGGCTCGCGGCGACCACGACACGATCGCCGCCGCCGATTTCTATTCCAAGGCGTTGGCCGGGGATCCCGGCAACGAGATCATTCTCGAACAGACCTTCCTGCTCGAGGCGGCCTCGGCGCATTGGGATCGTGCCATCCAGCTCGCCCAGGATCTCGTCAAGATCGAGCCGGCTCATAGGATTGCCCAATTCCTCCTCGGCTGTGAGGCCTTCAAGCAAGGCAATTACAAGGAGGCGGACGAGCATTTCGCCGCGGCGCGCCAGGGACCGATCGCCGATCTCACCTCCACCCTCGCCCGCGCCTGGGTGCAGGAGGCCGCCGGCAAGCCCGACGAGGCCTTTGCTACCCTCGACAGTTTGAGCGATGCCGATTGGGCTCAGTTCTATCAGCGCTATCACCGTGCCCTTATCGCCGACATCGCCGGCAAGCGTGACGTGGCGCGCCAGGCCTTCGCCCAGGCCTTCAAGAAGAATCCGTCGACGCTCAGGGTGGCCGACGCCTACGCGCGCCATGCGGTGAACGCCAACAATCGCAAGCTCGCCCGCCAGACGTTGAAGACTCATATCAGCAAGTCCTCGGCCCATCCTCTGTCAGAGTCGCTGCTTGCCGAGATCGAAGAGGGCAAGACCCCGCCGCTTCTGGTCGCCACGCCGACCGATGGGCTTGCCGAGGTTTTCTACGGCATTGGCGATGCGCTCGCCGGCGAGGGCGGCCTCGACATGGGCATCATCTTCCTGCAGTTCGCTCTCTACCTTGAGCCCGATTTTCCGCTCGCCTATGCCGCGCTCGCCGAGGCCTACGAGAGCGCAAAGAAATACGAGCTGGAGATGCAGGCCCTCGACCAGATCAAGCCGGACTCGCCGTTATGGCTGAACGTGCAGATCCAGAAGTCCTTCGCGCTGAACTCGCTGGAGCGGGTCGACGACGCCAAGGCTCTGCTCGAAGAGCTGATCGCCAAGGACCCGAAGGATGTCCGCCCGCTCGATGCGCTGGGCAACATCCTGCGCTCGCACGAGCGCTATGGCGAGGCGCGTGAGTACTATACCCGCGCTCTGGCGCTGATTCCCAAGCCTACCAAGGATAACTGGACGCTATTCTATTCCCGCGGGGTGAGCAACGAGCGGCTGAAGAACTGGCCGGAGGCCGAGGTCGATTTCAAAGAGGCGCTCGCCCTGTCTCCCGACGAGTCGCTCGTGCTCAACTATCTCGGCTATTCCTGGGTCGATCAGGGCCGCAATCTGAAGCAGGCGATGGACTACATCCGCAAGGCCGTGAAGCTAAAGCCTGACGACGGCTACTATGTCGACAGTCTCGGCTGGGCCTATTACCGGCTCGGCAATCTGCCGGCGGCGGTCGAGAATCTCGAACGCGCCGTCGAACTCAAGCCCGACGATCCCATCATCAACGACCACCTCGGCGACGCCTATTGGAAAGTGGGTCGGCTACTCGAAGCGAAATATCAGTGGCAGCAGGCGCTGACGCTCAAGCCCGAGTCCGAGCAGATCGTCACCCTCAAGCAGAAGATCGCCTCGGGCCTGCCGGAGGCCCCTGAAACCAAGTCGGCGCAAGACCGGACCACGCAAGCGGGTCAGAAGACGCCGCAATAGAACGCCTTGGCCGAGCGTGCGGAGGAGCGGGCATGACGGCGCTCCGTGAGACGGGCTGGGCTAAGCTCAATCTGACGCTTGAAGTGCTCGGCCGCCGCGCCGACGGCTTTCACGAGCTTAGGAGTCTCGTCGCCTTCGTAGACCTCGGCGATGACGTCGAGCTTGAGCCGGATGGCGCACTCGAACTGAAGGTCGAAGGCCCCTTCGCCCATGCCTTGGGCGGCGACAACCTCATTCTCAAGGCCGCCAAGGCCGCGTTGGCCATGGCGCCGAACCTGAGGCTAGGCCGCTTTCGCCTGGTCAAACTCCTTCCCGTCGCCGCAGGCCTTGGCGGCGGCTCTGCCGACGCGGCCGCCGCGCTGCGACTGATCGCCCGCGCCAATGGCGGGGCGCTGCCGGAGTCGGTACTGGCTGAGCTTGCGCCGAAGCTCGGCTCGGACGTGACGGTCTGCCTCGACAGCCAGCCGGCGCTGATCACCGGCCGGGGCGAGAAGCTCGAGGCTGTGAGCGGCTTCCCCTCTTGTGGCGTGCTCCTGGCCAACCCGGGGTCGCCCCTTGCGACCGAAGCGGTCTATGCGGCGCTACGGGCCGCACCTTTGGCGATACCGCCGCGCCAGACGGCCGAGAAGCTCGACTTCCAAGGCGACTTCGCGCGGCTCCTCGACTATGCGCGCCCGCGCGGCAACGATCTCGAAGCGCCGGCTGCGCGCCTTACGCCGGAGATCAGGGAGGTGCTCGCCGCGCTCGTGGCGCTTGAAGGCGCTGGCGTTGCCAGGCTCTCAGGCAGCGGGCCGACCTGCTTTGCCCTGTTCGCCACGGAAGCTGAAGCGCAGCGTGCCGCGGCTTCGCTTGCCGCCGAGCATCCGGCGTGGTGGATCGCCGCGACCAAGCTCGGGGTCTAGAACGGGCGGTCGACGCAGAATTCGATGGCCTCGCGCAACGCCGCCTTGGCGTCGGAGTCAGGGAAGATGGCGAGATCGTCGCGGGCGATGGCGCCGTAATGGCGCGCCCGCTCCATCGTGTCACTCAGCGCATTGTGGCGCTTCATCAGGCTCATCGCCTCGGCGAGGTCGTCGTCGAGGAGATCGCCTTGCTGTAGTGTCCGGTGCCAGAAGGCGCGCTCGGCCGCATTGCCGCGTCGGTAGCAGAGCACCACCGGCAGCGTGATCTTGCCCTCGCGGAAATCGTCGCCGACGCTCTTGCCGAGCATCGACGGCTCGCCCGAATAGTCGAGCGCATCGTCGACGAGCTGAAAGGCAAGGCCGAGATTGCGGCCATAGGAGCGCAACGCCGCCGCCTCCGATTTCGGCCGACCTGCGATCACCGCGCCGACCTCCGCCGCTGCCGCGAAAAGCGCCGCGGTTTTGGCATCGATCACCGCGAGATAGTCGTCCTCGGTGGTCTCGGTGTTCTTGGCGGTGATGAGCTGCATGACCTCGCCCTCGGCGATGACCGCCGCCGCGTCGGACAGGATGCGCAGCGCTCCGAGCGAGCCGACATCCACCATCATCTTGAAGGCCTGGCCGAGCAGGAAGTCGCCCACCAGCACGCTCGCCTCGTTGCCCCACAGGAGCCGCGCCGTGGTCTTGCCCCGGCGGAGATTGCTCTCGTCGACCACGTCGTCGTGCAGCAGGGTCGCGGTATGCATGAACTCCACGCTTGCCGCGAGCCGCACATGGCCCTCGCCGCCATAGCCACACAGCTTGGCGGCGGCGAGCGTGAGCATGGGGCGCAAGCGTTTGCCGCCCGAATCGATGAGATGCCGGGCCAGCTCCGGGATCAGTTCGACATTGGATCGCGCGCGGTCGAGGATGATGCGGTTGACATGGGCCATGTCCTCCTCGACAAGCGCAACGAGCGGCGCAAGGCTCGCTCTTGGATCGTTCGCGCCGGCAAGCTTAACCACGACTCCCAAGGGACTTACTCCTAATTCGCCGAAGGGCTCCTTTACCGATATTGTCGGCGGTCCGCCGTCAAGGTCAAGGCGCTCGCCTTGAGGCCAGGGACACGAGGCTTTGCCACCCATGAAGGAATTGCTGCGTTCCAACGATCCGGTGCTTCTGTCCTATGTCAGCGCATTGCTGGAGGAGGCTAGGATCGACTTCATTGTGGCCGATCTCAATATGAGCGTGCTCGAGGGTTCGATCGGGGCCTTGCCCCGGCGCGTCCTGGTCGAGAGCGCAAGGCTTGGGCAAGCACGCAATGTTCTCACCGAGGCCGGCATCGGCCATGTCATCGCCGACGACGAAAAGGCCTAGCGTGCGTGCCGGTCGAGCGGGCGCCACCAGCACCGACGATTTTCTCGGCGGACGCATCGTCGTCATTCAGCCGCGCCGCGGCCACCGGGCAGGGAGCGATGCGGTGTTTCTCGCCGCCTCCGTTCCGGCGCGGGCGGTCGAACGCGTGCTCGATGTCGGCGCCGGCATGGGCGTCGCCGGACTTTGCCTTCTGGCGCGCGTCCCTGGCATCGAAGTCACCGCGGTGGAGATCGACGCTGGGCTGTGCGCGCTCGCCGCGAAGAATGCCGCCCGGAACGGCTTTGCTGAGAGTTTCACCGTTATCAACGCCGACGTGACCTCGCCCGGCAAGACGCTCAAGGCCGCGGGCCTTGAGCGCGAAAGCTACGATCACCTCATCGCCAATCCGCCCTTCCACGCCGAAGGCGCGGTGAGGCCCGCGCCCGATGGCGCGCGTGCGGCCGCCCACGTCATGGGCGGGGAAGGTCTGGCCGCGTGGGTGCGCTTCTTTGCCGCCATGGCCGCGCCCAACGCGCTGCTGACTCTGATCCATCGGCCGGACTGTCTTGGCGAATTATTGGAGCTCCTGGACGGGCGCTTCGGCGGCATCGCCGTCTTTCCGCTTTACCCCAAGAGGGGCGAGCCCGCGACGCGCATCATCGTCCAGGCCAAGAAAGGAAGCCGGGCCGGCCTCACTCTCTTGCCGGGCCTCGTCCTGCATGGGGAGGACGGCCGCTACACCGAAGAGGCCGAAGCTGTGCTCAGGGGAGGGGAGGCTCTCGATCTCGGCAGATCGACAAGGAAGGGCCGCCGCCCTGGGGGGTGAGGCGGCAGCCCTCGTTCGCCCGAGCGTGAGGAGAGTGTTCTCGAGCTCACAAGGTCCGTTCTAGCTGCAGCGCGCTAAACCGAAACTGAGGTGGCCATTCATTTGGCATTCAGGAGAAAAAGCCGCGCTCAAAAGCGAAAGGGCCACGCCCTTTCGGACGTGGCCCTTTGCAAAGCCTTGGAGGCGCTCGTGCTTAGTACCAGCCGCGCCAATAACGCCCGCGCCAATAGGGATAATAGCCGTAAGGGTAGCCGTAGGCGTAGGCGCGGGGTCCCCAGTAGCGATAGCGCGGGGCGTACCAGCCCCAGCGCGGTCCGACATAGACGTTGACCCCGGGCGCCCAATGGCCGCCGCGACGCCATCCGGCGTCCGCGGAACTCGGGGAAAGGGTGACAAAGGCAAGCACCAGGGCCGCCAGCGCCACCACAAAAGTTGCAAGCTTGCTCATTCATTCCTCCTCGAGAGATCGAAGCGGCGTCCCTCCGCCGAAAACGCGCCGCCAGGGGTGGGCGTTCCCCACCTTCAAGCGCAAGTATAGCAACGAATTTCGACAGTCGGATGGCGCTCCGGAACTTGCGCTAACCAAACGCTTAAGAAGCGCCGTCGCCTGGCTTTTATTGGCACAGAATTCGTCTCCCCGCCTTGATTTGGCGTAATGCCGCTGTACCTTAGGCTCCCATGAACGTTCTCCTCGACGATCTCGGCTTGAAGCGCTATCTGCCCGCCGCTTGGACCAAGCGTGGACCGATCATTCCCGTGCTCAGATTCAGCGGCGCCATCGGCGTGGTCACGCCGCTCAGGCCCGGCCTGTCGCTCTCCACCTCTGCTTCGGCGATCGAGAAGGCCTTCTCCATGAGCGGCGCCAAGGCCGTCGCCATCCAGATCAATTCTCCCGGCGGCTCGGCCGTGCAGTCGATGCTGATCTATAAGCGCATCAGGGCGCTCGCCGCCGAGAAGGACCTCAAGGTCTATGTCTTCGCCGAGGATGTCGCTGCCTCAGGCGGCTATCTGCTCGCGCTCGCCGGCGACGAGATCTATGCCGATCCAAGCTCGATCGTGGGCTCGATCGGCGTGATCACCGCCACTTTCGGCCTCAACGAAATGATCGCAAAGATCGGCGTGCAGCGTCGCGTCTATACCGCCGGCGAGAGCAAGGACACGCTCGATCCCTTCCTGCCCGAGAAGCCGGAAGACGTGGAGCGGATCAAGGCGCTCCAGCGCGACGTGCACCAAGCCTTCATCGATCTCGTCAAGACACGGCGGGGCGCGAAGCTCGACAAGGCCGACATCAATCTCTTCACCGGCGAGTTCTGGTCCGGCAAGAGGGCGCTCGAGCTTGGCCTGATCGACGGGCTCTCCGATCTCCGCACCAAGATGCGCGAGCTCTACGGCGATGAGGTGCGCTTCAAGCTGGTGACTCCCTCGACCTCCTGGTTCCGTCGCCGGCGGAGCGTCTTTGCCGAAGGCGGCGCGTTCGAGTTCGGCTTCTCGCCGGGCGGCTTTGCCGCCGATCTCATCTCGGCGATCGAGGCCCGCGCGCTTTGGTCGCGATTCGGGTTTTAGGCGATGCCGCCGATCCTTCTCCTCGTTGCCGCGGGCGCCGGCCTCCTCCTGGCCGGACGGCGCTGGTATGTGCGCGAGCGCGCCCGCATCGCGGCCGAGCTGCGCGCCGCCAAGGAGGCCATGGAGCAGCGCGAAATGAGGCCCATCGTGCCGTTGGAAGCTGACCCCCTGACCGGCATCTATCGGCCGAAACGGCTGCACTAAGACCCCGAACAGGAATAGAAGCCCCTCATGGCCGGGCTTGTCCCGGCCGTCCACGTCTTTGTTTCTCTTTGAAATTCGTGGATGCCCGGCACTTCGGCCGGGCATGACGATTCAAATAGAACCGATTTTGCTTTAGCGTCCCGCCAACTTTCCAGAGTCGCCTCATAAGCGGTCGTCCCAGAGACAATGTCGAAGCCAAGCAAATCCGCTAAGGATGGCGCGCCGTCCTTCCAGGACCTGATCCTTAAGCTCGAGCGCTTCTGGGCCGATCAGGGCTGTGTCATCCTCCAGCCTTACGACATGGAGATGGGGGCTGCGACCTTTCATCCCGCCACCGCCTTGCGCTCGCTTGGGCCCAAGCCGTGGCGCGCCGCCTATGTGCAGCCTTGCCGCCGTCCCAAGGACGGCCGCTACGGCGAGAACCCGAACCGGCTCCAGCATTACTACCAGTTCCAGGTGATCCTGAAGCCGTCGCCCCCCGACCTCCAGGACCTCTATCTCGAGAGCCTCGTCGCCATCGGCATCGATCCCTTGAAGCATGACATCCGCTTCGTTGAGGACGACTGGGAGAGCCCGACCCTTGGCGCTTGGGGCCTCGGCTGGGAGGTATGGTTGGACGGCATGGAGGTGACCCAGTTCACCTATTTCCAGCAGGTCGGCGGCTTCGATTGCGACCCGGTCTCGGGCGAGCTCACCTATGGGCTGGAGCGCCTCGCCATGTATGTGCAGGGCGTCGACCGCGTGTTCGATCTCGATTTCAACGGCGGGAAGGGGAAGGACAAGGTCACCTATGGCGACGTGTTCCTGCAAGGAGAGCAGGAATACTCGCGCTTCAATTTCGAGCACGCCGACACCAACCTCCTGCTCGACCATTTCCGCGACGCCGAAACCGAATGCCGGGCGCTGCTCGCCAGGGGCGAGAACGGCGAGCGCCATATGATGGTGCTGCCGGCCTACGACCAGGCGATCAAGGCCTCGCATATTTTCAATCTGCTCGATGCCCGCGGCGTGATCTCGGTGACGGAGCGCCAGGCCTATATTTTGCGCGTGCGCGACCTCGCCAAGGCCTGTTGCGCGGCGTGGCTCAAGACCGAGGCGGGCGGCGCCAATGGCTGAGCTTCTGCTCGAGTTGTTCTCCGAGGAGATCCCGGCGCGGATGCAAACCCGCGCGCGCGAGGACCTGGCGCGCCTTCTGGCGAAGGCGCTGGGAGAAGCAGGGCTCGAACATAAAGAGATAAAGACCTTCGCCACGCCGCGCCGCCTCGCTGCGGTCGTGGATGGTTTGCCGTCCCGCTCGCCCGAAGTGAGGGAGGAGCGCAAGGGCCCGCGCATCGATGGCCCCGACGCCGCCATCAAGGGCTTCCTCAAATCAGCCGGGCTTACTTCGGTCGATCAGGCCGAGAAGCGCGAGGACAAAAAGGGCGCCTTCTATGTGGCGCTTCTCGAAAGACCGGGCCGCGCCACCGAAGAAGTGGTGGCAGAGATCGTGCCCGAGATCGTCAAGAGCTTCCCCTGGCCGAAATCGATGCGCTGGGGCAACGGGCGACTTCGCTGGGTGCGGCCGCTCCATTCCATCCTCTGCCTGCTCGACGGCAAGACGGTCGAGTTCGAGATCGATGGCATCGAGAGCGGCAAGAAGACAAGCGGACACCGCTTCATGGCGCCCGAGCCCTTCAATGTGAAGAGCTTCAAGGACTATGTGAAGAAGCTCCGCGAAGCCAAAGTGATCCTCGATGGCGATGAGCGCGCCCGCCTCATTCTGGAAGGCGCCCGCGCCCTGGCGAAAAAAGAGAAACTTGTCCTGGTCGAGGACGAGGCTCAGCTTGCCGAGAACGCCGGGCTCACCGAATGGCCGGTGGCGCTCTTGGGCTCATTCGACGAGGCGTTCCTGGAGGTGCCGGCGGAAGTGCTCGCCACCTCGATGAAGGCGCACCAGAAATGCTTCTCGCTCCGCAAGGGAGACAAGCTTGCCAACCGATTCATATTGGTCGCCAATCTGGAAGCGAAGGACGGCGGCAAGGCCATCGTCGCCGGCAGCGAGCGGGTG
>DASWJG010000116.1:0-9057 GCA_036397315.1 Methyloceanibacter sp. | reverse complement strand
GGCGCCCGAGGCGCTGCTCACCCTGATCGACGTGCTCAATCCGCACAACGAGCCGGGGCGGCTCACGCTCATTTGCCGCTTCGGCGCCGACAAGGTTGCCAAGCACCTGCCTGCCCTCATCCGCGCCGTAAAGCGCGAGGGTAAGGCGGTGGTGTGGGCGTGCGATCCCATGCACGGCAACACCATCAAAGCGGGAAGCGGTTACAAGACGCGGCCGTTCGATCTCATTCTCTCGGAGGTCGAGACGGTCTTCGACATCCACCGCAGCGAAGGCACCCACGCGGGCGGCATCCATATCGAGATGACGGGCCAGAACGTGACCGAATGCGTGGGCGGCGCCAAGGCCGTCACCGAGACCGATCTGTCGGACCGCTACCATACCCATTGCGATCCAAGGCTCAACGCCGACCAGTCGCTCGAGCTCGCCTTCATCGTGTCCGAGAGGCTGAAGCGCGAGCGGGAAGGGCGGCCTGAGCCCGAGATCTCGATGGCCGCCGGCGAGTAGGTTCACGGCTTCGGCTGTCATGCCCGCGAAAGCGGGCATCCAGTAGTCGCTGGAGCCGGTTATTTATTGGCTTCGCGGGTTACTGGATTGCCCGGTCAAGCCGGGCAATGACAAAGTATGACGCAAGCGATCAAGGACAAGTTCACGCTCGCGCTCGCGCAGCTCAATGCGGTCGTGGGCGACATCGAGGGCAATCTAAAAAAAGCCCGCGATGCCCGCGGGGGGGCAGCTGAGGCGGGCGCAGACCTGATCGCCTTCAGTGAGCTCTATCTCACCGGCTACCCCATCGAGGATCTGGTGCTGAAGCCTGCGTTACAGAAGGCTGCGCGCGAGGCTTGCGAGGCGCTTGCCCGCGACACGGAGGACGGCGGCCCTGCCATGCTGGTGGGCCTCCCCTGGGGCGAGCCTCCCTTCGTCTACAACGCCGTGGCGCTGCTCGATCGGGGCCGTATCGAGGCGGTGCGCTACAAATACAATCTCCCGAATTACGGCGTGTTCGACGAGAAGCGCGTGTTTGCGCCCGGCCCGCTGCCGCAGCCGATCGAGTTCAGGGGCGTGAAGATCGGCATGCCGATCTGCGAGGATATCTGGAGCGAGGAGGCTTGCGAGGCTCTGGCCCTTGGGGGCGCCGAACTTCTCATCGTTCCCAACGGCTCGCCCTATTGGATGGACAAGCAGGAGGTGCGCTACGGCGTCGCCGAGACGCGCGTGGCGGAGACCCGGCTGCCGCTCGCTTACGTCAATCAGGTGGGGGGACAGGACGAGCTCGTGTTCGACGGCGCGTCGTTCGTGCTCAATGAAGATGCCACGCTCGCCGTGCAGTTGCCGGCCTGGGAGGAGGCGCTTGGCGTCACCGAGTGGCGCCGCGAAGAGGGGCGTTGGCGCTGCTTGCCGGGCACCATCGCCGAAGTCGAGGAGGACGAGGCCGCGAACTACCTCGCCTGCGTCGCCGGCTTGCGCGACTATGTGGAGAAGAACGGATTCCCGGGTGTGGTGCTCGGGCTCTCGGGCGGCATCGACTCGGCCTTGTGCGCGGCGATGGCGGTGGATGCGCTCGGGGCCAAACGCGTGCACGGCGTCATGCTCCCTTACCTCTACACCAGCAATGAGAGCCTGAACGATGCGGCGGCGACGGCGGAGGCGCTTCACATACGCTACGACATCATGCCGATCCACGAAGCGGTGGAAGGGTTGACCAAGGGGCTGGAGAAGGTGTTCGAAGGCACGACCCCGGACGCGACCGAGGAAAATCTGCAATCGCGCGCGCGCGGCACTCTGCTCATGGCCATCTCCAACAAATTCGGACCGATCGTGCTGACCACCGGCAACAAATCCGAAGTCTCGGTCGGCTACGCCACGCTTTACGGCGACATGAACGGCGGTTTCAATCCGATCAAGGATCTCTACAAGGGCCAAGTCTACGCGCTGGCGCGCTACCGCAACGCGGCCCGGCCCAAGGGCTGCCTGGGGCCGGAGGGCATCGTCATCCCGGAAAACGTGCTCACCAAGGCGCCGACCGCCGAGCTCAGACCCGGCCAGCGCGACCAGGACACGCTGCCGCCTTACGAGGTGCTCGACGACATTCTCAACTGCTTGGTCGAACTCGAGATGCCGCTGCCCGAGATCGTCGCGCGCGGGCATGCGCCCGAAGTCGTGCGGAAGGTCGAGCGCATGCTCTATCTTGCCGAATATAAGAGACGCCAGGCGGCGCCCGGGGTGAAGATCACCGCCAAGAATTTCGGTCGCGACCGCCGCTACCCCATCACCAACAAATTCCGCGAGAAGCTCTAGACAATGAGCGTGACCGTCCGCTTCGCGCCGAGCCCCACCGGGCGGCTTCATGCCGGCAATATCCGCACCGCGCTGTTCAATTTTCTGTTCGCGCGGAAGAGGGGTGGAAGCCTCATCCTCCGTCTCGACGACACCGACCGGGAGCGGTCGACGGAGGAATTTGCGCGCGGCATCCACGAGGACCTCGCCTGGCTCGGGCTCGTCTGGACGCTGGAGGTCAGCCAGTCGGACCGCTTCCCTCTTTATAAGGCGGCGGTCGAGCGGCTGAAGGCGGCCGGCCGCCTTTATCCCGCCTACGAAACGCCCGAGGAGCTCGAGCTGAAGCGCAAACGCCAGCTCGCCCGCGGCAAGCCCCCGGTCTACGACCGCGCCGCCTTGAAGCTGACGGATGAGGAACGGGCAAAGCTCGAAGCCGAAGGACGCAAGCCCCATTGGCGCTTTAAGCTTGAGCAGCGCGACGTGGTCTGGGACGACCTCGTGCGCGGGCGACAGCATGTCGATGCCGCCTCGCTGTCAGACCCGGTGCTGGTCAGGGCCGACGGCACCTATCTCTACACGCTGCCGAGCGTGGTCGACGACATCGACCTCGGCATCACCCACGTCATTCGCGGCGAGGACCACGTGGCCAACACCGCTCCACAGATTCAGCTCTTCGAGGCGCTTTCGGGCACGCCGCCTGCGTTCGGCCATCACAATCTCCTGGTCGGCGCCGACGGGCAGGCGCTCTCCAAGCGCGACCGGACGCTCTCCATCGCTTCCTTGCGCGAGGAGGGGATCGAGGCGCTGGCGGTGGCGAGCTACGCGGCGGTGATTGGGACCTCAGACCCCGTCGCGCCACATGCGAGCCTCGAGGAGCTCGTGCGGGCTTTCGATTTCGCCAAGCTGTCGCGGGCGCCGGCGCGGTTCGACCCGAACGAGCTTCGTCTCCTCAATGCAAAGCTCCTGCACATGCTTTCCTTCAGCGCCGTGGCGGATCGGCTCCGCGCCATGGGTGTCACCGGCGGGGAAGATTTCTGGGAGGCGGTGCGCGCAAATCTCGCTGTGCTCGCCGATGCGAAGCTCTGGTGGGACGTGGTGAGCGGCAAGCTTCAGCCCGTGATCGAGGATGCGAAGCTCTGCCGCGAGGCGGCGGCCCTCCTGCCGCCCGAGCCGTGGGACGAGACGACTTGGTCGGCGTGGTCGTCAGCCGTCAAGCAGGCGAGCGGCGCCAAAGGCAAGGCGCTCTTCTCGCCGCTCCGTCTTGCGCTCACCGGCCGCGAGCATGGGCCTGAGCTCAAGCATCTCTTGCCGTTGATCGGGCGCGAGCGCGCGTCCGCAAGGCTTGAGGGCAAGACCGCGTAAGAGCCGCTACTGCGGAGCGAACGGAGCGGGCGGAGGGGGCGGAGGGGCCGTCTTGCGCTTGACGATTGTCGACTGCGCTGCCGGCGCGTCCCCGGCTGCCGCGGCTGAAGGCGGCGGCGGCGGTGCGGCTTGGGCGGTGGGGGGAGGGACAGGCGGTGCCGCAGGTGGCGTGACAGCAGCGGCCGGAGGCGGAGCAGGTGGCGCGGCAGCGGCGGCCGGAGGTGCAGGGGGTTTCTCCGCCGGTGGCACCGCAGCCGGCGCAGGCGGAGCGGCCGGTTCGTTGCTGCCGGTAACGTCCAAGTCAAGCTGCGGCTGATCGCCCGTTGCCGCGGGCGCTGCAGCTTGCGGCGTAGGCGCAGCTTCTTGGGGGGCGGGGGCTTGCGGCGGTGGCGGGGCTTTCACCGTGGCCTTGCCCTTGCCTTTGCCTTTGACTGGCTGAGCCGCAGCGTCGGCTTCGGCCCGCTTGTTGGCGGCCTCGATTTCGGTCGGATTGTATTCGGCCTGCTTGCAGGAGCAGCCAGTCACGTACTCTTTGCGGAAGCGCAAGGCCACCGGAAGGTCCATGTAGGCGGAGCCGTTCAATGACACGGCCTGCTCGATGTCCTGACCCGGATTGCGATAGACGTAGAGCTCGGCCGGCGCCGCGCAGTTCGACTGGCACTGCGTCGCGTCCTGCGCGAGCCGGGCGCCGTAGGTCACATAGCTGATCGGATAGAAGAAACCGTCGCACAGCCTGACGCAAACGGACCGATACCGGCCGTTCGGGTCGATGCTGCGGTAGATCGGCGTCTGCTGCACTTCTTCTTCTTCGCGGCCGCCGCCGAAGAAGTCGAACAGGCCGCCGCCGCGACGCGCGGGCTGAGCGCGCTGTCCGCCGCAACCGCTCCGGGCCAGCGCGTCGTTGAGCTCAGCCTGGCGCCGCTTGTTCCCGCCCCCGCCCGTGAGCGCCTGGCGCTGCTGCTGGAGCTGAGTGAGCTGGCGCCGCGCGTCCTCGACACGGTCATTCATCTTGAGGCATTTCGGGCTACGCACGAGACCGCGGCCGAAGATGAAGAAGCTCTCGAAGCAGCCGGCGTCCTCCATGGCCGCGCGAGTGCCCTGGAACACGCGGTCGGCTTGGGCGATCTGCTGTTCGATGCGCCCTAGATCCTCGCGATTGGCGCCACCCCCGCCTTGTGCGGCGGCAAGTTCCTGCTGGAGCTGCATGCAACGGATCTGCTGCTCGCTCAAGCCTTGCGCCAGGCCGAGGCCGGCGCCGCCCACGACGCCCGCGCCACAGAGAGCGAGAACGGCTAGGCGAGGACCGGCGGTCGGCCGCACAGACGACGCCAGCACGCGCCAAAAATCGCGACAGACACTCACGATTGATTCCAATCCCCGAGGAGCCACCCGACGCATTATGCGCCCCTAAATTCTGGGGTCAATGCGGCATGAATAAGATGGGTTGCTTGACGCTTCCAGCAATTACCGCCATAAGCAGGTCCAAGATGATGCAAAAGCAACCCATCCTTATGATTTCCTGCGGCATCATTCCGGGCTAGCAAAAGAAGCTCGCCCGGGTCGTTCTCCCTTTTACCATCATCAAGAGTTACGCGAACGCAGGGGCGGGCCTCAAGCCGAAGGGGCTTGGTCAGTCGTGCTTAAGCTTTACAACACGCTCACCCGCAAGAAGGAGGACTTCCGGCCGCTCGATGCCGGCAATGTCCGCATGTATGTGTGTGGGCCGACGGTCTACGACTTCGCCCATATCGGCAATGCGCGGCCGGTGATCGTTTTTGACGTTCTTTACCGCCTGTTGCGCCACCTCTATGGCCCCGAGCACGTCACCTATGTCCGTAACATCACCGACGTCGACGACAAGATCAACGCGCGGGCGGCGCAAGACTATCCCGACCTTCAGCTGAACGAAGCGATCCGGCGCGTCACCGAGAAGACCGAGGCGCAGTTCCATGCCGACATGAAGGCGCTCGGCGCGCTCGATCCGAGTGTCGAGCCGCGGGCGACCGAGCACATTGCGCAGATGAAGGCGATGATCGAGACGCTCGTGGAGCGCGGCTGCGCCTATGTGGCGGAGGACCATGTGCTGTTCCATGTCGCCACCATGCCCGACTACGGCAAGCTCTCCGGCCGCTCGCTCGACGAGATGATCGCCGGCGCCAGAGTCGAGGTGGCGCCGTACAAGAAAGACCCGATGGACTTCGTGCTGTGGAAGCCGTCGAAGCCGGGCGAGCCGTCATGGCCGTCGCCGTGCGGCATCGCGGCACCGGGGCGCCCCGGCTGGCATATCGAGTGTTCGGCCATGGCCGCCGCGCATCTCGGTCAGACCTTCGACATCCATGGCGGCGGCATCGACCTCGTCTTTCCCCATCATGAGAACGAGATCGCGCAGTCGCGCTGCGCCAACGGCACCAAGATCATGGCGCAGGTGTGGATGCATAACGGCTTCCTCCAGGTCGAGGGAGAGAAGATGGCCAAGTCGTTAGGCAACTTCGTCACCGTGCATAAGTTGCTCGAGGACTGGCCCGGCGAGGCCATCCGCCTGAACATGTTGATGACGCACTACCGTCAGCCGCTGAACTGGACGGAAGCGGGCCTGCGCGAGGCAAAGCGTGTGCTCGACCATTGGTATGAGTTGACGGCTGAAGCCTCATCGGAGGGTATGCTGTGCGCCGATGCACTGGCGGCCATCGAGGATGATCTCAACACCCCGAAGGCGGTTTCAGCTCTTCATGAGCTGCGCCAAGCGGCGGCTCACGGCTCCAAACCCGCGGCGCGTTCCCTGAAGGCCTCGGCGCAGCTGCTGGGCTTGCTTGTGCACGATCCGCAAACATGGGCGACTTGGCGGCCGCCATCCTTCGCGCAAGACGATGCACGGATCGCGTCGTTTATTGGCGCTCGCAATGCTGCGCGCGCTGCCAAGGACTTCAAGGAGGCGGACCGCATCCGCGACGAGCTCGAAGCCATGGGCATCACCTTGAAAGACGCCAAGGACCCCAAGACGGGCGAACTGGTCACCACCTGGGAGGTCGCGCGATGAAGCCGTTGCTCGGCGATTTGCCGTTCAAGAACTCGCGCCGCGTCTATCTCGCGATCAAGTTCGCGGTGCTCGCGCTCGCCATCCTGCTGGCGCTGCACTTCCTCTTCGGCGTGGTGTAGAGAAGATCATGGCCCGCGAACGCATCTCGCTCTACGACACCACGCTGCGCGACGGCGCGCAGACCCATGGCGTCGACTTCTCGGTCGAGGACAAGTGGCTCGTGGCGCAGCAGCTCGACGTGCTCGGCCTCGACTATATCGAGGCCGGCTATCCCGGCGCGAACCCGACCGACACCAGGCTCTTTGCCGAAGCCCGCCCGCTCGCCCACGCCAAGCTCACGGCATTCGGCATGACCAAGCGGCCGGGCCGCTCGATCGCCAACGATCCTGGCTTCCAGGCGTTGCTCGCCGCCAAGGTCGCCTCGATCTGCCTGGTGGCCAAGTCCTGGGACTTCCATGTCGATGTCGCTCTCGGCATCAGCCTTCAGGAGAATCTGGACGGCATCAAAGACTCGGTCGCAGCAGTCGTGGCGTCCGGGCGCGAGGCGTTGCTCGACTGCGAGCATTTCTTCGACGGCTACAAGGCCAATCCCGATTACGCGCTCCGTTGCGCCAAGACGGCTCACGCGGCGGGCGCGCGCTGGGTCGTGCTGTGCGACACCAATGGCGGCACCTTGCCGGAGGAGGTCGAGGCGATCGTGAGCGAGGTGGTCAGGCACATCCCGGGCGATCATGTCGGCATCCATGTCCATAACGACACCGATAACGGGGTGTCGAACTCGCTCGCCGCGGTGCGCGCTGGCGCGCGCCAGATCCAAGGCACCTTGAACGGGCTCGGCGAGCGTTGCGGCAACGCCAACCTCACCTCGATCATCCCGACCTTGATGCTGAAAGCGGATTATGCGGAGCGCTTCGAAACGGGTGTCACGCCGGAGAAGCTCAGGACCTTGACCCATGCCTCGCGCGTCCTCGACGAGGTCTTGAACCGGGCGCCCAACCGGCACGCGCCTTATGTCGGGGAATCGGCCTTCGCCCATAAAGGCGGCATCCATGTCTCCGCCGTGCAGAAGGACCCGCGCACCTATGAGCATATCCCGCCAGAGTCCGTGGGCAACCGGCGCAGGCTGCTCGTCTCGGATCAGGGCGGCCGCTCCAACATCCTCGCCGAGCTCGAGCGCATCGGCATCGTCATCCCTAAGGACGATCCGCGCATCGCGCGCCTGCTCGACGAGGTCAAGCAGCGCGAGGCGAAGGGCTACGCCTATGAGGCGGCGGAGGCCTCTTTCGAGCTGCTTGCCCGGCGCCTGCTCGGCAACGTGCCGCAATTCTTCGAGGTGGATTCGTTCCGCGTCCTGGTCGAGCGGCGGCATAACGCGGTCGGCCACCTCGTCACCATCTCGGAGGCGACCGTCAAGGTGCGCATCGACGGGGAGACGGTGATGTCGGTCGGCGAGGGCAACGGCCCGGTGAACGCGCTCGACAATGCGCTCAGGAAAGATCTCGGCCCCTATCAGAGCTTCATCGAGGATCTCGACCTGGTCGACTACAAGGTCCGCATCCTCACGGGGGGCACCGACGCCGTCACCCGAGTCCTGATCGAGAGCCGCGACGGGGTGGGGAATCGCTGGTTCACCGTGGGGGTCTCGCCCAACATCGTCGACGCCTCCTTCGAGGCGCTGCTCGATTCCATCAACTACAAGCTGATCCGCGACGGCGCTCCGGCGCCTTGAAGCATGTCTGGGGCCAAGAATGACGGAGATGGGAGGTAAGTGCGAGCGCATCGCCAGTTGCCTCTGCGGCAATTTGACGGCCACCGCGCACGGCGAACCCTCTGACGTCTATGCCTGCGGCTGCGTCGACTGTCAGCGGAAGAGCGGCAGCGCGTTTACCTACGCCGCGATCTTTCCGGAGTCCGATGTGACGATCGCCGGCGAGCACCGCACCTGGCGGCGGCGCGGCGACTACGGGCGCTTCATCGACAACCGCTTCTGCCCGACTTGCGGGGTGAGCGTCTATTTTCACGCGGAGGGACTGCCCGGACTGGTCGGCATCGCCGTAGGGTGCTTCGCCGACCCCAATTTCGCGAGGCCCGCACGGCTGTTCTGGTCCTCGCGGCGTCACCACTGGCTTCATCTTCCCGATGCCATCGCGCTCATCGAGATGCAGTGATTGAGCCGTTGGCGGGCGGCCTTTCGCTCTAGGTTGCCGAGTTCAATTTCAGATATAAGAATGCCGCCACGGAGGCTATTGGGGAGCGCGATCGCCGCGATGCGGGGGCTTATAGTCGGTTTTCTGTTGCTTTTCGGGTCCTCGCCCGCGCTCTCGCTGGCCACTGCGGGGGAGGCGATCCGCTACGCCCAGCACGGCAATTCAGACCTGGCCGA
>DASWJG010000115.1:0-2456 GCA_036397315.1 Methyloceanibacter sp. | reverse complement strand
CAGCCACGAGCTCCGCACGCCGCTGACCGTCATCCGCGGCGAAGGCGAGATCGCGCTGCGCGGGGCGAATAAGCCGGTTCCCGAATATAAGCGCTCGATCGAGCGCATCGTCGAGCAGGCCAAGCACCTTTCCGTTCTGGTTAACGACCTCCTATTCATTGCCCGTCAGGGCGCCGGCGCCGCGCGCCTCAACTTGCAGCCCATCGATCTCGGCGACCTGCTCAAGAAGGTGTGCGGCGATGCCAACGTGATCGCTCACGGGAAGGGCGTGGATGTCGCCTTTGTCAACGGCACCGCGCATGACATGGTGCGAGGCGACCCGGCGAGGCTCAGGCAGCTTTTCCTCGTGCTTCTTGATAATGCGGTGCGGTACTCCAAATCCAAGGGAGCCGTGAAGGTCGAAATCGGCAGCGGCGATGGCGAAGTCAGGGTACGCGTTTCCGACCGCGGCATCGGCATTCCGCCGGAGGAACTGGAAGGGGTGTTCGAGCGCTTCCGCCGGGGCGGCAGCGCCGCGGCGATGAATGAAGAGGGCCTCGGGCTTGGCCTGCCGGTCGCCAAGGCCATTGTCGAGGCCCATAAAGGAAGGATCGAAATGGCGAGTCGCCCAGGCGAAGGAACCACGGTCACGGTCGCATTGCCGGCCGACACCACGGAGGCAAACGCGTGAACGTGCTCTTGGTCGAAGACGAGCCGCGCGTCGCCGACTTCATCGACCGCGGACTTCGGGCAGAGAATCATGGGGTTACCGTCGCCTCCTCCGGCAGCGAAGGGGTCGGCCTCGCCAAGACCGGCGAGTTCGACGTCATCGTGCTCGATCTGATGCTACCCGACATGCATGGCTATGACGTTTGCCAACGCCTGCGGCTCGAGGGCGACCATACGCCCATCCTGATGCTGACCGCCATGGATGCGCTGGAGGACAAGATCAAGGGCCTCAAGATGGGCGCCGACGACTACCTCACCAAGCCCTTCGATTTCGATGAGCTGCTGGCCCGCATCGAGGCGCTGGTGCGCCGCTCGCACAACTTCGCGCCGAACTCGAACATCCTGCAAGTTGCCGATCTCGTTCTCGATCGAGAGCTGCTCGAAGTAAGGCGCGGCAGCGATGCCATCAAGCTCACGGCCAAGGAACTCGCCATCCTCGAGCTCTTGATGAGTGCGCCCGGCCGGGTGTTCTCCCGCACCCGTATCCTTAACCAGGTCTGGGGCTACAGCGAAGACCCTCTCACCAATGTCGTCGACGTCTATATCGCGCGGCTCAGACGCAAGATCGATACGCCCGAGCGCGACCCCTTGCTCGAGACTGTGCGCGGTCATGGCTACCGTCTGAAGGCGCCGGCGTGATGCCAATGAGGAGTCCTGGACGCTGCACTGCGGGAAGATTTGCCCATCCGGCAATGGAACCTTGCCAACCGCGCCGGGATCAGTAGAGTATGCGCCGCCACTCTCGCCGACGACGCGCCATATCTCTTCCGGGCCTCGCCCAAGGACCACGGCCGCGTTTGCCGCGCCTGCGGCGGAAGGGCCTGCGTGCCCTCGTCGCCTGGCTAGCCCCCAACGCAATTGGATTGGAGCCATAACAACGTGGAGGAGCGCCCGTTGCGGTCAGGTCTGTTAGCTTTTCTGTTCTGCGCCATAGCCAGCCTTGCCCTCGGGCAGCCCGCGAGCGCGTCGAACAAGGTCACCATCGGCGTACTCAAATTCGGCACGGTGAGCTGGTTGCTCGACACCATCCATGCCAATGGCCTCGACAAGGCCGAAGGTATCGATCTCGACATCGTGCCGCTGGCAAGCACCCAGGCGACCACCGTGGGCTTGCAGGGCGGCTCGGTCGACATCATCGCCACGGATTGGCTGTGGGTCTCGCGCGAGCGGAGCAGCGGCGGCGAATTCACCTTCTCGCCGTTCACCACCGCGCTCGGCGCCATTATGGTGCCCCCCAACTCGCCCATCAAGACGCTCGGCGATCTCAAGGGCAAGAGGCTCGGCGTGGCGGGAGGCCCGCTCGACAAGAGCTGGCTCTTGCTCGTGGCCTATGCGCTGCGCACCGCCAATCTCGACTTGAGGACGGAGACCCAGCCTGAATACGGCGCGCCTCCCCTCCTCGCCGAACGGGCGAAGCAGGGCGCGCTCGATGCCGTGCTCAATTTCTGGCCCTATGCGGCAAGACTTGAGGCCGAAGGCTTCACCCAGTTGATCGGGGTCGAGGACGTGGTGCGCGAGCTTGGCGCCAAGGGCGAGGTCGCCATGGTCGGCTATGTGTTCAGCGAGAGCTGGGCGAACAAGAATCTTGAAGCAATTCAAGCATTTCTGCGCGCGGCGGCCAAGGCCGACGAGCTGCTCGCGACCTCTAACGAAGAATGGCACCGGCTGAAGCCGATGATGGGCGAGAACGATCCGACCTTCACCGACGCAACCTTCGATGCGTTGAGACGCCGCTACCGCGAGGGCAT
>DASWJG010000114.1:0-11135 GCA_036397315.1 Methyloceanibacter sp. | reverse complement strand
AAGCTCTCGCCGCGGGCCAGCACGGCCGCCATCAAGGCATTGTGGGTGGCGCCCACCGAGACCTTGGCGAGCGCAATCTTGTTGCCGGTCAAGCCTCGGGGCGCCCGCGCGATGACATAGCCGCCCTCGAGCTCGATCTCGGCGCCAAGCGCCTCGAGCGTGGTCAGGTGCATATCGACCGGGCGCGTGCCAATGGCACAACCGCCCGGCAGCGAGACCTTCGCCCGGCCGCAGCGCGCCAGCAAGGGCGCCAGCACCCAGAAGCTCGCCCGCATGCGCGCCACCATCTCGTAAGGCGCCGTGGTATCGACGATCTCCGCCGAGGTGAGCCTGAAGGTCTGGCCGTCGCTCGTGCGCTGGCCCGACCGCTTGCCGGCGATGGTCACGTCGACGCCGTGATTGCCCAGAATGCGGGCAAGGAGGTTGACGTCGGCAAGACGCGGAACGTTGTGAAGCGTCAGCGTCTCGCGGGTGAGAAGGCTGGCAATCATCAAGGGCAGCGCAGCGTTCTTGGCGCCACTGATAGGTATGGTGCCGTTCAAGCGCTGGCCGCCGACAATGCGGATGCGGTCCATGGCTGTTACTCCCTCGCGCCCCTGTCCCCGTCGCGCAGTCTGAAGACCCCCGTCTTCATCGGCCCCGCCCCCGTCCGGCTTGGGCCAACAGTCCAATCTACTCCCGCGGGCTTAGCTCTGTCTCCCCTCATCGCCATCCCTTGCGGACCTCGCCTTGGCCTTGGCCTGCGCCTTGCGTTTCAACAGGTTGCTGCGAAGCTCCTGCTCCAGCCGAGCACGGCGCTTAGCGCTTTCCGCCTGCCTCTGTCCTGGCTTGTCCTTTGGCTGTCCGGTCATCAGCCCTACACCCTACTTCGATCTTCTTTATATCATGCCTACATCTTGGGCGGGCGCCCGACGAAGGTGGCTCCGCCTTGCATGGCCTTCCCCGCTATGGCAGGGTCGCGCCCGAAAAAGCGAGGCCTACTCGGGGAGCGGGTTGTTAGCCACCTTCGAGGCCTCGGCCGATTCTCTAAGCCGTCGTAGCTCAGTGGTAGAGCACGTCATTGGTAATGACGGGGTCGGTAGTTCAATCCTACCCGACGGCACCATTTCAATCGGGACTAAGTCGGTATTCCCCGCCTCTCAGGGTCTTCGTGCCAACGCTGCCCTAACCGACGCACCAGTGCGGCGCTCTCCTGCGGCGCATGGCGAGGTTGAGAGCGTTGGGTGAAGCGAAAAGTCCTCGGCCACCTGCTTGAGCGCCTGAGCATGAGCCGGTTTGACCGTATAGTGCACATGGGCAGCGCCTAGGCCGGCATTGAGCCGGTCACACTCGGCGCGCGCTCTTTCCTCATTGTCGAAACACAGAAACGCTCCGTTGCGGATGACCGGCTTGGACGTGGGCCCAAAGATGCTCTCGGCGCCGCGGTGAGCCCAAACCATGAAGAACTGTGGGTCGGCTTTCATTGTGGAGTCCCCCCTCCCGCGAATGCGATTGCAATAGAAACGCTCTCGCATCGCGGCCAGTTCCAAGGGGGCTGGACGATTGCGGCCTGGCCTCGTGCCGCCTCCTCCCAGCATTGGAACAAACGTCACTAAGCGGCGTTCTCCCGCCTCCCCCGAGTACAAGCGTAGTGGAGAAAAGTCATGAAAACTCTCGTTTCCATGTTTGCGCTGGCCTTGGCACTTGCCTTTACCGGTCCTGCCTTCGCCGGAGGCGCGACAAAAGCAACCAACGCGGCCGATTGCGAAAAAGCTGGCGGCGCGTGGAACGCTGATACGAACCAGTGTTCAAAGAAAAGTGGCGGCTATTAAACGCTCGTTTTCTCACCAGCTTGAATGAACGGGGCGCTCGCTTCGGCGGGCGCCCTTTCGGAACCGGTCCGCCGCGTTGGAGGCGCCAAAAGCAGGAAGGGATGGCTGCTATGCGTCACCTGAACGTCGTGATGGTCAGGTGCCCTAATACGGGGCGCGCACTCTCAACGGGCGTTGAAATGGATGCGGCAACATTTGAAGAGCTTCCTGATATTCGCTCGCAAATAATGTGTCCCGTTTGCAAGCTCCATCATATCTGGTCGACGCGCGAGGCATGGCTCGATAACCCGCCTCCTGCCGTCCCGGAGATCGCCTGGTTGATCTTAAATAACCGAATTGCGGAGAACGATTAGGTTAGTCAAGCGCGCCGGATGGCTTGCCACGTCTCGTCACTGCGCCGCGGGCTGTAGAGGGCGTTTAGCGTCGGCCTCCGTCGCCTCGCGCCTGCCCTTTTCTTTTGTGAGGCTGTGAACGGGGTGGGGGTCAATAATGAGGGAATGGGGCCATGCGGAACGACCAAGCTGAGACGCTGATGCGACTGGTGAGGGACCAGGAGGCGCTAGAGATCCAAAGGGAAGCGGAGGCGCGCGCCATCGCGCACGGGTTGATCCAGAACCATATCGGCCGCAGCCGCCGGGTCACCGACATTGAGGAGTTCTATGCCGCCATTGTGCAGGCGCTTATGGCGGCGCGCGCAAGGGCGCAGGCGGATTGCTCGGGTGAAGACATGTTGACGCTGAACTAGACGAAGATCGACTGCTCAACCACATCGTCGATTAAGGCCCGCTAGAGCGAAATGCCGAATCTGCCGAGCGCCCATACCATTGCGGCGTAGAGCAATATTGTCAGCAGGCAAGCGAGCCCCAGAGCGGCCCAGAAGCCGAGGCCCCCGCGCAGCAGCGCGGGCAGCACCAGGAACATCGGCAACGTCGGCAATATGAACCAGAATGTCGATTGCGCCAGCGACGCGATTCCCTCCGTGTCGTTCGTATCTCGCCACAGCCAAATGAAGGCGAGGATCGAGATCAGGGGCAATGACAAGATGATGGCGCCGATGGCCGGGTTGCGCTTGGCAACCTCCGAGACCGTCGCAATGATGACGCCCGAGAGCAGCGCCTTTATGGCGGCGTACAGCATGCCGATTCCGACCCCAAGCTCTTGTGGAGGCCGATGTGCAGTCACCTTACACTAGCTGATGCAGACGCTCATCTCCATCCAGCAATGGCTCTATGGCGGCATGGGTCAAGGCCTCGGCGATGTCGCGGGGGGAAACGCCAGTGCCGTCCTCTTTGCCATGGCCGCCGCCGTCCTGTTCGGCGCGGTTCACGCGCTCATGCCGGGCCACGGCAAGACCATTCTCGTCTCCTACCACCTCGGCCAGCCGACGAGACCGCTCGACGGCTTCGTCAATGGCGCCATTCTTGCCGCGACCCATGTCGGCCTCGCCGTCGTGCTTGTGCTCGCGGGCTTCGCCGTCATCAGCCGCGCCTTCGCCTATGGCGGCCGGACGCCCCAATTCGAGACCGCCAGCGGCGTCCTGATCGTGCTGATCGGCGCCTTCCTACTCTGGCGCTCGCTCTCGAGCGAGCATCGCGCGAGCTCCGGAAGCGGCAAGACGCTCGCTTTCGTAACGGGAATGATCCCTTGCCCGCTGACGACCTTCATCCTGAGCTATGCCCTGGCGCGCGGCATGTTGGCGGCAGGACTATTGGTGACTGCGGCAATGACGGCCGGAATGATCGTGGCCATTGGCGGGATAGCGTTGGCGGCGGCCGTCTTCAGAAATCGCTTTGTGCAGCTCCTGTCCCGCACAGAGAGTGTGAGACATAGGCTTGGTCAAGCGCTCGAGGTGGGTGGCTCGCTTGCGGTAATTGGCTTCGGCCTCTGGACGCTCTTCCGGGCGTGAGGCGTTACGGCCCTAGCCCTTGTTGAACAGCGCCCAGGCCGCGTAGCATAAGGTCACCGCTAGGATCGGCCTGAGCAGCCATTCGGGAGTAAGCCCGGCGAGCCGCGCGCCCACTAAGATGCCGGGGATCGACCCGCCGAGCAGCGCCAGCAAAAGCCCGGTGTCGACATTGCCCAGACCAAAATGGCCGAGGCCTCCGAGCAGCGTGAGCGGTACGGCGTGCGCAATGTCGGTCCCCACCAGCCGCTTGGCCGGCAGCAAGGGATAGAGCGCCGCCAGCACCGTGACGCCGATCGCCCCTGCCCCGACCGAGGTCAGCGTCACGAGAAGACCCAACACGACGCCGAACAGCAGGGTCGGAAGCGTGCGCGGCGGGACATCTCCCTTGTCCTCGCGGGGCGAGGTCCGCGTGACGAAGGGATAAAGCACGATTGCCAACCCGCTTATGGGCAGCGCCACGACAAGGCCCATCCGGATCCAATGGGCGAGCTTGACGGTATCGACCGGGAGGAAGGCCATGACGGCGAGCAGACCCGCCGCGGCCGGGAGGCTCCCGGCGGCGAGCCTCAGTACCACCGGCCAATCGACATGGTCTGAGACATGGTGACGCCAGCTGCCGGCCGTCTTGGTGATGGAGGCATAGAGCAGGTCGGTGCCGACCGCCACTTGCGGGGGCACGCCGAAACTCGAGATGAGCAAGGGCGTCATCAGCGCCCCGCCGCCGACGCCAGTCAGGCCGACCAGGAGGCCGACGGTGAAGCCAGCCGCCATGAGCGGCAGCAAATGGGCTGCCCAGCTAAAATCAACCATTGCCGAAGAAGCCCCCTCCCCTTGCTCGCAGGCCAAGCGCGCGCCCAGACCCGGGCGTCTTCCATATATAGCGGCTTAAATCTCGATCAGCACCGGTACCCCGACCGAGCGTAGCAGAACCGCCACCTCCTGCGCACGCCGGTTGAACTCGGCGAGATCGGCCGGAGAATCGCCGAGATCGGAGCAAATCCCCCGCGCCAGCAGCGCCCGGTCGAGAACGAGCACGTTGTCGCCGACCGCAGGCGCGCCGGCCTGCGCCCAGCTGATGACGCCGCCGGCCACCGTCGCACCGTCGATGGCGCTGACCAGCACGAAGCTCCCGGTAAGCGGCAGGTCGCGGAACAGGTCGATCGCGGCAGGCCGTCCGAGCAGGATACGGCAATCGGCGATGTCGTTGACGCCGCACGCATGGGCGGGCTGAGACGCCAGCGTCTCGAAGTCGACCAGGGCCGAGACGCTCATGCTCGTCACCGGGGTCAGGTCGGTCGCGGTGCGGAGCAAATAGCCCGCTTCTGGATCGAACGGCGTCTCCGAGAGCCAGACGAGGCGCGCCTCGATCACATCGGCATTGGTGGGACGGCGGGGGACCTCCGACAAGACAGCGCCGCGCGAGATGTCGAGATCGGTGTCGAGCACGAGGGTGACCGCGTCGCCTTTGCTGGCGAAAGCGCGATCGCCGTCCATGGTGGCGATGCGCCGCAAGGTGGCGCCGAGCCCGCTTCGCGCATCGACGATCCTCTCGCCGATTCCGATCCGCCCCGAGGTAACGGTGCCGGCATAGCCGCGGAAATCGCCCGCGGCGCGCAGCACGAGCTGCACCGGCATGCGGAAGGGCGCATCCACTTGCACGGCTTCGGGGTCGACGGCTTCGAGATAGTCGAGCAGCGTCGGCCCGGCATACCAGGGCATCGTGGTCGAGCGGTAGGCCACATTGTCGCCGGTCAGCGCGGCCACCGGAATGATGGTGACCTGGGCGAAGTTGAAGCTCCCGGCCATGGCGCGGAAGTCGGCCTCGATCTCGCGGTAGCGCGCCTCCGACCAGTTGACGGCGTCCATCTTGTTGACCGCGAGCACCACGCGTCTGATGCCGACCAGATCGCAGATGGCGGCGTGGCGGCGGGTCTGGCGCTTGGCGCCGTGGCGGGCATCGACCAGCAGGATGGCGATATCGGCATGCGAAGCGCCGGTCGCCATGTTGCGGGTATATTGCTCGTGCCCCGGGGAATCGATGATGATGAAGCGTCGGTCTGGTGTCTCGAAATAGCGCCAGGCGATGTCGATGGTGATGCCCTGCTCGCGCTCGGCCTGGAGTCCGTCGAGCAAGAGACTAAAATCGATCCTCTCGCCGTTGACGGCGCGGTTATGCGAGGCGAGCGTGACGGCCGCGCGCTGGTCCTCGGTGACGCCCGCCGCGTCCCACAAGAGCCGGCCGATCAGGGTCGACTTGCCGTCGTCGACCGAGCCGCAGGTCAAGAGCCGCACCAACGCCCCTCTTTCCCGACGAGGGACGGTCGTGGTCTCAGCCGAGACGTTTTCTTGGAGCGCAGCCAGATTCATCAGAAGTAACCCTCACGCTTCTTCATCTCCATGGCCCCGGCCTGATCGTGATCGATCAGCCGCCCGGCTCGCTCGGAATATTTCGCCGCCAGCGTCTCCTCCACCACTTCATCGATGTCGGCGGCCTCGGACTCGATAGCCGCGGTCAGCGGCCAGCAGCCGAGCGTGCGGAAGCGCACTTTGCGTAAGACCGGCTTCTCGCCGGGCTCGAGCCGCATGCGCTCGTCGTCGACCACGATGAGCTGGCCGTTCCGCGTGACGACCGGGCGCTCCGCCGCGAAATAAAGGGGGACCACGTCGAGCTTTTCGAGCGCGATGTAGCGCCACACGTCGCCTTCCGTCCAGTTCGACAGCGGGAAGACGCGCACCGTCTCGCCCTTGCCGAGCCGCCCGTTGAGCAGCTGCCACATCTCCGGCCGCTGGCGGCGCGGCTCCCAGCGGTGCCCTGCGGCGCGGAACGAGAACACGCGCTCCTTGGCGCGGGACGCCTCCTCGTCGCGGCGCGCGCCGCCGAAGGCCGCATCGAAGCCGCCGGCATCGAGCGCCTGGCGCAGCGCCACCGTCTTCATCACGTCGGTATAGACCGACGGCGGGTGGTCGAAGGGATTGATGTTGCGCGCCAGCCCGTCGTGGTTGGTGTGCACGATGAGGTCGAGGCCAAGCTCGCGCGCGGTCTTGTCGCGGAAGGCGATCATGTCGCGGAACTTCCACGTGGTGTCGACGTGCAGCAGCGGGAATGGCGGCTTGGCCGGCCAGAAGGCCTTGCGCGCCAGATGCAGGAGCACGGTCGAATCCTTGCCGATCGAATAGAGCAGCACGGGGCTGCGGAACTGCGCCGCGGCCTCGCGGAAGATGTGGATGCTCTCGGCCTCGAGCAGCTTGAGATGGGAGGTGAGCGCGGTCATGCGGCCCTCCCCTCGCGATTCGGGTTCTGGTGCAGCCCGCACTCCTTCTTCTCCTCGTGCTCCCACCACCAGCGGCCGGCGCGCGGGTTCTCGCCGGGCAGCACCGCGCGGGTGCAGGGCGCGCAGCCGATCGACACGAAGCCGCGCGCGTGCAGCGGATTGACCGGAATATTGTTGGCGGCGATATAGGCGGTGAGGTCTCCCGTCGACCAGTCGGCGACCGGATTGACCTTGACCAGGCCGTGAGCTTCGTCCCAAGCGGCGAGCTTCACGTCCGCCCGCTCCTCGGAATGCTCGCGCCTGAGCCCGCTGATCCATCCTTGCGCGCCATTGAGCTCGCGGTTGAGCGGCCGCACCTTGCGGATCTCGCAGCAGGTTTTGCGGTTCTCGACCGAGTGGCGGAAGCCGAACACCCCGTCGCGGGCGACGAGTTGCTCTATCTCGCTCGCCTCGGGCGCAACGAGGCGGATGCGGACGCCGTAGCGCAGCTCCGACAGCTCGACCGTCTCCAGTACCTCGGGGAACAGGCGCCCGGTATCGAGGGTGAAGATGTCGATGTCGGCGCCGGATTCGGCGACGGCGTGCAGGATCGCCTGGTCCTCAAGCCCGAGGCTGGTGGAGAACACGATGCGGCCTTCGATGCGCCGCCGCATCTCCCTGATGCGATCGGTGAGGCTCTTAACCCGCGCCAGGCGCTGGTCGAGCTCGTCGGCCTCTTTGCGGGAGGCATCGCGGCGCAGCGGCAGAAGATTGCGGTAGCCCCGCTGGTAGTTGTGCTGGATGCGCGACACTGACGCCTTCCAGTCTGACGCCTGCTCGGGGTCGGCGATCTCGGCGGTGTCGAAGCCCGAGCGCAGCAGGAACTGCGCGAGGTCGGGGATCAAATGGCCGACCGCCCTGATCTCGCCCTTGAAGCCATGCCGCTCGCGCAACAGCACGGCGAGGCTGATGCCGCGCCCATCGGTGACCACGGGGAAGCGGATGGCGATGGGGCCGGCATTTCCTCCCACCGCAGCCGCAAGCGCGCTCCCGTCGGCGTCCGGCTCGAGCAGCGTCGCCGCCTCGGGCGGGTTGGGCAGAAGCGAACCTGTGGCAAGATCAACCAGCGCCATAGAGAGCCTCCTTGAAGGGCTGAGCCCCCACGCGCCGCCACGTTTCGAGGAAGGTCTCTCCGTCGCTGCGCTTGGCGAGGTAGGTGTCGATGATGGTGTCGATCGCTTGCGGCACCGCCTCGGCGCGGAAGCCGGGGCCGATGATGGTGCCGATGGCGGCGTCGTCCTTCGGGTTGCCGCCGAGCGAGATCTGGTAAAGCTCGGTACCTTTCTTGTCGACGCCCAAGATGCCGATATTGCCGGAATGGTGATGGCCGCAAGCGTTGATGCAGCCCGACATGTTGAGCCGGAGCGGGCCGATCAGCTCCTGCCGCTTCGGGTCTTCGAAGCGCTTGGCGATCTCCTTGGCGATCGGGATCGAGCGGGCATTGGCGAGATTGCAGTAGTCGAGCCCAGGGCAGCAGATCATGTCGCCCAAGAGGTCGTAATTGCCGGTGGCCAGGCCTTTGGCATGAAGAATGTCGTAGAGCGCGGTCACGTCCGCGGTGGCGACATGCGGCAGCATCAGATTCTGCGTGTAGTTGACGCGCGCCTCGTGTCGGCTGAAGCGCTCGGCGAGATCGGCGACCAGCTCCATGGCGTCTGAGCTGGCGTCGCCCGGCGTGCGGCCGGGCTCTTTCAGCGAGACCACCACGGTGGAATAGCCGGGCACGCGGTGCGGCCGCACATTGTGCTTGAGCCAATTGGCGAACACCGGATCGGTGATGCGGCGCTGGTCGAGCCCTTCGTCGCGGATCGGACGGCGCTCTAGATCGGGCGGCGCGAAATAGGACATGATGCGCTTCCGCTCGTCGTCGGGCAGATCGATGGCGTCCTTGTGGGTCGCTTCCCAATCCGCCTCGACATCCTCGCGAAACTTGTCGATGCCGAGCTGATTGACCAGGATCTTGATGCGCGCCTTATGGATATTGTCGCGGCGGCCGTGGAGATTGTACACGCGCAGGATCGACTCGATGTAGGAGAGTAGGTGCTCCTTCGGCAGGTACGCGCGAATCTCCTGCCCGACATAGGGCGTGCGGCCCATGCCGCCGCCGACCAAGACGCGGAAGCCGTTCTGGCCGTTAGGCCCGCGCACGATCTTCAAGCCGATATCGTGGAAGGCGATGGCCGCGCGATCCTCGGCGGCGCCGGAGATGGCGATCTTGAACTTGCGCGGCAGCCAGCTGAATTCGGGATGCAAGGTCGACCATTGGCGCAAGATCTCGCACCACGGCCGCGGATCCTCCAGCTCGTCATTGGCGGCACCGGCAAAGGGATCGGCGGTGACGTTGCGCACGCAATTGCCGCTCGTCTGGATGCAATGCATCTCCACATCGGCGAGCGCGGCGAGCACGTCGGGAATATCAACCAGCTTCACCCAGTTGAACTGCAAATTCTGGCGCGTGGTGAAATGGCCGTAGCCGCGATCCCAGCGCCGCCCGATCATGCCGAGCTGGCGGAGTTGCGCGGGCGAGAGCACGCCATAGGGAATAGCGATGCGCAGCATATAGGCGTGGAGCTGAAGATAGAGTCCGTTCCTGAGCCTAAGCGGCCTGAACTCGTCCTCGGTCAGCTTGCCGGCAAGCCGGCGCTCGACCTGATCCTTGAACTCCGCCACGCGTTCGCGCACGAAAGCGTGGTCGAACTCGTCATAGCGGTACATCGTACCAATCCTTGGTCAGTGTGGTGCGGTGCGCGGCGCGGATGCGTTCGCGTACGGAAAGCGGATCGACCACGCCGCCCTTGATCTCGACCGGCATGGGGTAGACGGCGACCACCGTACGCGCCTTCATAGCCTTGTCGGCCTCAGCTTCGAGCACCTTGGTCTCCTCCTCGGTCTCGGCCAGGCGCGCGCGGTCGATCTCCTCGGTCCAGCTGCCGTCGGGAGCGAGATAGACGACGATGCCGTCGATCAGACGATTGGCGGTGACGACGTTAGGCACGCTTGAGCTCCTCCAAGCCAAGGATGTCCTCGACGATGCCGGATGCCGGCAGACCCGCCACCTCGCCGAAGATCAGCACGGCGGGGCTCTTGAGTCCGAGTCGCTCAGGGTGACCGGCAAGTTCGGCGATGGTCGCGAGAACGCGGCGCTCATCGTCGCGGCTGGCATTCTCGACCGCGAGCACCGGGAGGTCAGGCTTGAAGCCCGCCTCGAGCAATTTGGTGGCGATCAGTCCCGCCGTGGTCACGCCCATATAGACGAGCAGCGTGTTCTTGCCGGAGGAAAGCGCGGCAAGATCGAGATGCTCGAAGCTTGGCTCCTCGCCGCCGGCCTCGTGGCCCGACAGGAAGGTCACGGTGTGCGAGACGTCGCGATGGGTGAGCGGAATTTGCAAGCTCGCCGCCGCGGCGATGCCGGCGGTGACGCCGGGAACGATCTCGATGGCGATGCCGGCCGCGCGCAGCGCGTCGAGCTCCTCGCCGCCCCGGCCGAAGATGAACGGGTCGCCGCCTTTCAGCCTGACCACGGTCTGGCCGGCCTGCGCCCGCGCGATGAGGAGCGCATTGATCTCCTCTTGCGGAACGCTATGGGCGCCCTTGGCCTTGCCGACAGGGATCAGCTCGGCCTCGCGGCGCGCGTGATCGAGCACGCCATCGCCGACCAGGCGGTCATAAAGAATGACGTCGGCGGCTTTCAGCGCGCGCACCGCCTTCATGGTGAGCAGCTCGGGATCGCCGGGACCGGCGCCGACCAGAAGCACGCGACCGCGCGCGGCAGGCTTTTCCGCCGCCTCCTCGATCGCCACCCCGATCAGCGCCCGCGCCTTGTCCTCATCGCCTTCGAGCATCGCCTCGGCGGCGGCGCCTTCGAACACGGCCTCCCAGAATTTGCGCCGCGGCGGACCCGACGGCAGTCTTTCGGCCACGGGCCCGCGGAACTCCGCCGCAAGCTTGGCGAGCGCATCGAGCCTGGGATGCAGCTCCTGCTCCAGCCAGGCGCGCAGTCGCTGCGCCAGCACCGGCGACGCGCCTGAGGTGCCGATCGCCACGGTAACCTCGCCGCGGTCGACGATGGCCGGAAGCGCGAAGGTGCAAAGCTCAGGGCGGTCGGGC
>DASWJG010000113.1:0-4172 GCA_036397315.1 Methyloceanibacter sp. | reverse complement strand
CTGGGGCTTGGTACCGCTGGGGGGATTCGAACCACCGACCTCTTGATCCACAGTCAAGCGCTCTAACCAACTGAGCTACAGCGGCATTTGCAAAGCCTTCGGGGCGAACCTAAGCGGAGCCAGCACCCGTTGCAAGCGGGGCAGCCAGGGCTCTTGAGCTTGAAGCGGCAGGACTGAAGAAAGTCGGAACGAACAAGGTCCCGGCCCAAGAAAAAAGCCCGGGACGCGAACCCCGGGCCTTCTTTTGCGCGCTACGCTACTACTACCCTCGGATCTTGTCCGCGACCATGCGCGGGGGGTCAGGCCGTTACGCCTTCCTGACCGCGTCGAAGGACCGCGCGACTTGGTTCTTGATCGGCTCGGCGGTGTCGGCGGCAATCTTGCTCGTCAGCGCCCTGATCTCGCCCGCCTGATTGGCGAACACGTCGAACTGATGGCGGATGAAGCTCGATTGCAGCTCGACGATCTCGGCGAGGTTCTTGGCGCCGGCGAGGCTTTTGGCAAGGTCGAAGGCGGAATTCAGGTTGCGCTGGGCCAGATCGATGAGCTTGCGATTGAAGGCGGTGGCACCCTGGCCGGCGGCATCGAAGGACCGCTCGAGGGCATCGATGGCCTCTTCGAGCGCATCCTTGCCGCGCTCATAGGCCTCGCGGCTCTGGTTCACCGTCTTCTCGGCCAGAGCGCGTACGCTCTCCGGCACGGTGGTGTCGAGCTTGAACGATTCGAACTCTTTGGCGGCTTTACGGAAGCTATCGCGCGCCTGCTCGGCGGCGGCTTGTGGGGAATAGGTCTGGCTCATAATAGCACCTCTGCTTGGAATCATTTCGCCTGGGGAATGCGGGTTTGGCCCATTCGGCTAGGGGGTCCGCCGCACTGTTTTTGTTGCACTGCAATATAATTGTTGCGCCGCGATAAGACAAGGGCGTAGAGTGCGGCGTCAGCACTTTTTTAGCTCTGTGGACGAACTTTCCGGTTTGGCCCTTTGCAAAGCTCCGAATTCGCCTAAATTTAGTGGATGAGTCGAGCAAGCGCCCAAAGATTGGGGCGTTCGTGGCGTGTGGCCCTAGCCCAATCCCTTGCGCCAAGGGCCGCCTGAACGAGCTCTCTCCGGTTGCTTATTGGGGGCCGCTATGGCCGACCTCAGACTGCAAAGACGCGGCCAGGTGCTGGAAGGGGACCGTGAGGCCCTCGAGCACATCGCCCGCGCGCTTGAGGGGCGGGTGCTCCCCGGACCGGGCTCGGCCGCGTTTTCCAACGCGAGCGACCCGGCCGAGGTGCTTGCTCTCACACCGCAGAGCCTGAAGCTTCTGCTCGAGGCGGTGCCGGCGGCGATCGGCATCCTCGTGAGAGGCGTCCTCGTCCACGTCAACAACGCCTTCGCCTATGCCTTCGGCTATCGCTCGGCGTCAGAGTTCCTCGAAGCCGGGGGCCTCGACGCGGTCCTTGCCGACGGAGCCGCTCTCATCCACCAGAATGGCGCCGAGCGCCGCGCCCCGATCGATGCGCTCACCCGCTCGCGCCGCAGACTGAAGGTCGCCTTCGCCTCGACCCCTCTCGACGCCGAGGGGAACGTCAAGCTGTTGCGCCTGATCGACCAGACAAGCCTCGATGAGGAGACGCTGCCCTCCCCATCATCGGCGGAGCCGACGCCCGCGCCCGAGGACACGCCCAAGCTCGAGGCCGACGCCGCGACCGGGCGCGTCGACTTCCTCGCCAAGGTCAGCCACGAGGTACGTACCCCGCTCAACTCGATCATCGGCTTCACCGAGCTGATGTTGCAGGAGCGGTTCGGCGCCATCGCCAATCAACGCTACAAAGGCTATGTCGAGGACATCCATCAGAGCGGCCTCTACGCTCTCTCGCTTCTCAACGATCTCCTCGACATCTCCAAGATCGAGGCCGGCAAGTTCGATCTCAATTTCACTGCGGTCGACGTGTCCGAGATCGTCGAGGATTGCGCCGGCAGTATGCAGCCGCTCGCCAAGCGCGCACGCATCGTGCTCAGGACCTCGCTGGCACAAGATCTGCCGACCGTCGTCGCCGATCCGAGGCGGCTCAAGCAGATTCTTCTCAACCTCCTCACCAACGCGATCAAGTTCACCAAGGAAGGCGGCCAAGTGATCGTGTCGGGCAGCCTGGTCGATGGCGAGCTTCGCTTGCGGGTGCGCGACAACGGCGTCGGCATGACCAAGGATGAGATCACCTTCGCCATGCAGCCCTTCCACCAGCTCGACACCGCGCCGCGCAAGCAGACGGGAACGGGCCTCGGTCTCCCCGTCACCAAGGCGCTGGTCGACGCCAACCGCGCGCGCCTCGTGCTGACGAGCGAGCCCGGGGTTGGGACCTCGGCGGATGTGATCTTCCCGGCCGAGCGGCTGTTCACCTCGGGCTGATGGGTGAGTTGGGGCGCCTTGGCACGGCCGCAGCGATAATCTATGTGTAGCTGCGAAATTTCTGCCCCCGCGCAGCATCTTCGCAGGATTACCGCTGAATACACCACCGCACCACTGCACATATTCTTATTGCTTCAATGAAGCATACTTTAGCACCAGAGATTAGAAGACTTCTAAAGTTTATTAGATTACGATATTCTTGTTGACTCTGCCCAATCCCAAGCCCTAATCGAAGGAATGCACCTTCTTGGCGTCCGCCCAGGGGTGAAATCTTAGGTCCGATACCGGGGCCTTGAACCCCGGCCATTGGAGGAATCGATGCGACTTGGCTTCGCGCGCGCGTCAGCGCTTGCGCTCCTTGCCCCTCTCCTCGCCGCAGCTCACGCTCAGGCCGTAGAGCCCGGCGAGGTCAATATCTATTCCTACCGCCAGCCTTATCTCATCAATCCCCTGCTCAAGGAATTCACCGACGAGACCGGCATCAAGGTCAATGTGATCTTCGCCGAGAAGGGCCTGATCGAGCGCATCCAGGCCGAAGGACGCAACAGCCCGGCCGACGTGCTGCTCACCGTCGATGTCGGCAATCTCACGCAAGCGACCGCCGCCGGCATCGCGCAACCCATCTCTTCGGCGACGCTCGATGCCGAGATCCCGCAAGCCTATCGCGCCGCCGACAACGAGTGGTTCGGACTGACGCGCCGCGCCCGCGTGGTCTACGCCTCGAAGGAACGCGTGAAGCAGGACGCCATCACCTATGAGGAGCTTGCCGATCCGAAATGGCGGGGCAAGATCTGCATCCGCTCCGGCCAGCACGTGTACAACGTGGCGCTGATCGCCTCCATGATCGCCCATCACGGCGAGGACTGGACCGAGCAGTGGCTCAGAGGCGTGAAAGCCAATCTCGCGCGGAAGCCCGCCGGCGACGACCGGCTCCAGGTCAAGGGCGTCTACGCCGGCGAATGCGACATCGCTATCGGCAATACCTACTACATGGGCGCCATGCTCAAGAACGATAAGGAACCGGAGCAGAAGGCATGGGCGAACTCCGTCAACATGCTCTTCCCCAACTCCGGCGATCGCGGCACCCATGTGAACGTCTCGGGCGCGGTAGTGGCGAAATACGCGCCGCATAAGGACAACGCGGTCAAGCTCATCGAATTCCTGGCGTCAGACAAGGGCCAGGAAATGTATGCGGACGTGAACAACGAATATCCGGTGAAGGAAGGCGTGCCCTGGTCTCCGCTGGTCAAGTCCTGGGGCGATTTCACACCGGACCCGATCTCGCTCAACGAGATTGCCGCACTTCGCAAGAAGGCGAGCGAACTCGTCGACAAAGTCGGCTTCGACGACGGTTCGAGCTCATAAGGGGGCAGCGATGAGCTTCTACAAGAAGATCGATAGGCAGGTTGGTGGCAAAGCGGGGCAGCGGGCTTACCTGCCGCCCAGAAGCGGTGCGGAGTGGCTGGTCGGCGTCGGTTTCAGGTGCTGGCTCGCGGGCTACGACACCGGCGACATCGCCTGCTGGGAGAACGGGTGGAACGAATATGCCCGGGCGCTGGGCACCGAACGGGCAAAGCGCGCGGTGACCGAGCTTGCCTGCTGGGTCAGGGCCGTGCGCGCCACGGCCTCGCGCAAGATCGAATATTATCCCTTCGGCTGCGCGGGCTTCTGCGCCGATGAGTGCATGGCGATCTCGCTGATCGCGGCCTCCCAGCATCACCGCTGCCCGGCGATGCGGGCCTGTGCGCTGGCGCTCACGGGCTCGGACCTGGTGGAGCC
>DASWJG010000112.1:0-19802 GCA_036397315.1 Methyloceanibacter sp. | reverse complement strand
AAAAACCGCCGGCCAAGTCGCCGGTAAAGATGAGCGCGGCAAAAGAGATGCAATAGGCGATCTGCACCACCGCCGAGATGGCGCCCGCCATAGCGTCGCGCCCGAGCGTCGACGCTTCGATATTGCGCGGGCGGCGGAGCGCCAGATTCGCGAGGAGGGACAAGGGCCTAATGCGCAGGCTTGGGGTTGATGGGCGCCCGATCATGGCTGGCGCCAGCCACAATGGCAAGCCGGGGCCCCAAAAGCCAATCGCAACACGTCAGTTTTGTGGCGGGGAGCGCCTCAGGCGATCGGCAAGCGCGCGCATCACGGCAATGGCGAAGAACGGCGTCTCATGCACGAGGAACAGGAAGCTTTTCTCGGTGATGGGGGCGACCTCGCAAGCCGTCTTGGCTCGCGCCGTGGCGGCCCGCGGCGATCCGTCGATGAGGGCCATCTCCCCGAAAATGCCCCCGGCCGATAAGTTCTCCACGATCTTGCCGTTGCGTTCGATCTCGACCTCGCCCGAGCGGATCACATACATCTTGTCGCCGTTGTCACCCTCCATAAAGACAACCTCGCCCGACTGAAAGCTGGCCGGAGGGAAACCTGCATTGGCGAGAAGCTGGAAGTCGATGGCAGCCATTACCATGCGCGATTCTCCTTACCCCTTGTGAGGCATGCCGGCACGGGACTCTATGACGATCGTGTGGCGGCACTATAACAGGCAAACCACCCATCGAGTCAGGCTACGCGCGAGGGTTCAGGCTACGCCTGTCTTCGGGTCCCATTGGGAAACGTCGATGGTCTTGTCGACCGCCCACCGGCCCTCCCTGCCCGGCTCGGCACATGCTTGCGCCAGTAGCGCATTGAACTTGGCCCTCGGCATCAAGGTGAAGCCGAGCCGGCTCAAATGGCCGCTCTCGCGCTTGCCATCGTTCAGCACGAAACCCCATTTTTGCAGGTGACAGCTGAGCGTGACGAAGCCAACTTTTGAGGCGTCCGGCTGTCGCGCAAACATGGACTCGGTAATGAACGCTTTGCCGATGGCAACGCCGTACAATCCTCCGGCGAGATTCCCCGACCGGTCCCAAACCTCGACGGAGTGAGCGAGCCCCGCGGCGTGGAGGGCCTGATAGCTTTCTATGACGTCGGGCCTGATCCAGGTCACGTGCATCCGCCCGGGGCGAGGCTCGGCGCAGGCCGTCATGACGGCGGCGAACGCGGTGTCGAACGTCACCTCGAATTGCTTGATACGCAGCAGCCGGCGCGTGGTCTTCGAGATGTGGACGGTCTCCGGAAACGAGACCATCCGCTCCGGGGGCGCCCACCATTTCTGCGGTCCGATATGAGCGAGAGGAAAGAGGCCCTTCGCATAGGCCGCTCTCAGCGTGGGCACACTCATATCGGTGCAGATGCCGGCAAGGCCGTCGGGATGGCGCAAGGCCTTTGCGGGGTCGGGGAGCGCGCCGGGCCGAAGCCCTAATCCAGCGTAATGCTTGGCGAGCATGGCAAGCATCGCCGGCACCCCGTAAAGCCGCGGCGGCTTCAGGCTCCACAGCAGGCCGAGGACCCAACGCCGCAGGGCGCCTCGCCGACGAGGGCCATCGTCGCCGCCACGCTGCGCCGCGGGTGGGCTCAACGCTGTGCTGTGCAAAGACCGGCCGATATCATCCACCCGTTCTCTCCGGTCTCACCCGGTGGCGACCGCGTCAGGCCCCGTGCCCTCGGGCCTGTTCGTCTCACGCCAGCCGGCGACCACATCGGGTCCCGCTTCGACCGACCAAATTCCCTGCCTGCCGCCACCCTTCCCGTATTCGGCGAGCAGGCGTAGGAGCTCGGCCCTGGGGATTGGACGAAAGCCCATGTCGAGAATCGTTGGCGTCGACCCTTTGCCGTCGTTCAGCACATAGCCCCAACGCGCGAGGTGCCAATTGAGCACCGAGAAGCCGATCTTCGACGTATTCGGCTCGTGCGAGAACTGGGATTCGGTGGAGAAGACTCGGCCGAGCGCCACCCCATAACCGCCGCCGACGAGCTTGCCTTCGGCGTTCCACACCTCGAAGGAATGCACATAGCCCGCATCGAACAGGGCGGCATAAGCACGCATGATACGCGGCGTGATCCAAGTGATGCCGTAGTGCCCTTCCCTCTTTCCGGCGCAGGCCTTGATCACACCCTCGAAGTCCTGGTCGAAGGTGACGGTGTAGCGGCCCTGCCGCATCAGACGCTTGAGCCGCTTCGATATGTGCAAGTTGTCGAAGAAAAGGACACAACGCTCAGGCAGCGAGATCCACTTAGGGGGGTTTAAGTGGCTGTGCGGGAAAAGCCCCGCTGCATAGGCTCGAAGCAGGATCGGCAGTGAGAGATCATTGGCGATCCCGACAATATCGCCGGCTCCCGGCCTGGTTGCCAGATCAGCAATCTCCGGCTCAGGCTTAAGCAGACGCAAGGCCCAGAGGCGCGCGATCTGCACCAGCCGGTCGAAGCGTTTCGGTTGCAACGACCAGACGATGCCGAAGAAGACCCGCTCACATCTCTCGCGCAAGGTCTCTCTGAACAGCATGTCCCGGCGAACGGAACGGGCATGCTCGCGCGGGCGAGCAGGCGTCTTTGGAGCGACCCGGCTGAACGTCCCTTCAGGCGATGGCGGATTGCGCACCGGCGCCTCCCAAGAAAATGATGATCGGGCGGCTGCAAGCGCCGTGCCGCCAGCACGCAGCCGGATGGTGCACACAGAAGAATGCACCGGGGTTAACGGCGGGCGCGCGGCTCGAGAGAGAAGGCTTCGCGTGGTTAATGCCCAGGCTAGCCGACGGGCAGCCAGAGATCAGGGAGCGCCCTGCGACCTTATCCTCGCGACGGCGTCGAGCCAGCCGCCATAGCGTGCCTCTCGCTCGGTCTCGCTCATTTTGGGCTCGAAGGCCCGCGCCGGCACCCATAGCTTCTCGAGCTCTCCCGCCTCCCCGAAAAAGCCGGCGGCCTGCCCGGCGTGATAGGCCGCGCCGAGCGCCGTCGTCTCAGGGTTTAGCGCGACCTCGACCCTCTGGCAAAGAATGTCGGCGAGCCGTTGCATGAACCACGCGTTCGCCGTCATGCCCCCATCGACCCGCAAAATGGACGGCGCCGGGATGCGGCTTCGCACCATGTCCCGCTGCATGGCGGTCAAGAGATCGCGGGTCTGGAAGGCGACCGCCTCGAGCCCGGCCGCCACGAGATCGGCCTTTGACGCGGCGCGGGTCAGCCCGAGTATGGCAGCTCTCGCGTTTGCGTCCCAGAAAGGGGCGCCAAGTCCCTGAAAGGCGGGAACGAGGTAAACGCCTGAATTGGGGTCCGCGTCCCGCGCCAACGCCTCGCTCTCCGCCGCCGAGGCGATGAGGCCGAGACTGTCTCTGAGCCACTGCACGGTGGCGCCGGCCATGAAGATGGCGCCTTCTAAGGCGTAACACCGTTTTCCCTCAAGCTGATGAAAGATGGTCGACAGCATGCGCGTAGCCGACGCCACTTTCGTCTCGCCCGTGTTGGCGAGCACAAAGCAGCCAGTGCCAAAGGTCGCCTTGAGCATGCCGGGCCTGAAGCAAGCCTGACCGTAGGCCGCGGCCTGCTGATCGCCGGCAACGCCTCTGATGGGGATGGCGGCGCCGAAATGCTCATGCTCCGTGTGTCCGAAATCGCCTTGGGTGTCGCGCACCTCGGGCAGCATGGCGTGGGGCACGCCGAGCCGCTCGAGCAATCGCTCGTCCCACCGCCCCGACCTAATGTCGTAGAGCTTGGTGCGCGCGGCGTTGGTCGCGTCGGTTAAGTGCAGCTTGCCCCCGGTAAGCCTGAACAGGAGGAAACTGTCGACCGTGCCGAAGCACACCTCTCCGGCCCGCGCTCGGGCCTCGAGGTTCGGCACATTCCTGAGAAGCCAAGCGAGTTTCGTCGCCGAGAAATAAGGATCGATAACGAGCCCGGTCGCTTCCGCGACATGGGCGCTCCAGCCTTCCTGCGCAAGCTCGGCGCAAAGGTCCGCGGTACGGCGGTCCTGCCAGACGATGGCGTTGGCGAGCGGCTTGCCTGTCGCCCTCTCCCACACGACAGTGGTCTCGCGCTGATTGGTGATGCCGACCGCGGCGACCGATTTCGCTCCGACCCCGCTCAGCACTTCGCGGCCGACGTGAAGCACGGACCGCCAGATCTCCTCGGGGTCGTGCTCCACCTGCCCCGGCGCGGGATAGATCTGCGTGAGCGGCATTTGCGCCGTGGCGCGGGCACGGCCCTCACGGTCGAACAGAATGGCGCGGGTGCTCGTCGTCCCCTGATCGATGGCCAGGACGAAAGCCTCTTCGCTCATCGGGGCTCTGGGCTTCGCGTTTGACTCGCGATCCAGCCGCAATATTCGGCGCTGCCGCCTTCCGTCGGCAGCACGAGCAGCGCCGGCAGCTCGTAAGGATGGAGCCGCTTCGTCTCTCTGAGCACGGCCTCGGTGAGGGACGCACGCGTCTTGATGATCATGGCGACCTCGTTCGCCTCTTCCCGCGCGCCCTTCCACTCGAAGATCGAGATCATGCCTGGAAACATGTTGACGCAAGCCGCAAGCCGCGCCGCTACGAGCGCGTCGCCGACCCGTTTTGCCTCATCAAGGCTCGGCAAGGTCGTATAAATCAGGACCGGCCGGTCGTCGTTCGCCATGAATTCACCATTCGCCGCCGATTCTAGGGACTTGCATTTGCGGGGCGCGGTCGCGTTTATAGTGCCCGCTTCTTAGGTCCGCTCCAAGCGCCTCGACATGATCATGCCCCGCTTCGATAAGATCGCCTTCATTGCCAGCGAGACCAAGGAGGCGCAGGAGGCGCTGAAAGAGCTGACCAAGCGTTATGGCAACGCTTCGGCCGAAGAGGCCGACGCCATTGTCGCCCTTGGCGGCGACGGCCTGATGCTGCAAACCATGCACCGCCATCTCAACAGCCGCATTCCGATCTACGGCATGAACCGCGGGTCGGTCGGCTTCCTCCTCAACGACTACCGCGAGGACAGCCTCAAGGAGCGGCTCAAGCTTGCCGAGCTCACGGTCATCCACCCCTTGCGCATGACGGCCCACGACAAGCACGGCGCCAAGCACGAGGCGCTTGCTATCAATGAGGCGTCACTGTTCCGTCAGATATATCAGGCCGCCAAGCTCCGGATCGCCGTCGACCGCACGGTCCGCATGGACGAGCTCATCTGCGACGGCGTGCTGGTGTCGACGCCGGCCGGCTCGACCGCCTACAACCTCTCGGCCCACGGGCCGATCCTGCCGATCAACGCGCCGCTCCTGGCGCTCACCCCGATCAGCCCGTTCCGTCCGCGGCGCTGGCGCGGCGCCCTCTTGCCCAACGACGCTCATGTCACCATCGAGGTGCTCGAGCCCGATAAGCGGCCCGTCAGCGCCGTCGCCGACCACACCGAGTTCCGCGACGTGGTCAAGGTCGAGGTAATGGAGGAAAGCGGCATCGACATCTTCATGATGTTCGACCCGGGCCACACCCTTGCCGAGCGCATTCTGTCGGAGCAGTTCGGCTATTGAGACGCGCCCCGCACGCCTGGCCGCGGCAGAGTGAAAACCTCCTCGATCACCGCATAATCGCCGTAGCCGAGCCGGGCGATGGGCTTGAGCCTGGTCACATCGACCCTGCCGCCGATGATCGCCTCGTCGGCGATGTGGACGCCGACGACCTGGCCAAGCACGATGGCGTGGCCGCTTAGTCCACCGTTCCGGCCCGGCAGTTCGATGGTGCGCCAATAGCGGCACTCGAAAGCGACCGGCGACTCCTTCACGCGGGGCGGCGCCACGAGCCGCGATGGCGCGGGCGTGAGCCCGGCGAGCCGCATCTCGTCGACCTCCGGTTCGACCGCGGCCGAGGTCCGGCTCATCGCCTCGCGCAGATCGTAGGTGGCGAGCGAGCAGACGAACTCACCGGTGTCCTCGGCATTGCGCTGACTGTCCTTGCGGCCGCCGGAGGCAAACATCACGAAATGCGGATCTTCGGAGACGGCGTTGAAGAAGCTGTAAGGCGCAAGATTGACCACGCCATTCCTGCCGAGCGTCGAGATCCAACCGATCGGGCGCGGCGCGACCAGCGCCTTGAAGGGATCGAGGGCAAGGCCATGATTATTGGCGATCGCGTCGTAGAACATGGCAACTCTCTTAAGCCCTCTCCTTCCCGACGCCACAACCTCAAGGGCGCCAGGGCGCGACGATCTCGCCAAGCGTTGGCCGCTCCCGCTCCTCCGGCATCTCTTTGGCGGTGCCAATATAGACGAAACCGGCGACGCGCTCGTTCTCGGCAAGCGCTAGCGCTTTGCGCACCCCTTCGCTATAGGCGCACCACTCGGTGATCCATTGCGCGCCGTAGCCGAGCGCCGTGGCGGCGAGGATGAGATTCTGGCAGGCGGCGCCGGCCGAGAGGATCTGCTCCCATTCCGGCGCTGCCGGGTTCTTCACCACGCGCGAGATCACGGCGATAACCAGGGGCGCGCGCAAGAACCGCTTCGCCTCGTTTTCGAGCCGGAAGGCACCCGGGTCCGTCTCCTCTTCGCGGCAGACTTCGGCGAGGACGTTGCCGAATGTGGCCCGCGCCTCACCCTGGAACAGGAGAAAGCGCCAGGGCACGAGTTTCTTGTGGTCGGGCACGCGCGAGGCTGCCCTGAGGATCAGCTCAATCTCCGCCGCGCTCGGCCCCGGCTCTCCCAGAGCGTTGGCGGAAACCGAGCGACGGGCAAGCAGGAGGTCTATGGCTGGGTTCGTCATGTGCCGCGAAGGGAGGGGGTGGTGAAAGGTCGCGTTCCCTATCCTGAAAAAGGACCTCGAACAATGCCGGAATCCCTCCCGGACAGGAGGGGCAAATGAACCGCCGAGTCACCCCAAATCGGCCTTATTCCCAAAGGACTTTCGCCCCGTTGTGCGCACCCGAAACGGGGTATAACAGCTTGCGGCCGACTTATCGGAGCGATCGCCATGCGGGGGAAACGCTGCGCGGGGCTTAGGCTCCTGCTCTTGCCCGCCGCTCTTCTCGGAGCGGGCGTCGCGGTAGCCGAGACCGCACCCCCTCCCGCCGCCACGTCAAGCTCCCCCGCCGCGATCGTCGTGCTCGACGCCTCGAGCAGCATGAACGCGAAGATCGGGAGCACCGGCAAGCTCGCGGCGGTACGGACAGAGCTTGGCCAAGCGCTGGGAAGTTACGCGGGTCGCCTATCGTTCGGGCTCGTCGCCTTCGGCCATCGCAAGGCGTCGAACTGCGCCGACAGCGAGATCTTGGCGAAGCCTGGCGAGCTTACTTTCGCGTCGCAGAGCAAGCTCCTCGACAAGATCAAGCCGAAAGGCCAGGCCCCCATTGCCGCCGCCTTGAGCGACGCCGCCAAGGCCGCTCAAACGCAAGGCCGGTTCGATATCGTCCTCATCGCCGATGGCGGCGATACCTGCGACGCCGACATCTGCTCGACGGCCGTCGCGCTAAAGGAGAAGTCGCAAAGCCTCCGCATCCACGTGATCGGCTTCAACGACAAGCCCGATGAGCTCAAGCCCTTGACTTGTGTCGCCGGGGCGACCGGCGGAACCTTCGTCGCCGCGACCAATGCGGCCGAGCTCAAGCAAGGCCTCGCCACCGTGCTCGACGCTATCGTTACGCCGGGTGCGCCTGCCCCTCAAGTGGTCGCGGCTGAGGGGACCGCCGCCCTGCCGGCGATGGCCTCCCCCTTGCCGGCAGGGGTGGCCACCGCCCAGCCCATCGATCTCGATGCAGCGCCCGCTCGAGCCGCGCCACCGGTCGCGCCGATCCCGGCGGAAGCCGAAAGCGTGGCGTCCGAGCCGCAGCCTCAATCGGCGGCGAAGCCCTCTCAAGCAGCGCCCGCACAAGCTCCGGAACCAGCCGGCGAAACGGCGGTGCACAAATCCGCATCGCCTCCTCCCGGCGAGACCACCATGCTCGCCCGGCCCGCACCCGCCGCCGCGCCGGAAGCGCCTCCCGTCAATCTCGTCCAATCCGTGCCGATCGCTCCGCCGGCGCCCCCGCCCGCCGCCAAGATCGCGGCGGCGCCTGCGCCGCAAATTCAGCTCCCCGTCCCCGTGACCTTCAAAGCCCTCATCACCGAGGCAGGACCAAAACTGCAAACCGGGCTCACGTGGCGCGTCTATGCATCGAAGACTTCACCTGAGGGCGGCGGCTACAAACTCCTCAGCACGCACCGCGAGGCGAACCCGACGGCGGCGCTGCTTCCCGGCGAATATCTCGTCAATGCAGCTTACGGCCTTTCCAATCTCACCAAGAAGATCAAAGTGGACAGCGGCCGCTCGCTGGAGGAGACCTTCGTGCTCAACACCGGGGGCCTGAAGCTTGCCGCCTTGCTCCCCAGCGGCGAGCCCCTGCCGGAGGGCGCCGTCAGATTCGACATCCTTTCCGACGAGGAGGATCAGTTCGGCAATCGCCAGAAGATCCTCCACAACGCCAAGCCCGGCCTGGTCGTCAGGCTCAATGCCGGGGCCTATCGCATCGAAAGCCTCTATGGCGACGCCAACGCGACCGTCGGGGTTGACGTGACGGTCGAGCCGGGCAAGGTCACCGAAGCAACCATCAAGCAAACCGGGTCCAAGACGACCTTCAAGCTCGTTCAGTCGCTCGGCGGCGAGGCGCTCGCCGACACGAAATGGACCATCCTCACCTCGGCCGGCGACGTGGTGAAGGAGAACGCTGGCGCGCTGCCGACCCACATCCTGGCTCCGGGCAGTTACGCCGTGGTCGCCGACCATGCCGGCTTGAGCTATACGCGCAAGTTCTCGATCGAGGCGGGCGACGCCAAGCAGGTCGAGGTGGTCGTCGACGATGGGCCGACCTCGCCGGAGGACCTCAAGGCGCTGACCGATCCGCCCGAGCTCCCGCCTCCACCCGCTGGCGGAGTCGTGGCGGGCGATGGGCAAGCTCCCTCGCCCAACGTGGGAGCCGCCTTCGACGGCTTCTCGCCGACGGCGCCTGCCGACCCCAATGCCCCTCTGATCAATCCCGGTATCCTGCTCCGCCCATCGTCGCGCTAGCCGCTGCCCGCCCGCGCATAGGCAACCCTGCGGCAGCGGGAGCGATGGGCCTCCGCCAGCCGCTCGTCGCGAGACCGCAGCAGCAGACCGGCTTCAGCAAGATTTTCGAGATCGAGCAGACGGTCTTCAGCCTGCGCATGGGTGACGACGGCGCCGGACGCTAGGATGTGACCGACATCGATCCCTCCGCCGGCTAACGCGCGGCCGACGAGCAAGCACCTGTGACAATCGAGAGGGTCAGCCTCGGAGCACATCACCGCGACCCGGTGCCGCTCCGCTGCTCCCGTCAGCCGCGCCAGGCCAACGCGAAATTCCGGTGAGGCGGCCATCTTCTCGTAATCCGCCCGGCCTTGCGTATACATCTCCTGCCGTGCGGGACGCCCGCCGAGCTCCTTCCCCAGAAAGACATAGTCGATGCCTTGCGCGGCAAGCGACGCTGCCAAGGCACCTCTGTTGAAATGCGGCGAAAAGCGCGACATGGGGGCCGAGCGCACATCGGCGAGGGCTGTGACCTGCGCCTCTTGGAGAAGCGCAATGAACCGCTCGAGTGGATGCCGCGAATGCCCGATGGTCAGAATTGCAGGTGCTGAGTCCATTTAATACTTACCTGTCATCGCCCGGCTTGACCGGGCGATCCAGTAACCACCGCCCTCAGTTTGCTCGCGAGCGCCGGGGTTACTGGATGCCCGCTTTCGCGTGCATGACAAAGAGTGGCGGGAAAAGGCGGTTCTTGAATCTCAAGCCGCCTCGCGTTTTGGCTCGCCGCGCAAATCAGGCGGAACCGCCTCGTCGGAAAGCATCTGGAGCGCGGCATCGAGCGACATCACCTCTTGCTGCTGGCTCCCAAGCCGCCGCACCGAGACCGTCCTCTCCTCGGCCTCGCGCTTGCCCACCACGAGCAGCACCGGCACTTTGGCGAGCGAATGCTCGCGCACCTTGTAATTGATCTTCTCGTTGCGGAGATCGGCCTCGGCGCGCAAGCCCGCTTTGACGAGCGCCTCGAGCACCGCGCCGGCATAGACGTCGGCATCCGACACGATGGTAGCGACCACGGCCTGCACCGGCGCGAGCCACAGCGGCAGATGCCCGGCATAATGCTCGATGAGGATGCCGGTGAATCGCTCGAGCGACCCGAACATGGCGCGGTGGATCATCACCGGCAGCGTCTTCTCGCCGTCAGGGCCGATATAGAACGCCCCGAGCCGCCCCGGCAGATTGAGATCGACCTGGATCGTGCCGCACTGCCAGTCGCGCCCGATCGCATCGCGCAACACATATTCGAGCTTGGGCCCATAGAAGGCGCCCTCCCCCGGGTTCAGCTCGTAAGCGAGACCGGCCGCCTCGACCGCGCGCTTGAGCGCGGCCTCAGCCTTGTCCCACACCGCGTCGGCGCCGACCCGCTTGGCGGGGCGGTCGGAGAATTTGATGCGCACATCGGTAAAGCCGAAGTCGCGATAGATCGAGAGCATCTGCTCGTTGAGCCGCACGCATTCCTCGGTGATCTGCTCCTCGGTGCAGAAGATATGCGCGTCGTCTTGGGTGAAATGGCGCACGCGCAGCAGTCCATGCAGCGCGCCCGACGGCTCGTAGCGATGCACCTTGCCGAACTCGGCGATGCGCAACGGCAGGTCGCGATAGCTCTTCAGGCCGTGCTTGAAGATCTGCACATGGCCGGGGCAGTTCATGGGCTTGCAGGCGTAGATGCGCTCGTCAGGGGTCTCGGTGACGTACATGAGGTCGCCGAACTTCTCCCAATGGCCGGACTGCTCCCACAGTTTGCGCTCCATCATGTCGGGCGAGTTCACCTCGACATAACCCCACGCGTTCTGGCGGCGGCGCATATAGGCGATCAACGCCGTGAACAGCGCCCAGCCCTTGGGATGCCAGAACACGGCGCCCGGAGCCTCTTCCTGGAAGTGGAACAGGTCCATCTCGCGGCCCAAACGGCGGTGGTCGCGCTTCTCCGCCTCTTCGAGCTGCGTGAGATAGGCTTTGAGGTCCTCCTCGCTGGCGAAGGCCGTGCCGTAGATGCGCTGGAGCATGGGCTTGGTCGAATCCCCGCGCCAATAGGCGCCGGCAATCTTGAGCAGCTTGAAGCCTTTGCCGACCTTTCCGGTCGAGGTCATATGCGGCCCGCGGCAGAGATCGAGCCACTCGCGTTGCGAATAGATCTTGATCTGCTCGCCTTGGGGAATCGCGTCGATCAGCTCGAGCTTGAAGACCTCGCCCTTGTCGGCGAACAGCTTCTTCGCCGCCTTCCGGTCCATCACCTCGCAGGAGAAGGGAGAGTCGCGCGCGATAATCTCGCGCATCCTGGCTTCGATCTTGGGAAGATCTTCGGGCGTGAAGGGCTCGTCGCGCGCGAAGTCGTAGTAGAAGCCGTTCTCGATGACCGGCCCGATCGTGACCTGAGTTCCGGGATATAGCTCTTGCACCGCCTCGGCCATCACATGAGCGGCGTCGTGGCGGATCAGCTCGAGCGTCTCGGGATCTGTGCGCGCGAGGAATTTGATCGCGGCGTCGGCGCTGATGGGAGACGCGAGGTCGGCAAGCTTGCCGTCGAGGCTCATCGCCACGGTGCGCTTGGCCAGCGACGGCGAGATCGACTTTGCCACATCGAGGCCGGTGGTGCCGGCCGGCACCTCGCGCTTGGCGCCATCGGGAAATGTCAGGGAGACTTGCGACATGAATTTTGCTCCTCTCACTCCTGCGTACCAGCGCAGGTAAGATGGATTGATCGTGCGCGTGCTTTTAGCGGGAATCGATTACCGCGTCACGGGGGTTTATGCGCCAGCGGCCGTAGCGCCAGGGCGCAAAGGGATGGCGCTCGTCTCTCAGGTCGGGCACGGGATCGAAGCCGTGGCTGCCCCAAGGATGGCAGCGGCAGATCCGCGACAGCGCGAGCCAGCCGCCCTTCCACGCCCCGTTCGTGTCGACGGCCTCGCGCGCATAGTCTGAGCAGGACGGCACATGCCGGCAGTTCACGCCAAGCAGCGGCGAGATGGTGAGGCGATAGAGGGCAATCGGGGCAAGCAGCAACGCCCTTGCAATCCGCGCGCCGCCCGGCACGCTGCCCTCGCTCTCCCGGATCGTCTTAGACATGCTCTTCCGAGCGCGGAGCCTTGGCTTCGGCAGCCCGCTTGGCCTCGATCTGGGAGATGGCGTCCTCCACCGCGTCGAACACGAGAAGGGTCGAGGCATGGCGGGCCTTGTAGTCGCGCACCGGCTCGAGCACGGCCAGGTCGCCCCATTTGCCGTGCGGCGGCGGGCCGTCCTCTTTCAGCATCCTCCGCATGGCGCTTCCCACCGCGCGCAATTCCGCCGCGGTCGAACCGACGATCTCGCGGCCCATCACCGAAGCCGCCGACTGGCCAAGAAGGCAAGCCTTCACGCTTTGGCCATAGTCGGTCACCATGTCGCCCTCCATGGCGAGATCGACCGTGACGGTGCTGCCGCAGAGCTTCGAATGGGCCCTTGCCGTGGCTTGAGGCGCGGCAAGCCTTGCCGTCCGCGGCATGGCGGCGGCAAGTTCGAGGATGCTTTGGCTATAGATGTCGTCAGGCAATGTCATGCGTTGTCTCGGTCAGGCCGGGCTCGCCTTGCAGGCAGAAATCACGCATTATATATGCAGCCGGGCTTAAGAATGAGAGGGCGGGGAGGCAAGGACCGCAACCTGATTGTTGACGAGCACGCTATACTATCCCAAGTGAAGGCCCGAAACGGCCCATGGCCGTTAGGCGTTAAGCCAGACAAGGAAAGCTTCGTATCTCATGGACGCCACGGTTAAGAAACTCAGGACGCGGCCGCAAGCCGAGATCGGCCGCGGACCCGGCATTCTGCGCCCGTCGCGGGAGGAGGCCGAGGAGGCCGTGCGCACTCTGGTCGCCTATGCCGGCGACAATCCCGACCGCGAGGGCTTGCGTGAGACCCCGCGCCGCGTCACGTCGGCCTATGACGAGTTCTTCTCGGGCTATCGCGAGGATCCGCTCGAGGTGCTGTCGCGCACCTTCGACGAGGTGGCTGGCTATGACGACATTGTCATGCTGCGCGACATCGAGCTCCACTCTCATTGCGAGCATCACATGATCCCCTTCGTCGGCAAGGCGCATGTCGCCTATTTTCCGACCGACCGGGTGGTCGGCATCTCCAAGCTTGCCCGCGTGGTGGACGTGTTCGCGCGCCGCTTGCAGACGCAAGAGACCATGACCGCGCAGATCGCCGAGACCATCGACAAGGCGCTGAAGCCGAAGGGTGTCGCGGTGATGATCGAGGCGGTGCATCAATGCATGTCGATCCGCGGCGTGAAGAAACCCGACGTCGCCACCATCACCACCCAGTTCACCGGCATCTTCAAAGAAGATCCGGCGCAGCAGGCGCGTTTCATGATGCTTGCGACCGAGCGCGGCCGCGGCTGACGGAAACGGCCGCGAAGGACATATCGCGGTGAGCAACGCTGCCCGCTTCCCTGCCCCTAAGAACAAGCCCGAAAGCGAGGAAGGCACCGTCTTCGCGCCGAGATTCGACGCCGAAGGCCTCGTGCCCGTGGTCGCCACTTCCGCCAGGACCGGCGAGGTGTTGATGCTCGCCTACATGAATGAAGAGGCGCTTGCCCGCACCATCGAAACCGGGGAAGCGCATTATTGGTCGCGGTCGCGTGGCCGCCTCTGGCGCAAGGGCGAGGAGAGCGGGAACTCTCAACGCGTCGTCGAGATGCGCACCGACTGCGACCAGGATGCGATCTGGCTGAAGGTCGAGACGGCTGGGGCCGAGGCGGCCTGTCACACCGGGCGCCGAACCTGCTTCTATCGGGTGATCCCGCTCGGTGCCGCGCCTGGCAGCGTGTCGCTCAGCTTCGTTGACGCGGAGCGACAGTTCGACCCGGAGGCCGTCTACCGTCATGCTGGTGCCGCAAAGAGAACCTTAAAGAGTTCGGAGTAATATACTCCGCGGCTAGATCGTCGCATTCGGCCATGCCGGTTGAAGTCCAAGGATGGTCGTGTGCGGCCCAGGAGCGGCCGGACCCTCTCCGGCTTGGGCCTTGACCATGGTGAGTACCGGACGACCGACGATTGGCATCGCCCTTGGCGGCGGTGCGGCCCGCGGGTGGGCCCATATCGGCGTGCTGAAAAGCCTGATCGCCGCGGGGCTCGAGCCCGACATCGTTGCCGGCACCTCGATCGGGGCGGTGGCCGGCGCCTGCTACATCACCGGCCGGCTCGATGCGCTGGAAAACTTCGCCTGCGCCCTGACCCGCCGCCGCCTTTTCGGCTTCCTCGACATCAATTTCGCGGGCTCCGGTCTCATCACCGGCCAGCGCTTGAACGAGCGGCTCGAGCACCATCTGCGCGACTTCACCATCGAGCAAATGGAGCGGAAGTTCGTGGCGGTCGCCACCGAGCTCGGCACCGGGCACGAGGTGTGGCTCAACAAGGGGAGCCTGGTGAATGCGCTGCAAGCGTCCTTCGCGCTGCCCGGCATCTTCCGGCCCGTGCAGATCAACGGCCGCTGGCTGATCGACGGCGCGCTGGTCAACCCGATCCCGGTCTCGGTGTGCCGCGCGCTCGGCGCCCGCATCGTCATCGCCGTCAATCTCAGTAACGACGTCTTCAGCAAAGGCGCCGTGATCCACGATCAGGAAGCCTTACCCGAACCCTCGTTGGCCACCGACGGGGCTGAGCTTGTCGGCAGCAACGGCCGCGCGGCCGTTCATCTGTTGCATCGGCAGATTTTCGGCCGAAGCAACGGCGCGCCCGGCATGTCGGCGGTGATGATGGACGCCATCCACATCACTCAGGACCGCATCGCGCGGTCGCGGCTCGCCGGCGACCCGCCCGACATCACCATCGGGCCGAAGCTGGGCGACTTCGGATTGTTCGATTTCCACCGCGCCTACGAGGCGATTGAGCTCGGCGAGCGAGCGGCCGAGAAGCAGATCGACGAGATCAAGGCTGCCGTTCGGGCGCTCGCCGCCTAGATCCGCTTAGCCCGTGGCAATGTATTCGCGCATCGCCGCGGCTTCCATCTCCGCTTCCGCGATCCGCATCCTCACCACGTCACCGATCGAGACGAGCCCGATCAGCCGGCCCCTCTCGACCACGGGCATGTGGCGGAACCGGTGTGCCGTCATCTCGGCCATCAGCCTGTCGATGGTGTCGGATTCCCGGCAGGTCACCACCGCCTTGGTCATGCAGGTCTCGACCGGGTCTTTCAGCACCTTGGACCCGGCTCGTGCGATCTCGCGCACGATGTCGCGTTCAGACACGATGCCGATGACCTTGCCGTCCGATCCGGTTACGACGATGCAGCCGATGCGGTGAACGCCGAGCAGCTTGGCGATATCGTGCAGCGTCGTGTCGGGCGCGGTGGTAAAGACCTCCCTGCCCTTCTGCTTCAGAATTGCAGCGACGTTCATACGCGTCTCCTCCAGCCCGGGAACTGCGGCCCCGTTGTCTGCGACATTCTGTCCCGGACCGGATAGACGCGCAAGAGACCTGGAAAGTTGCAGCAGAATTCCGGCCCCCTAAGCGAGACGGGGCTCGTCCTCGACCGGCTTGCCCTCGTCGAAGGCGCCGAAGATGAGCAAACCGCAGAGAAACCCGCCGATATGGGCCTCCCAGGCGATCCCGCCTTCCTCGCCGGCGATCCTGACGGCGCTGAGGCCGAAATAGGCGTTAAGCGCCACCCAGAAGAGGAGGAAGGCGACGATGCGCTTGTCGCTCAAGGTCTGCCCGAGGCTCATCAGCGGCGCGCCCACAAAATCGGGAGTTCGCTGCCCTGGAAGCCGCCGCGCCCCGAAGATGAACCTGAGCGCGCCCGCCATCTGACCCGAGATCGCCGCCGAAGCCCCGACGACGGGCGCCATATCGCCATAGTGGAAGAGCAGATGCGTGAACGCTCCGGCGATGCCGCACAGCACCGAGAAGGAGAGAAACTTGAGACCGCCCATGCGGCGCGCCACGGCGCTGCCGAAGGCGAGCATCCACAGCAAATTCACCACGAGGTGCAGCCACCCGGCATGTACCACCATATAGGTCACGAATGACGTCACCGCGGTGAGATATCCCCCAGGAAGCTCGAGCGCAGCGCCGCTATAGCGCGCCGGAATGAACGCCAGCGCGAGCAGCAGCGTGAGATCCAACTCATCGGGCAAGAGGCCTCTGACGAATTGGACGCCGATCAGAAGCGCCGCGACGCCTGCCACGCTGCGGGGGACGTTGAGGACCGGTTCAGTCGTTGCCATGGCTGAGAAGCTCTCGAAAAGCGCTCACATCCGCCCGCGGCAACCATAATGACCGACAAGCGCCCGCAGCGCGCGCCGCTTCCCTAGCGCTGGCACACTCCCTGCTTTGTTGGTCCATGAGCATTGGAAGCTCAGCCTTTGTGCCAAAGAGGGATGTTTACCTTGGCTTGGCGGAAGGTTGGGCGCGCGTTTGGGTACGGTGTAGCGTTTAGGGTCGGGTGGGGTAATGCAGCAGCCAACGAGCAGGCAGCTTTACGCGTACTGGGATCGCGTACGCAATGGCCGCGTTGCGCCGCGCCGCTTCGAGATCGAGCCGGCCAGGATCGCCGCCCTCTTGCCCGAGACCTTCATTGCCGAAGGCGTCGGGCTGCTCGGCCACCGCTTCCGCCTTGCCGGCACGAGGATTTGCGAGCAGTTTGGGCGCGAGCTCCGAGGCGCGGACCTGTTGAGCTTGTGGGAAGACGCCGACCGCGACGCCGTCGCCTCCCTGCTCCGCACCGTGTTCGCCGATGCCGCCGTCGGATACGGCCGCTTCAAGGCCTATTCGCACACCAACCGGCAGGCGAACTTTGAGTTCGTGCTGTTGCCGTTGATCCATACCGGCGAGGCAATCAATCGCATTCTCGGCGCCATCACCGCGATCGAACCGCCCTTTTGGCTCGGCGCCGAACCGCTGCTGCGCCAGGAGATCATCGAGCTCAACACGCATTGGCCTGATGGGGTCCCGGGGTTCATGGCGCCAGGCGGCGCCGACGTCATACGCCTCGCCAGGCGGCGCTTCCGCGTCCTGGAGGGCGGCCTGGGCGAAGGCGATTAGCCGCGCAACAAGGACGCCTACGGATAATTATCGTTTTGGGGCGAAAGCTTAGCCGTTCCTTAACCGAGATCGGCCTAGCGTGCCCGTGAATTTGCCATTTTTATGCCACGCAACCCCGGCGGCAGGATGAGCGTCCCCACAATCGAGGATCAAACCTCCGCAGAGTCCCTGACGGAACGCGGGAAGCGGCTCCTTGAGCGCAGGATGCACCGGCCGCTTGCCAAGATCGTGCCGGAACGCCGCCGGCACCGCCGGGTGCCGGTGACTGTCTTCGGCCGCTTCATGCGCGAAGACAAACAGGAATATCCTTGCCAGGTCATCAACATGTCGGCAGGCGGGATGGCCATGCTGGCGCCCGTGGCCTGCGAACCTGGCGAGCGCATTGTGGCCTATCTCGACAATCTCGGCCGCATCGAGGGCATCGTGGTGCGCGCCTTCGAGGGAGGCTTTGCCGTGCGCATTCTGGCGAGCCTCTATAAGCGAGAACGCATTGCCAATCTTTTGACCTGGCTCGTCAACCAGAAGAGCCTGGGGCTTGGCGAGGAGCGCAAGCACGAGCGCGTCGTGCCCCGCATCAACGCCTCCAAGCTGATCCTGCCGAACGGCGACGTGCATAACTGCCGGGTGATCGACGTCTCGTTGAGCGGCGCTTCGGTCGCCTGCGCCGTAAAGCCGCCCACCGGCACGGTGGTCATTCTCGGCCGTATGCGCGGCCGCGTCGTGCGCCACCACGAGCAGGGCATAGCCCTTCAGTTCGTCGAGCTTCAGGATCCCGACAGCCTCGCCCGCAGCTTCGGCTAGGACAGCCCCGCCCTCTTGAGAGATGATCGCCGGCGCGGCATGCGCCCGCTTTGGGCGCGGAAACACGATTTGTTCCCGGATTAGCTAAAATTTTAGCTAATGCCAGAACGTTCAGGTTTGAGTAGTCCTCACTAAAAAACCCCTACCAATACTACTTCAAAGCGATCTCTTCTCTTATCGGGATCTCAAAGTCTCTCTGAGATAGTGCCCCTCAAGAATACGGGGGGTGCAATGAAACAGTTTGTCGTGGGCTCTGCCTTCTTGATGTTTATTTCGTCCATGCCGGCCGATGCCACCAATGATCGTGCGATCAGCCTGGTGTCGACGCCACACGTGCAGAAAGTCGCGTTCATGACGTCCTTCGGCGATACCTTGCCGCCGGTCGGCTACGTGACATTTTGCCGGGAATACCAAGCCGAGTGCCGCCCAGGGCGCCGCTTCGCCGACCGGATCCAGCTCACTGCCGCGAAATTCCAGGAGATCGAGGAGGTGAACAGCGCCGTGAACACGGCCGTCGCTCCCATCACCGATATCGAGCTTTACGGCAAGCCGGAAGTGTGGACTTACCCGGCCGCCAACAAAGGCGATTGCGAGGATTACGTGCTGCTCAAGCGCCGCATGCTTGTCGAGCGCGGATTTCCTGAGAGCACGCTACTGATCACGGTAGTCCGCGACGAGAACAACGAAGGCCACGCCGTGCTGACGGTGCGCACCGACGGCGGCGATTTCGTTCTCGACAACAAGCGCCGCGACGTCGTGCGCTGGGCCGAAACGCCCTACACCTTCGTCAAGCGGCAGTCCGAGAAGAATCCGCTGGTGTGGATCTCGCTCTTGCCGCCGGACACCGCGCCGCAAACCGCGATTTCAGCCTCTAACAGCCACTAGCAGGAGTTTTCGACACCCAGTTTACAAGGCCCGGTGACCATCCCCCCACCCATCCCCGACCCCACCGGGCCTTTACTCGAGCCGGCCTCCCCAAGAGGCCGGCTCTCTTTTTTGCGGGCTGACAGCGCGCTAGAGCTTCAAGATCAGATCGAGCAGCAACGCCCCTGAGAACAGGCTCCAGACGGCCGCAATGGCCGCGGAAACGCCGAACCAGATCTTCGGGCGGGCCTGGAGCTTCAAGCCCCGCCACGCGTTGCGCATGAGAATGGCAGGCCCGGCAAGCACACGCAGGAGCACGGCGCCGATTGAGGCGAGGATCGAGTTCGGCTCCATGCCGAAGCGCATCGGCTCGCCCAAGACGAGCTGAACGAAGCTCGCCAGCATGCCGGCCGCGACGAAGCCGACAGCCATCACGTAAAGATAAATTGCCAGGGATTGCATCGGGGACCCCCCGCCGTGCTCGTCACCTGGGGAGCACTCTAGCCAGGGGGGCAGGCCCTCTGCATGAATTCTAAAGAAGTAGTTAACGAGCGTGCCGGAACGGCACTCGACTAGTCCTTAAGGTCGTAATCGAGGATCGCCATCTGAAACTGATAGGCGATCTCGCCCTCATCGTCGTCGCGAAAGAGGACGCCGATGAACTCCTCGCCGATATAGACCTCGGCTGAGTCCTCCTTGCGCGGGCGTTGCCGCACCTGAAGGTCAGGCAGGCGAAACATCTTCTTGAGGTAGTGTTCGAGCTTGAGGATTTCGTCCCGTGTCACCGCTGCCTCCCCGACGCCCGCACCAGCGGGCTTCCCTGTTGCTGCCGGCTGCTAGCTGCGGCTTGCGTCGTCATCGCCCACGAACATCTGATCCATGGCCAGCGCGGGCTCTTCGCACCCGGCGAAGCCGATCTCGCGGGCCGGCACCCCTGCCACGGTCCGCCGCGGGGGCACGTCGTTGAGCACAACGCTTCCGGCCGCGACCCTGGCGCAGTCGCCGACCTTGATGTTGCCGAGAATCTTGGCGCCCGCGCCCATCATAACGCC
>DASWJG010000111.1:0-10355 GCA_036397315.1 Methyloceanibacter sp. | reverse complement strand
AAAGCGGGCCCGTCTCTGTCGCCCGCTTGCGTGCAGGCGCTGGTTCAGGCCGGAAAGGTCTCGCAAGCGGATGTAGATAAGATCAAGGCGCAGATGAAAGGGCGGTAGAGAAGAGCGTCCTCAGCGGCTGTCTCCAGCCGGACTTTGCGCGCCCCTGCCGTGCCCCACCCCGACCAAGAACAAGGAACGTTGACCATGAAGAGACTTCTCTGCTTGAGCGTGTTCGTGGCCCTGGCGCTCACGAGCACCGCCGCCTTCGCCGCCGACGACTGCGCCAAGATCACGGCGACCGGACACCCGCAATATCCGGCGATTGCGTTCCAACAGGGTGACGCCCTGGTCGGCGCCGCACCCATGCTGGTCGAGACCATCGCCAAGAAGCTCAATGTTCCACTTCAGTCGAAGTTCATGGGCAACTGGGCCGATGCCCAGGCCGCCGCCCGCGACGGCAAGGCCGACATGATCTTCGGTATCTACTACAACGACGAGCGGGCCAAATATCTGGATTATGTCAAGCCCGCCTTCATGTTCGACGACGTGGCGATCTTCGTTGCCAAGGGCAAGGCATTCCCGTTCAAGGGCCAGGACGACCTGATCGGCAAGAAAGGCGTCACCAATCAGGGTGAGAGCTATGGCACCGAGTTTGACGCCTTCATCAAGGACAAGCTCGACGTCGCCCGCGCCGAAGGAATCGACGACGCGTTCAAGGACCTTTTGTCAGGGAAGGCCGACTATCTGATCGCCGGTTACTATCCCGGTCTCGCCGAAGCCGCCAAAGCCGGGGTGAAGGACGAGGTCGAGTTCCTGGACCAGGCGCTGCTCACCGCCGAGATGTTCGTCGCCTTCTCCAAGAAGTCGCCCTGCACCGCTCTGGCTGAGAAGTTTGGCCAGGCCATTGCCGAGATGACAACCGACGGCAGCTTCGACACGATATTGACTAACGCGATCAAAGAGTGGGACGCCGCGCAGGCCAAGAACTGACGCGTCCCGCTCGCGCGGATGAGATTGGCGCCACCAGGCGGCGCGGTTCCGTGGCTTTCCGAGCGAAGGTGATTAACAAGCGCGAGCCCGGCGCCTGCTAGAGCCACTAAAAAAAACAGCGCAGCCCTCGCTCATCGCGCCCGGCCGGCGTTAACCCGTGCTCGGCAACGCCGGCAGTACAACGGGGCGATGAGGCTCTGTTTCGCCGCCTCGATCCTATTTATATGCGCATGCACGCCGGCTGTTGCGGGCGCATGTCTCGGTGTCAACAGCCAGACCGGGCAGAGTCAGTCGGTCCAGGAGGTCTACCGCACGGGATTGAGCCACCCGAGGCGGTTCTTTGCCGAGGCGACGCATGATCGCGCGACGGGGCGGCCTCAGATCATCTATTACAGCCGCTACAACACGGCTCCCGCCTATTTCAAAACCTTCGTCAGGCAGCACGAATGCTGCCATCACAACGGGCACAGGGATGAGATCGAGGCCAATTGCTGTGCCTTGCGACGGATGGGATTGTCGGCGAGCGGCTTGGCGGCGCTCAGGACCTATATCGTCGCGAGAGACGTGAACAGTCAGACCGTCGTCGATTATCAGGGCCAAGGCAGCCTGTTCTGGAGCAAGACCGCGAGCCGGTGTCTCGGCTCGGCGCAGCGCTAAAATTCCAATAGCGCAGTGCGCCTTCCGGTATAATCGTTCCCATCATGACTCGGCCGCGTGCGCGCAGCCGGGCGCTCTTTGGGGGGGATCTCATGTTCACAGCCTGGATGAAATTCGCCGCCGATACGGTGCGTCTTTGTCAGGAGACGCAGGAGGTCATGGGCTTGCGGTTGATGAAGCTCGCGCTTGGCGGCCCGCAAGGCCATCTCGAGGCGCAGCGCATGGTCGCCGAGAAGGGCTTCGCCTTCGCCGAGGCCGCCGGCAGTCTAGCCGCAGGCGTCTCGGTCGAACGGGTGATGCGCCGCTATCGCAGCCATGTCAGGGCCAACAAGCGGAGACTTTCGCGCCGATAGCGTCGAGGCGAGGGCTTAGGGCTGCGCGTCGCGTGATGTCGCATCGACGACCATGGCGGCGACGATAGCTCTCATCATGGCGGGACAAAGCGAAGCGCCACTGGTCGCGACGGCCAGCTCGAGTTCGGGCGGGCTGACGTCCAAAATGATGGTGATCGAGCGGAGGGGCGGAATGACGTCCAATTCCCATTGGTCGGGATGCTCGGTCATGATCGTTTTCTCCCCGCACTACTGATCGCCCAATTGTCGTCCGGGCCGGGCTAACCGCCGATTGAAGAGAATGGTGGGATTTATCCCGCTTTCGGGGTTGAAAGCCGGGCGGCCCACACGCCGCCGCAGACTACCGCCGCGAAGTCGCCGCTTGGTGCCCACGAATGGCCCACCCATGGCCACGTGCCAGCCGATTTATCGTCAGGTTTTTCCGTAGCTTAGCCGCCGCGCCAATGGCGCGCCGACCGGCTTGAAGCTTCGCCGGTCTCTTCCTCCCAAAAAACAAAAACGGAGCATGCATCATGTTTGGAGTGCGTATCATCGTCTTTGCCTGCGCCCTTTTCGGCGTGGCGGTTTCTCTGCCGCTCGATCTTGCCGAGGCGAAACCCCGCCATTCCTCCGGGGGGTCCTACTCACAGTACCTGCGGAAGTCCTACGCTCAGCACCACGCGCGGAAGTCTTACGCCAAGCATTCCCGCAAATCGTACGCCAAGCATGGCGCGCCGAAGTCCTACACGCGTCATGCGTCCCAGAAGTCGTCCGTCCATGGCTCACGAAAGTCGGCGCAGATTCAGGTGAAGGCGTCGGCGGGGTTGGGGGCGAGGCCGGCACGCTGGTGCGGATGGTGGATGCGGTCGCAGAAGGGCGGCGGACCCGAGCTGAACCTCGCGCGGAACTGGACCCATTGGGGGAATCCCTCGGGGCCGAAGGTTGGGGCGGTGGTGGTTTGGCCCCACCATGTCGGCATGATCACGGGACGAACGGCCAACGGCCAATGGATCGTGAAATCGGGAAATGACGGCGGAAGAGTGCGGGAGCGGCCGCGTTCCGTCGCGGGCGCCGTGTTCCGCACCGGCACCAGCGCCTAGCGGAGCAGCACTCCCGTCAAATGAGGAAAGGGTCGGCTCACGCCGACCCTTTCTTTTCAAGTATCGTGATGCGCGCCTTCGCTCGAGTTGAGTTTTCGCTTTCGCGAGCTAGTCGATGCCGCGCTTGAGTTGCGCCTTAGCCGGCTCAACGACGTCGGCTGTGACGCGCGTGGAAAGGTCGCGCATCTCATCCGCTTGAGCCTTTAGCGTGCTGAGTTGCTTTTGCCAGTAGGCCGAATGCAATTCCATAGCCTCGGCGACATTCTTGGCGCCGATCAGGCTCTTCGCGAAATCGAAGCCGGAATTGATGTTCCGCTGGGTGATATCGACCAATTTCCGATTGAGCGCGACGGTACCCTGGCCGGCCGCATCAAACGTTTTTTCCCAACTTTCGAGAACCTTTTCGAAGGCGTCCTTCGAGCGCTCATAGAGTTCCCGGCTTTGAGCGATGTTCTTCTCGGCGAGAACCCGCACCGCTTCAGGCATTTGCGCGTCTTTTGCGAACTGCTCGAATTCCTGGGTCGTCTTGCGATATGCGCGCGCCGTGTCGGCGGCCACTTTCGCAGGGGTGGACTCTGTCATGGTATGGCCTCTTGGTGCTACGCGGGGGGATCAGCTTTTGCTGACCCTGTAACCTTAACGTTTCAGCGGCCAAAAGTCACCGGACCTTCATCGGAAAGTTGCGCCGCGCGGCGCGCACTGCCGCGTGGGGTTCAGTACAAGCTGACACTTATCCCCGGGCCGCAAACCTCGGTAATACTTGGCTAACCTCATTCGCTCGCGTCACCGTGAATGCCGGGGTCCAGAGCGGCACGCTCTGCGCTTGTTGTCCTGACTCCGGCTGGCGCCGAAATGACGCTGAAGAAGGAGAGAGGGCTGGGCCACCTACTCGGCGGCTTGGGCGACATGCTCGATGCCGGCGAGATGCTTCTCCGCCTCGAGTGCGGCCATGCAGCCCAGGCCCGCCGCGGTCACCGCCTGGCGATAGACGTCGTCGGCCACGTCGCCGGCGGCATAGACGCCGGGCACGCTGGTGGCGGTCGAGTGCGGCTTGGTGATGATGTAGCCGGATGGCTTCATCTCGATCTGGCCCTTGAATAGCTCGCTTTGCGGCTCGTGGCCAATGGCGATGAACACGCCCTCGACCGGAACCTTCACGATCTCGCCGGTGAGCGTGCTCTTGAGGTTGGCGCCGGTGACGGAAAGCGGTTTGTCGATGCCCGTCACCTCGTCGAGCTCGTAATTCCACATGACGTCGATCTTCTTGTTGGCGAATAGGCGCTCTTGCAGGATCTTCTCGGCGCGCAGCACGCCTCTCCGATGCACGAGCAGCACTTGGCTTGCGATATTGGCGAGATAGATCGCCTCCTCGACCGCGGTGTTGCCGCCGCCGACCACGAGCACCTTCTTGCCGCGATAGAAGAAGCCGTCGCAGGTGGCGCAGGCCGAGACGCCATAGCCCTTGAAGCGCTCCTCGGATGGAAGCCCGAGATAGCGGGCCTTGGCGCCGGTGGCGATGATCAGGGTGTCGGCGGTGTATTCGGTATGGCTGTCGCCCTTGAGCCAGAACGGGCGGCGCTTGAGGTCGGCCTCGAGGATGTGGTCGCGGATGATCTCGGTGCCGACATGCTCGGCCTGAGCGCGCATCTGGTCCATGAGCCAGGGGCCTTGGATCACGTCGGCGAAGCCCGGATAGTTCTCGACATCGGTGGTGGTGGTCATCTGCCCGCCCGGCACGACGCCCTCGATGAGAAGCGGCTTCAGCATGGCGCGCGCGGCGTAGATGCCTGCGGTGTAGCCGGCGGGGCCTGAGCCTACGATGATGACCTTGGCGTGGCGGGTAGCGGCCATGGATTCGCCTCTCGAAGCGGACAAGGAGGGAACAGGTAAGCACAAGGCAGTTGATCCGCAAGCCGCCGGACTTCCTCCCTCTGCAAGGGGGAGGGCTCGGGAGGGGGTCAACGACCGGAACCCCCACCCGGCGCGCAAGCGCGCCGACCTCCCCCTTCTAGGGGGAGGGAAACCGATTCAGCCTTTGGTTTCAAGGCCGAGCGCGCGGCGGATAGCAGAGGCCACAATTTCGGTGTCGTTAATCGGCGCGTAGCTCCAGGTCTCGAGCTTGCCTGCGAAGGGGCGAGTCGCGCCGCGCTCCTGCATGAGGCGGTGGAAGCGGGAGAGGCGCCGCGAGCGGCCCGGAAGCGCTTGCACATAGACCGGCTTGCCGGTGCCTGCCGCCTCGGTGACCATATTGACCGAGTCCTCGGTGACGACGACGGCGTCGGCGAGCCCGAGGAAGGCGAAGTAAGGATTGTCGCCGGTGCCGTCCCAGACGATGTGTGGGACGTCCTTGATGGCGGCAGAGAGAGCGGCGAGCGAGTCGGGCCCGGTGCGGCGCGAGGGGGTGACGAGCAGCGTGCCACCGCTCGCCTTCGCGAGCGCGGCAAGCTTGGCGCCGAAGGTCGCGGCGTCCTCCGGCGGGAAGCTAAAGGCCTGGCTCTCGCCGCCGAGCAGCACGGTGATGCGGGGATGGGGCAGCGTTTCGACGCGCGACGCGAAGCGCTTCGCCGCCTCGGCGAGACGCGCAGGCGTGACGCCATGCACCGCGCCGAAGGTGGCAATGACGTTCGGCGCCTCGAAATCGTCGTGGACCGGCGCGGCGATGAGATCGAAGAGCTTAGGCGGCACCTTCGGGTTCTGGATATGAAGCGCGAAGGCGGGAGGGTCCGAGAGCCGCTTTATGGCAAGGGCGATGGGCACGCTTCGCCGGCCGATGGAGATGACGAGCCGTGGCCAGGGCGCTTCGAGCGGCTCGTTGGAGGAGACGGAACGAAGGAGGCGTCCCGGCGGCACATGGATTTGCAGCCGCGCCGGAAGAAGCCGCATGGCGCCGGTCACGCGCACGCGTTTCAGGCTAAAGGGCAGGCCGACCGCCTCGGCCACGGCGATGCCTTGGGCCTCCATGCCGACCGAGCCGTCGGTGATGATCCAGGTCTTGGCAGCTGCCTTCCGGCTGTGGGCAATAAGCGCCGCGGCGTCCTCTGGCGCAGGGCTTTGGGCCTGGGGCCCGGGGCGCCGGGCTCCTGGCCTGCCAAAATTTCCGGAACGAACAACGCCCAATTTCTTTTCGATTCTTTTGGCTGGAGGACGTAAAATTGCGCGAAGCGAGCCGAGGCAGGGTGTCTCGGCGCCGCCTTCTAGCCCGCGGTCCCCCAATCGTCCAGGGAGCAGACAAGATGCGTTCAGCCCGGCTCGATGCAACTGACTGGCGGATCCTGCGCGAGCTGCAGGCCGACGGGCGCATCACCAATGTCGATCTCGCCCGCAAGGTGGGGATCTCGGCCCCGCCCTGCTTACGCCGCGTGCGCGCGCTGGAAGAGGCCGGGATCATCAAAGGCTTCACCGCCCTCCTCAACGACAAGGCGCTCGGCTTCGACGTGACGGCCTTCGCCATGATCAGGCTGCACAGTCAGGCGGAGGCCGACCTGATCGCCTTCGAGGAGCGGGCGCGCAGCTCGGCGATCGTGCGCGATTGCTACATGCTCTCGGGCGAGATCGATTTCCTGTTGAAGTGCGTCGCGCCGGACTTGAGCGCCTTCCAGGATTTCATCATCCACGAGCTGACCGCGGCGCCCAATGTGGCCAGCGTGAAGACATCGCTCGTCATCCGTGCCTCGAAGCACGCGGAAGGTGTGCCCATGGAGCTTGCCGCGGATGGAAGCCTTCCGCCAAGAGCGGCCGAGCGCGCGCGGAGTTGAGGGACGCCTTCAGGCTGATGCCGGCTCCGCAGCAGAAAACGCCCAGGCGCCGTAGCCGACCACGCGACTTCGGTCGCCGCTCGTGTCGCCGGAATTGCGCAGATCGAGACGCTTGATGCCCCAGTGCTCCTGGCGAGCTGCGCAAAGTGCGCCATTGAGCGCTGCGAATCCGCAAGCGTCTTGCGGCCCAAGCCGAGTGAAGTCGAGCCGCTCGATGGTCTTAGCCGTGGCCACGTCGCGTGCCCGCGCCGAGGCATCGTCGAGATAATGGGACAGGTCGGTGCTCACCACGGCGAGCGTGCGCTCATCCAGCACGGCGCCAACGATCGCCGCAACCTGCTCAGGCGCGGCGTCCCCGACCAGCAAGGGAACCAGAGTAAAGCGTGCAAGCACAACTTGCAGGAACGGCAGCTCGACCTCAAGCGAATGCTCCGCCGCGTGGGCCCGATCGCCGATGGTGACAAGCCCGGCGTCGATGAGCGCGGCAATGGCGTTTCGATCGACCTCAACCTCACCAAGGGGCGTGGCGAAAGTGGCCGAGGACGGGGCGGCAACGCCGCTCACCGGGACGTAATGGGGTGGGCCGATCAGCAACACACGCTCGAAGACGCTGCCCGATGCCGCGACCGGCGCAAAGGCACTCGCCGCAACCGGTCCGGAATACATATAGCCTGCGTGCGGGGCGATGATGCCAAGGAGGCCCGCTTCGTGGGAGGGCTTGGCTTGGGAGAGAAGAGCGTCGACTGTCGCCCATAGTTCCTTAGGCCCGCGCGGATAGAAGCTCCCCGCCACGGCCGGCGGCCGTACACTCAAGCGTGGCTCTCGGGCGAACATCGAAGCCGTTGACTCCAATGAGAACCTACCCATGTTGATAGCATGGAAAACATCGATATTGGCGCCTCGGTGCCTGGCCGCTACTGGCACAGGCTCGCCGACGGCCGCGTGCAATGCGACCTCTGTCCGCGCGAATGCAAGCTGCATGAGGGTCAGCGCGGGCTCTGTTTCGTGAGGGCGCGCGAAGCCGACCAGATCGTGCTCACGACCTATGGACGGTCCTCTGGCTTCTGCCTCGATCCCATCGAGAAGAAGCCGCTCAATCACTTCCTGCCGGGAACGGCGGTGCTCTCCTTCGGCACCGCGGGCTGCAATCTCACCTGCAAGTTCTGCCAGAACTGGGACATCTCCAAGGCCCGGGCCGATGACCGGCTCCAGCAGCACGCTTCACCGGAGGCTATCGCGCGCGCGGCAGTCGAAAGCGGCGCGCACTCGGTCGCCTTCACCTATAACGACCCCGTCATCTTCCTCGAATATGCCGTGGACGTCGCCGCGGCGTGCCGGGAAGCCGGCGTTAAGACGGTGGCAGTGACAGCAGGCTATATCGGCGAAGCGGCGCGGCCTGAGTTCTTCGGCGCAATGGATGCCACCAATATCGACCTCAAGGGATTCACCGAAGGATTCTACCGCAAGCTCTGCACCGGCTCGCTCGACGCCGTGCTCGACACGCTTCACTACGTCAAGCAGGAGACCAAGACCTGGCTCGAGATCACAACACTTCTCATCCCAGGCGAAAACGATTCGTCTCAAGAGGTTAGCGCTCTCAGCGAATGGGTGATGGAAAAGCTCGGACCCGACGTGCCGCTCCACTTCACGGCGTTCCATCCTGACTGGAAGATGCGCGATAAGCCGCCGACGCCTCCCTCGGCGCTCACGCGAGCCCAGGCCATCGCGCGGGCTGCCGGCCTTCGCTACGTCTATACCGGCAACGTCCACGACGAGTCGGGTCAGAGCACCTACTGCGCGTCATGCGGCGAGCGGCTGATCGGGCGTGACTGGTACGACATCACCGCCTGGGGGCTCGACGCGGAGGGCCGCTGCGGCTCCTGCGGTGCGCCGTGTCCCGGCACCTTCGAGGCCTATCCGGGGCGGTGGGGCGCGAGGCGCGCTTCCCTCAGCATTGAAGCGGCATGAGTGGACCCGCCTCAAGCAATCCCGTGCTCGTCGAGGTCGTCAGAGGGACCACCGTCGAGAGCCGACACGTAGGCGCCATCGCGGTGGCTGACGCCGACGGTCGTCTCTTGCTCGCGCTCGGCGATGTGGAGCGTCCGATATTCCCGCGCTCTGCCGTCAAGGCGCTGCAAGCCATTCCGCTCGTGGAGAGCGGGGCAGCGGAGGCTTTCGGGCTTGGCGAAGGGGAGCTGGCAGTCGCTTGCGCCTCCCATAGCGGCGATCGTGTGCACATCGAGGCGGTGACAAGCCTGCTTGCCAAGGCGGGGCTCGACGAGAGTTACCTCGCCTGCGGTGCCCATTGGCCGGTCAGCGAAAGAACGACGCGCGAGCTGATGCGTGCGGGACGTCGGCCTCAAGCCATTCACAATAATTGCTCGGGCAAGCATGCCGGGATGCTCGCCGCTTCGGTCCATCTCGGGCTCGATCCGCGTGGCTATGAGCGGCCGGACCACAGACTGCAAGTCATGATCGCTGGAATCATTTCAGAGACTTGCGGTGTTCGGTTGGACCAGGACAGGATGGGAGTCGACGGCTGCTCGGTGCCGACTTGGTCGCTTCCGCTCGGCGCTTTGGCGCAAGGCTTTGCGCGGCTCGGAACAGGAGAGGACCTCAGCCCCACGCGGGCACAGGCCGCGCAGAGGCTCCTCCGGGCGTGCTTTGCGTCGCCGGTTCTGGTGGCCGGGGAAGGGCGTTTCGATACCATCGCCATGCGCGCGCTGGCGCCGGACCTTTTCGTCAAGGGCGGCGCCGAGGGCGTGCACTGCGCGGCGCTGCCCGGGCTTGGGCTTGGGGTGGCACTCAAGATCGACGACGGCGCGAAACGCGGTGTGGAGCGGGCGCTTAGCGAAGTCCTCGCCGCGCTCCTGCCGGAGGCCAGACGTGCTCTGGCCGATCAGCTTGAAGGCGAGCTCCTCAATTGGCGCGGCATAAATGTGGGACGCATCGTTGCCAGCACCGATCTTCTGCGAGCCCTCGCTGCGCTCGATGCGACGCCGCGCCGTCAGGCCGAGGGCGTCCGCTGATCGGTCGGCGCCCTAGTCAGCGGGCGACGTTGGCGTAGACCGCGAGGTTGCGGTAGGCCTCGGCGCTTGCTTGGGCGAGGTCAGGGCCGATTGCCGTCGGCCCACTCATGGCGCGGATCGCGCCATCCTTAGCCCCGGTGATCAAGTTGTTGGTGATGAGCGCGGTGCCTGCTGATGGATCGGTCGACACGCCGATGCCGATATGGGCATTGCGGATCAGATTGTCGGTGACGCTGACGTCACGGAGATAGCGCCCCCAACCGATCATAATGCCATAGGCGGGTGTGCCTTCGATCACGTTGCCGGTCACCACGCTATCGGCCTCAACGGCGATGCCTATGCCACGGGACTCGACATCTTTGCGGAGGAACAGGTTGCGGAGCAGATTGCCCTGCACGACCGCGAGTCTGCCTCCCTCGTTGAAGTTGGTGACTGAGACACCAATGGCCGCCTTATCGACGAGATTGTTGGCGATCACGGCGCCCTCGAAGGAGAACTCGG
>DASWJG010000110.1:0-6008 GCA_036397315.1 Methyloceanibacter sp. | reverse complement strand
CGTTGCGCCGTTGTATGGCGAGGCGCTCGAGGTGTGGCGGAGCGCCGACCCGTGGATCGCCCGCCTGGACGCGCCGCGGATGGCGCGCAGCTCGCTCTTCCACATGCGCATGGAGGCGCGCCACCGCGACACCTACCGGGCGAGGTGGCAGGAACGCTGGCGGGAGATGGTCTTGGAGGCGAAGGCGAGGCTCGAGGCGTTGAACGCGCGTCCTGGCGCTCCGGCGGGAACCGCCTCGGACGCGTCGGCGCGCTGGCGGCGCGAGCGTCCGGCCATGCTCAATGACACGCGCAAGCTGATGGCGGCCACCTTTTTGCTTCTGGCGCCGCCCGCGCCCAACGCGAACACCGTATGAGAAGTGCCTGAAGAGCGCCGCTCTTATTCCGCCGGCTGCTCGGCGACGGCGCGCTTGTGCTTCCGCCCGGCGATCCATCCCCTGATCCTGGGCACCAGGCTTTCCAGTCCGTTCGGCAGGAACAGAATGGAGACGATGAGGATCGCGCCGTACAACATCGGCCGCATCTCGTCCACCCCCAGCGCGCGCAGCACCACCTCGTTGAGAATCGTCAGAGTGACTACGCCGATGATCGGGCCGTAGAACGTCGCGGTTCCGCCGACGATGGCCCAGATCAGGACGTAGACCATCTCCTCCACGTCGAACCGGTTCGGATTCACCGTGCCGACATAATGGGCATAGAGCGCGCCGGCGAGGCCGGCGAAGAACGCCGAGATGACGAAGGCCAGCATGCGATAGCGGAAGGTGTCGACGCCGACGGATTGGGCCAGCTTGTCCTGCCAATGTATGGCGTGGAAGGTGAGGCCGATGCGAGAACGCTCGACCCGGTAGAGAATGACCAGCGAGATCGCTACCACGATGAGGCAGAGATAGTAGTAATTCACCGGATTGTAGAAATCGATCGAGAGCATCTCGATGTCGGGGAAGGGCGGAATAAGCTTGATACCCTTCGGTCCGCCGAACAACCAAGTCAACTCGCTCCACTTCCAGATCAGCCGGATGACCTCGCCGGCGGCGAAGGAGCCGATCAGGAAGTAAAAACCCTTCATGCGGAACAGGGGGAAGCTCAACAGGAAGGCGAGCAATCCCGCCATCGCCGCCCCCGCCAGCATGGCCAATGGCACCGGAACCCCAAGTAGCTTGGCGGTGAGCGCCGAGCCATAGGCGCCCACACCCATGATGACCACATGGGCGAGCGACCATTCCCCGGTCAGCGTCAAGAGCCGGTAGCTAGAGACCAGCAGCACGTTGATCACGAGAAGGACGAGGATCTCCTGCTGCGATAGGGACAGCAGATGCGGCAGCACGATCAGCGCCGCCGTAAGCAGGACAAATCCGAGCGCCCAGGACAGTCCGCTGCTGGCGGCGCGTTCAGGCACGTTCCTTGGCTCCGAAAAGTCCGGTCGGCTTCACGATCAAAACGATGAGCATCAGCAGCAGGCCCACGATGTTGGCGAGCGTCCCGTCATAGATCGTGGTGACGAAGGTATTCACGAAGCCGTAGAGAACGGCCGCGAGCACCGCGCCTTCCAGAGAGCCAACGCCGCCGACGATGATGATGATGAACGCCGTGATGATGACGGGATGCCCCATATACGGGGTCGGCGAGACGAGTGGCGCGGTGAGCGCGCCGGCGACGCCGGCGAGAGCCGCGCCGATGAACATGGCAAGCCGGGCGGTATGGTTTATCGACATGCCCTGAAGGGCGGCCGCCTCGCGGTCCTGCGCGCAGGCGCGGAGCGCCCAGCCGAACTTGCTCTTGCGCAGAAAGAACCACAGCGCGGAAAGCAGCCCGACCGCGGCCAGGATAACGTAGAGCCGCTGATAGGTGAGCACCACGCCGTCCGCGAACACGATCTTCTCCTGGGTCGAAGGCGGCACATGCTCCATGTGAACGCCGAACCCGAGCACCGCCACGGTTTGCATGATCAGGAGGAATCCGATCGAGGCGATCAGCCCGCCGAGCGGATTGTCGCGCAGCGGTCTGAACAGGCCGTATTCCATGATAAGGCCGAGGAGGCCGACAAAGATGAGACCGATGACGACGGCGACGAAGAAGGGAACGCCAAGCCCGGCATAAAGGGCAACAACGGCATAGGCGCCGGCCATGTAGAGCTCGCCATGGGCGAAGTTTACGACCCCCATCACGCCGAAGATAAGCACCAGGCCCACGGCGATGAGCGCCATGTAGCTCGCGGCATAAGTCGCGTTCACGATGGTCTGAAGGAACAGCTCAGCCGTCATCGCAAGGCTCTCCGATAGGGCCAGCCCTGGATGATAGCAGGAGAGTCGCGCCGCAGTCCGGCAGCTGGAGTCACGCTCAGCTGCGCTGGTAGTACATCTGCTTGAGCGCTTCCATATGCTTGATCATCAAAGCGCTGTGCTTGTTCCACCAGTCGGGGATGGACTTGAACTGCTTGATCTTGGCCTTACCACCCTCGATCACGACAACCGGCCACACGCCGACCAGCGCATTGTCGATGCCGAACAGCTCCTTGCCCCACCACACGGCCTCGCCAAAGGCTTGTTTGCCTTTGCCGCCTGCCTTCATGGCCGTCAGCACGGCTTCCGGCTCGGTGGTGCCGGCCTTCTGCGCGGCATCCGACCAGAGGTCCATGATCGAAGCATATTCCCACGACACCGCGCTCCATTCGCCTTCGCTGAAGCGCTTCACATATTCCGCGTAAAACTCGTTCGGCTTCTTGAAATTGACGTGCGGCTCGTTGAGCGCCGGATCGTCGAAATCCGGGAACTGGAAGATGAAGCCTTCCATGAACTCCTTCGAGGTCTTCTCGATCATCTTATGATAGAAGTCGGCCGTGCAGGAGATCATCTGGCCCTTGAAACCCTGCTGGAAGGCCTGCTCCGTGAGCGGATGCACATAGTCGGCATAGCAGGTGTCGAGGCATATGATGTCCGGTTTGAGGGCCAGCATCTTCGACATGATCGGGGCAAAGTCGGTCGTCGCCGGATCGAAGAAGATCGGATCGCCCAAAACTTTGATCCCCGCCGCCTCGAACGCTGCCAGATAGGTCGCTACCGACGGTTTGCCGAGAGAGTCGTCCTGGGCGACGATGACCGCGGTCTTCAGGTCCGGCTTATTCTCCGCCAGCCACTCGACGCCCGTGACGTTGTAGATGGGATGCACCTCGCAGGGCGCGACCAGCATTTTTGTCTCAGGCGTCAGATCGCTCGGCAGGAGCGTGGAGACCAGCATCTTCTCCTTATCGGCCACCGGCGAAACGCCGGGCCAGGGATCGCCGCCAAGCATCATGACGAACTGGACGTTGTCTTCTTTGATGAGCTTGACCGCGCCGGTGCGCGCCTTGCCGGGGTCGTATTCGTCATCATAGGCGACGAACTCGACTTTGTAGGTGTCCCCGCCGATCGGGATGCCGCCTGCTTCATTGACCCAATCGGCCCAAATCTTACAGCCGTCGAGCCCGGGCTTGCCCCAGGCCGCGACCGCGCCGGTCAGCGGGGCAAGGAAGCCGATCTTCACGACCTTATCGGCTCCGAAGGCAATTTTCGGCATGGACACGCCGGCCATGAGAGCGGCGGCGGCCGTGGTTGAGAGAAACTGGCGGCGGTCGATCGCGCTGATCGCAAACTTGGTCGTCATTGGTACCCCTCCACATCGACGGCGGTACGACCGTCGGAACGGGCGACCGACTTTACGCTTCTTGCCCAAGAAAAGGTTTGCGGCAGTGTTACGGGCAATGCGGATGAAAGCTTAGACCCGTTGGCGACCCAAGGACAATAGGAGCCACTTTGGTTTAGGGGAGCCACTTTGGTTTAGAATGGCGCCTCTTAGAATGGCACCTTAAAGTGACAAATTGGTTTGGCGGCGAGCGGTCGAGCCGCCGCCGACTGTGATGTAATCTTTCGGGCTACAGGTCGGAACGAGCGAGGGAGTGAGTCATGACAGGTCGTGTTGCCGTCATCGGGGCGGGGCCGTGCGGCCTCAGCGAACTGCGCGCATTCCAGCAGGCGAAGAGCAAGGGAGCGGCGATCCCTGACATCGTCTGCTTCGAGAAGCAGAGCGATTGGGGCGGTTTGTGGAACTACACCTGGCGCGCCGGCCTCGACGAGCACGGCGAGCCGGTACATTGCAGCATGTACCGCTATCTGTGGTCGAACGGACCCAAGGAATGTCTGGAATTTGCCGACTACACATTCGACAAGCATTTCGGCCAGCAGATACCGTCCTACCCCCCGCGCGAGGTGCTCTACGATTACATCGTCGGTCGAGCGAAGGACGCCGGTGTCAGAGACTGGATTATGTTCAACACGGCCGCTCGCCATATCAGCTACGATAAGAAGTCAGGCAAATTCTCGGTGACCGTCGAACATCTGCCGGACCACAAGATAAAGACCGAAGAGTTCGACTATGTGGTCGTGGCGACGGGTCATTTCTCCGTGCCGAACGTGCCGCACTTCCCCGGCATCGAGACGTTTCCCGGCCGCGTCCTGCACGCCCACGACTTCCGCAGCGCCAACGAATTCACCGGCAAGGATCTGCTTGTCGTTGGCGCCAGCTACTCGGCGGAGGACATCGCGCTCCAATGCCACAAATACGGAGCGAAATCCGTCACCATGTGCTGGCGGACTCAACCGATGGGATTCAAATGGCCGGCGACAATGGAGGAGCGGCCGCTGCTGACCAAAATCGTCGGCAAGACCATTCACTTCAAGGACGGTTCGACCAAGGATGTCGACGCCATCATCCTATGCACCGGCTATCAGCATCACTTCCCGTTCCTCGACGATGAGCTCAAGCTGCGCACGCATAACCGCATGCATCCGCCCCATCTCTACAAAGGCATCATGTGGCTCGACAATCCGAAGCTCTTCTATCTCGGCATGCAGGACCAGTTCTATACCTTCTCCATGTTTGACGCGCAGGCCTGGTACGCGCGCGACGTGATCCTGGGCCGGATCAAGCTGCCTTCGAAGGAGGAGATGGCCAAGGACGATGCCGCGTGGGTCAAGCGCGAGGAGGCTCTCAAGGACGCGTTCGAGAAGATCGACTTCCAGGCCGACTATGTGCGCGACCTATGCGACGCGACCGACTACCCGAAATTCGACATCGACATGACGGTCGACGAGTTCAAGGAGTGGGAACACGACAAGCAGGATTCCATCGTCGGCTACCGCAACAAGGCGTTCAAATCGCCCTGCACGGGAACCATTGCGCCGATCCATCACACGCCGTGGCTGGAGGCGATGGACGATTCCATGAAGACCTTCCTGGCGGTCAAGCAGGTCGCTGCGGAATAGTCCTCCCGCTTACGTCTCAGGCACGCACCCGCGTCTTCTCGGGATCGTAGTGCGGGAAGCGCACAATGCGCGCCGGCAGCCGCTTCTGGTGGCCGTCGAGCTTGCCGACCTCAACCGCCGTCCCGAGCTCGCCATGGGCGACATCGATTCGGGCGAGCGCGATCGTCTTTTTCAGGATCGGTGAGCGGGTGGCGCTGGTGATTACGCCCACCTGCGCCCGGCCGACATGGACGCAGTCGCCGTGGCCGACCGCTTCGTCGCCCTCCATCTCCAGACCGACAAGCTTCCTCTGCGGGTGCTCGCTCCGCCGGGCCAGCGCCGCGCGGCCGATAAAGTCCTCGTTCTTCGATCTCAGCGGCACGGTGAAGCCGATGCCGGCCTCGAACGGGTCGGTCTGGTCGCAAAATTCATAACCGGCGAAGACGAGGCCGGCCTCGATGCGCACCATGTCGAGCGCTTGCAGCCCGAACGGCATCAGTCCGTGCGGCTCGCCGGCCTGCCAGACGGCGTCGAACACGGTGAGCGCGTCCTTGGGGTGGCAGAAGATCTCGTAGCCGAGCTCGCCGGTATAGCCCGTGCGCGAGACCACGACCGGCGCGCCGTCAAGGCCGCCAATGCGCCCGATGGTGAAGCGGAACCAGCCGAGCTCTTCCAATGTAGGCTGCGCCGGTGGCGTCCAAATGACCTCACGCAGGATGTCGCGGCTCTTCGG
>DASWJG010000109.1:0-19621 GCA_036397315.1 Methyloceanibacter sp. | reverse complement strand
TAGCCGCTCACATAGCGGGCCGGCACGCCCAGGGCGCGGCAGACGGCGCAGAAGATATGGGCATGGTCCTGGCAGACGCCGGTCCCCTGCTCGAGAGCCTCGGCGCCGGTGGTGTGGACATGGGTCTCGCCCGGGCTATAGGCGACGGCATCGTCTATTGCGATCATGATCCCGTGCAGCGTCTCGACGGCATCGCGCTTCAGTGCGGGCTCGAAGCGCTGCGCGAAGTCGCGGATCGAGGCCGAGACCACGGTATAGGGGGTCTCTCTGAGATAGAGGGCGGCGGGAAGTTCCGCCGGCGCCGTCCCCACGACACCGTTGGTGTCGCGCGTGCGCACCAGCCCGCACACCTTGATCTCGAGCTCGCTGACCGGCTCAGCCACCGTCAAGGTATGGCACAGATTGCCGTATTGATCCTGCCACGGGGTGGTGACGGCGCCCGGGCAGGCGAGCTTCCAGCTCTCCACGACCTGGGTCGGGCCCGAGATCGGCGTCATGCGGAGATATTGCGTGCTCGCCACGAGCGGCTCGGAGTAGCTATAGGCCGTGGCGTGCTCGACCCGGATCAGCATGTCAGGCGGCTCCGGCCATGGCCGCTTGCGTCATCAGGAAGTCGTCCTGAATTTGGACGCCGAGCGCGTTGTTGGAAGCGACGAAGTCGGTCAGGAACTCGTGCAGCCCTGCCTGGAAGATCTTGTCGATGCGCCCGTATCGGAGGCGCGCATAGGTCTGGCCGGCGAGCCTGCGGCATTCGAGCTGTTTCTTGCCGGCCAACTCATCGAGAGTGTCGATCAGGACCTCATAGCAGTGATGCAGCGAGCGCGGCATGTCGGCGCGCAGGATGAGCAGCTCAGCGATGCGCCACGGATAGACGGTGTCGTGATAGACGCGGCGATAGGCGCGGAAGGCGCCGACCGAGCGCAGCAGCGCGCCCCATTGGTAATAGTCTACATAGCCGCCGACCTGTTCGGTCTCGGGCAGGAGGACGTGATATTTCACGTCGAGGATGCGCGCGGTGTTGTCGGCGCGCTCGATGAAGGTGCCGAGCCTGATGAAGCGGAAGGCGTCGTCATGCAGCATGGTGCCGAACACCACGCCGCGGAAGAGATGGGAGCGCTCCTTCACCCAGTCGAAGAAGTCGCGATAGCCCCAGCGCGTGAGCCCATCGAAGTCGAGATTTTGCACTTGCAGCCAAGTCGAGTTGAGGCTCTCCCAGGCTTCGCTCGAAATGGCCGAACGCTGGGCGCGGGCGTTCTCCCGCGCCAGCCTGATCAGCGAGCAGATCGAGGCGGGATTGGCGGGTTCGAGCGCCACGTAGCGAACGATCGTCTCGTGCGTCATCTCGCCGTAGAGCTCGCCGAAGCGGCCGTCGCCGGGCGCGATGGCGAGGATCGGCTCGAAATGCAGCGCCTGCTTGTCCAGCGTCGACGGCAGCAGCGCCATGCGGAAGCTGACGTCGAGCATGCGGGCGGTGTTCTCGGCCCGCTCCATGTTGCGCGCCATCCAGAACAGATTCTCGGCGGTGCGGCTCAGCATGCGTCGCGCTCCAGAACCCAGGTGTCCTTGGTGCCGCCACCCTGGCTCGAATTGACCACGAGCGACCCTTGGCGCAGCGCCACGCGGGTGAGCCCGCCGGGAATGACGCTCGTCTCCTGGCCTGACAGCACGAAGGGCCGCAAGTCCACGTGGCGCGGCACGATCTCGCCGTCGATCAGGGTGGGCGCGGTTGACAGCGCCAAGGTCGGTTGGGCGATGTAGTTTTCGGGATTGCGCATGACGCGTAGTTTGTAGGCCTCGCGCTCCTCGGCGGTCGAAGCGGGACCAATCAGCATGCCGTAGCCGCCCGAGCCCTGCACTTCTTTCACGACGAGATTGTGCAGATTGTCGAACACGTGCTGCCGCTGCTTGGGATCGCGCAGCATGTAGGTGTGCACGTTATTCAAAATCGAGTGCTCGCCGAGATAGAACTCGATCATGCGCGGCACGTAGACATACATGGCCTTGTCGTCGGCGACGCCGGTGCCGAGCGCGTTGGCGAGCGCGACCCGCCCTGAGCGGATCACACCGAGGAGACCCGGAACGCCGAGGGTCGAGTCGGACCGGAAGGCGAGCGGATCCATAAAGTCGTCGTCGACGCGGCGATAGATGACGTCGACCTTGACCGGACCTTCGGTGGTGCGCATCCACACATAACCGTCGCGCACGAAGAGATCGCCGCCCTCGACCAGCTCGATGCCCATCTGTTCGGCGAGGAACACATGCTCGAAATAGGCGCTGTTGTAGCGGCCGGGAGTGAGCAGTACGACGACCGGGTCCTCGGCGCCCGACGGCGCCACCGCGCGCAAATTCTCCAGGAGCCGCTCGGGGTAGTTCCCGACCGGCGAGATGCTCTGGCCGACGAAGGCGTCGGGAAAGAGCCGCATCATGATCTCGCGGTTCTCGAGCACATAGGACACGCCCGACGGCGTGCGCACATTGTCCTCGAGCACGAAGAAATCGCGCTCGCCGGTGCGGATGAGGTCGATGCCGGCGATATGGGCGTAGACGTTCTTGGGCGGCTCGATGCCGAGCATCTCCGGCCGGAAGGCCGGGTTGAGCAGGACGAGGTCGGGCGGCACGAGGCCCGCCTTGATGATCTCCTGGTCGTGATAGATGTCGTAGAGGAAGATGTTGATCGCCTTGACCCGCTGGAGGCAGCCCCGCTCCACGAGGTCCCATTCGGAGCGGTCGAGGATGCGCGGGATGAGGTCGAAGGGGATCAGCCGCTCGGTCGAGCCTCCTTCGGCATAGACGGCAAAGGTGATGCCCAGCCGCCGGAACAGCTCTTCCGCCGCGTTCTGCTTGGTGACGAGGGAATCGATGGAGAGATTGTCGAGGAGGCCGGCAAGCGCGGCATAAGTCCGCCGGACCGTGCCGCCGGGCGCACGCATCTCGTCGAAGAATTTGCGGGAAAGTTGGGAGGGCTCATCGGCCCCCGCCTCGACACTCACCCTCTTAAGCGTTTGCGGCAAGCGCGCCCGTCCTGGTTCTCACGAAAATGACACTCCCAAGCTCGGCGCGTTTCCCCTGTCGTATTTTCAGGCATCTTAATCCGATGCTTGCGTTTTGAGCAACGCCCTTGGCGCAAGGCTCCCGCGTCGTGCTTAACCGCGAAGGATGATAGGCTCCGGCACCCCCAAGCCCCGCCCTGCCCCATGCTGGAAACCGCCCTCACCGCTTTCACCACCTTCTTTGCCGTCATCGGGCCGATCGATACGGCCGTGCTGCTCGCTTCGCTCACCCCCAACATGACAAGCGCCGAGCGGCGGGCCATTGCGATCAAGGCCGTGTTCATCGCCACGGTGATCATCCTCCTGTTCGCGCTGGTCGGGCAGCCGGTCCTGACCCAGCTCGGCGTCTCGCTCGCCGCGCTTCAGACCGCTGGCGGCATCATCCTGTTCCTGATCGCGCTTGAAATGACGCTCGCCAAGAAACCGGCGCCGGCGACGCTCACCGTCAAGGAGAGCGAGGAAGCCGAGAGCAAGGCGGAAGCGCATGCCGAGATCGCGGTGTTTCCCTTCGCCACGCCCTTGCTCGCGGGGCCCGGCGCCATGACATCCGCTATCGTGCTCGCCGCCGGTACGCGCGGCGATCTCAGCCTGCTTGGCGCCGTCATCGCGGCGATCCTGGCGGTGATGGCGGTGACCCTCGTTCTCTTCCTGCTCGCCCAGGAGATCCATCAGCTGATCGGGGTGACGGCGCGCAAGGTGATCGTGCGAGTGTTCGGCGTGCTGCTGGCCGCACTCGCCGTGCAATCGATCTTCAACGGGCTCAGCGAGGCCCATATCTTCGGCTGAGACGTCCAGTTCCAAGGAGTCCACCCATGCGTGTCGTCCAAATCGCCAAACCCAACGCGCCATTCGAGATCGTAGAGCGGCCGATCCCGGCGCCAGGCCCGCGCCAAGTGCGTATCAAGGTCGAGGCCTGCGGCATTTGTCACAGCGATGCCTACGTCGCGACCGGCACCTTTCCCGGCGTCCACTACCCGGCCGTGCCGGGACATGAGGTCGCGGGTCGGATCGATGCCATCGGCCCCGATGTCACCACTTGGAACGTCGGCCAAAGGGTCGGCGTCGGCTGGTTCGGCGGCGTTTGCTTTGTCTGCGATCGCTGCCGGCGCGGCGACTTCATCACCTGCTTCAACCTCAAAGTGCCGGGCATCCATTACGACGGCGGCTACGCCGATTACATGATCGCCCCGATCGAGGCCTTGGCCTCCATCCCCGACGAACTCGAAGCTGCCGCAGCCGCGCCGCTGCTCTGCGCCGGCATCACCACCTTCAATGCGCTGCGCAATTCGGGCGCGCGGCCCGGCGACCTCGTAGCCATTCACGGCATTGGCGGGCTCGGCCATCTCGGCGTGCAGTTCGCGGCGAAGATGGGGTTCCACACCGTCGCCATCGCGCGTGGGCGTGACAAGGAGCAGCTTGCGCTCGATCTCGGCGCGCATCGTTACATCGACAGCCAGACCGAAGATCCCGCCCAGGCCTTGATGGCGCTGGGCGGCGCCAAAACCATCCTCGCCACGGTGACAAGCGGCAAGGCCATGACGCCTTTGATCGACGGGCTTGGCATCGATGGCACGCTCATCGTGGTGGGCGCCTCGCCCGAGCCCATCGAGGTGAACCCGTTCCATATTATCGGCGCTCGGCGCGGGGTCCGGGGCTGGCCGTCAGGCACCTCGGTCGATTCGGAAGACACGCTGCGTTTCAGCGCGATGACCGGCGTGGAAGCGATGATCGAAACCTATCCACTGGCGCGCGCCGCGGAAGCTTATGAGCGCATGCTGAGCGGCAAGGCCCGCTTCCGCGTCGTCATCGTGCCGTAACGGGCTACTCGGCAGGGGCGCGGCGCGGGGCTTCGTGCGCGCGTGGCTTGCGCGCGAATTTCCGCATCACGACGTAGAACACGGGCGTGAAGATCAGCCCGAACACGGTCACCCCGATCATGCCGAAGAACACCGCAGTGCCGAGCGACTGACGCATCTCCGCGCCCGCGCCGGTGGCGATCACCAAGGGCAGCACGCCGAGGATGAAGGCGAAGGAGGTCATCAGGATCGGGCGCAAGCGCACGCGGGCGGCCTCGGTGGCGGCCTGGAAGCGGTCCTCGCCGTGCTCCTCGTTTTGCCGGGCAAACTCCACGATCAGAATCGCGTTCTTGGCGGCGAGTCCGATCAGCACGACGAAGCCGATCTGGGCGAGGATGTTCACGTCCATGCCGCGCATGAGGAGCCCGCTCACCGCGGCGAGTAGGCACATGGGCACGATGAGGATGACCGCGAGCGGCAAGGTCCAGCTCTCATATTGGGCTGAGAGCAGCAGGAACACGAACACGACCGAGGCGGCGAAGACGTAGATGGCGGTGTTGCCGGCGAGCTGCTCCTGGTAGGAGATCTCGGTCCATTGCGCGGCATAGCCGTCGGGCAGCGTCGCCGCCGCGAGCCGGTCCATGGCGGCGAGCCCGTAGCCGGTCGAGTAGCCCGGCGCCGTGCCGCCTTGCACGGCGGCGGCAGGGAATAGATTGAAATGCTCGATGCGGTAAGGCCCGGTGATGTCGCGGAAGGAGGCGACCGAGCTCAGCGGCACCATCTCGCCCTTGGCGTTCCGCGTCTTGAGCTGCCCGATGGCGTGCAGGTCCTGGCGGAAGTCGCCGTCAGCCTGTGCCATGACCCGGTAGGTGCGGCCTAGAAAATTGAAATCGTTCACATATTGAGAGCCGAGATAGACCTCCAAGGTCTGGAACACGTCGTCGGTATTGACGCCCAGCATCTCGGCCCTGACCCGATCGATGTCGGCATAGATCTTCGGCGTGCGGGTGTTGAAGGTGGTGAACACGCTGATCAGGCCCGGCGTTTTGCCCGCCGCTGCGACGAGACTCTGGGCCACGGCCTCGAGCTCGGCCGGCTCGCCGCCGTGAATGTCCTGCACCTCCATCTTGAAACCGCCGGTGGTGCCGATGCCGCGCACGGGAGGCGGCGCCACGCTGATCACGAATGCATCCTGGATCGCGCCGAACTGCTTGTTGAGCGCGGCGATGAGGGCTTGCGCGCTCTCGCCCTTCTTGGCGCGCTCGGCGAAGTCGTCGAGCGGCGTGAACACGACGGCGGCGTTGGGCGCGGTGGTGAAGGTGGCGCCGTCGAGGCCGACGATGGGCACGGCATGGGCGATGCCTGGGGTCCCGAGCACGATCTTGGTCACCTTGCGCGCCACCTCGTCGGTGCGGGCGAGCGAGGCGCCGGGGGGAAGCTGGATGATGTTGATGAGGTAGCCCTGATCCTGCTGCGGGATGAAGCCGGTCGGCGCCTTGGCGAACTCGAAAGCCGTCAAACCGATGAGGCCGGCATAGACGATGAGCATGAAGGCCGAGACGCGCACAAGCCTCCCGGTGAGCGCGCCGTAGCGCGACGACACCCATTCGAAGGCCCGGTTGAAACCGTTGAAGAAGGCCCTAATCGGCCGGGTGAAGATATTTCGCCGCTTAGGCTCGGCCTCGTGCGGCTTGAACAGAAGCGCGCACAGCGCCGGGCTCAGGGTGAGCGAGACGAGGAGCGAAATCACCGTCGCCGTGGCGATGGTCACGGCGAACTGGCGGAAGAACTGGCCCAGGATGCCGGTGAGGAAGGCGGAGGGGATGAACACCGCTGACAGCACGAGCGCAATCGCGATCAGCGCGCCGCCCACCTCGTCCATGGTCTTGTAGGCGGCATCGCGCGGGCTCAGTCCCTCGCGGATATTGCGCTCGACATTCTCCACCACGACGATGGCGTCATCGACGACGATACCGATGGCAAGCACGAGGCCGAACAGCGACAAATTGTTGAGCGAGAAGCCGAGCGCCGCTAGCATAGAGAAGGTTCCGATCAGCGACACCGGGATAGCGACGATGGGGATGATCGACGCCCGCCACGTCTGGAGGAACAGGATGATCACCACCACCACGAGAATCACGGCCTCGAACATGGTGGTGATCACCGCCTCGACCGATTGCGAGATGAAGACCGTCGGATTGTAGACGATGTCGTAGCGCAGCCCGTGCGGGAACGACTTGGCCAGCTCGGCCATGGCATTCTGCACCAAGGTCGCCGTGGCCAGCGCGTTCGAGCCGGGCCGCTGGAAGATGCCCAAGGGGATCGCCACCCGCTCGTCGAGATAGCCGCTGCGGTTGTAGTCCGCGGCACCGAGCTCGACGCGGCCTATGTCGCGGATGCGGACGACGCGCCCGTTTTCATCGGACTTGACGATGATGTTGCCGAACGCCTCGGTGTCGGAGAGGCGTCCTTGCGTCTCGACGTTGAGCTGAAAGGCGCCGGGCTGCGGCACCGGCGGCTGATTGATCACGCCGGCTGCCACCTGCACATTCTGCCCACGCAGCGCGCTGACGACGTCGCCGGCGGTCAGGTTGCGGATGGCGAGCTTCTCGGGATCAAGCCAGATGCGCATCGAGTAGTCGCGCGCGCCGAAGATGGTGACGTTGCCAACCCCGTCGATACGGGCGAGCACGTCTTTCACGTGCAGGGTGGCGTAGTTGGAGATGTAGAGCAGGTCGCGCGAGCCGTCGGGCGAGCTTAAGTGGATCACCATCATGAGGTCGGGCGATTGCTTGGTGACGGTCACGCCGATGGAGCGCACCTCCTCGGGCAGGCGGGGCAGCGCCGTTGACACGCGGTTCTGCACCAGCACCTGCGCCGTATCGAGATTGGTGCCGAGCTTGAAGGTGACCGCAAGCGACATGCTGCCGTCGCTCGTTGACTGCGACGTCATGTAAAGCATGTTGTCGACGCCGTTGACCTCCTGCTCGAGCGGCGTGGCGACGGTCTTGGCGACGATCTCGGCTGAGGCGCCCGGATAACTGGCGGTGACCGAGATCGACGGAGGGGCGATCTCCGGATATTGCGAGACCGGCAGGCTGAGATAGGCCACGCCGCCGATCAGGGTGATGAGAATGGAGATGACCGCCGCGAAGATCGGCCGGTCGATGAAGAAATGCGAGAGGTTCATGGGCTGCCGGTACCGGGCGGGGCGGCCGCAGCGCCGATCTTGCCCTCTTCCGGCGTGACTTTGGCGCCAGGCTGCGCGCGCAACAGCCCATTGATGATCACTTGGTCGTCGGGCGTGATGCCGCTCCTGATGATGCGCAAGCCGTCGTCGGTCACCGGACCGAGCTCGACCGGCTTCGGCACCACAGTGCCGTCAGGGCCGACCGTGAATAGCAGCTTGACCGACTGGTCGGTCACCACCGCGGCATCGGGCACGAGGATGGTCGGGTGAAGCTGCGACATGGGCACTCGCACCCGGCCGAACTGGCCGGGGGTAATGAACAGGTTGGGATTGGCGAAGGCGGCGCGGACGCGGATCGTTCCTGACGAGCGGTCATACTGGTTGTCGACGAAATTGATGCTGCCCTTCAGCGTCCAGGTCTTCTCGTCCATCAGCTGGCCCTGAACCTCGATGATATTGTCGCGGGCCGATTTTATTTCGCCCTTCTGCACCAAGCGCTTATAGGTCATGCCGTCGCCTTCGCTAACGTTGAAGGTGAGCCAAATCGGATCGAGCGAAACGATGGTGGTGAGCAGCGTGGTGTTTCCGCTGGTGCCGCCCATGACGAGATTGCCGACGCTCACCTCATGGCGGCCCATGCGGCCGGCGACCGGGGCGGTCACGCGCGTATAATCGAGATTGAGCTGCGCCTGGTTGACGGCGGCAAGCGCCGCGTCCCGCGACGCCGTGGCGATGGCCAATTGGGAGACCCGCTCATCATAGGTCTCTTTGGTGGCGTAGTCGTTCTTGCGCAGTTGGGCAGTGCGGTCGAGCTGCTGTTGCGCCAGCTGAACCTGCGCCTCGGTCTGCGCGAGCTGGGCCTTGGAGGTTTCCAGCGCAAGCTCGAACGGACGCGGCTCGATGACGAAAAGCAGGTCGCCCTTCTTGACCAGTTGGCCGTCGGTGAAGTTGACGGATTCGAGATAGCCGCTCACCCGCGCCCGCACTTCGACCGACTCCGGCGCCTCGAACTGGCCGGTGAAATCGCTCCACTCCTGAAGTTCCGTGACCAGAGGCTTGGCGACGGTGACCGGGGGCGCGGGCGGCGCGGCCTGGGTGGCCGGTCCGGTCTGCCAGAAGCCCCAATAGCGATAACCGAACGCGGCGAGAGCGATGACCACGAGAAGCAGGAAGAGGCGCGTGCCGCCGCCTTTCCCGCGCGATGGCGTTGTCTCGACCTTAGGCGCGGCGGAAGGTTTGCGCGCCGGCGCTTCTTGCGTCTTAGGCGCCCGAGCCTCCGCTTCGGTCACCGCGAGATCCGACTCCTCGTCGGGCTCTTCGTCGCGGCCTCTGCCGCCGTTCCGGTTTCGCTTTTCGATCATGGCCGCGTCTCAAGCGGGGGGCCGTAACTGCCCATCTGTGGCGTAGGATAAGAGGTTGCAAGGCCTGCGCCCCCGGAACGCTACCCCAACGGCGGCGCGGGACGCGAGCTTCAAAGATCGATAACCCCAAGGATTTGCCAACGATCCTGCGGCAAGGCGCCTCAATATCGGCAATTTCGCGCCAATTTACGCCCCGCAACGCGCCTCGCGCGAACAATCCTGGCGACCGAATATGCCTCCATGGCATATCGTGGCCATGGCCGGAGGCTCACCTTCAGCCGAACCGAGGGAGAGGGAGGGAACCCGCGCGCGCCATGGTGTTTCAGTCTGAAGTCTTGACCCGAAGAGGTCTTATCGCATGGGCGCTCGTGGGCGCCCTTATGCTGCTCCTCGGCGCCTCGGCCGCGCGCGCGGAAGAGAGCGCCGTAGCCAAAGCCGCCGCTTGGCGGATCGGCGACCATCTAAGCCTCGCGGGCCTCCTCTACGCCCAAGGCGGCGAGGAGGGTAATGTCGAGGAGCTGCTGTCCAGCATCAGGCCTCTGACCGAGGCGATGCAGATCGAGATCAAGCCCTTCCCGCCCCGCGCCGCCACACCGGTGGAAACCTATGCCGAATTGATCCAGTACCTCATCAAAGGGGACGGTGCCGAGATCGGGCGCCAGATCGCGCAGAAATTCGGCAAGGAGGCCGGAACGCTGTTCGAGATCTCGGTCAAGTCCAATCTCCTGATCCTGCTTTATGAGCCGGGCGAGGACCAGGGCATCGCCGGTGTCCTCCAGTCGCGCTGCACCGAGATCGGGCTTCCCAACAATCTCTGGCTCGACGTCGTAAACGCGGTCAACGGCAAGGCTTCCAAGGAAGACGTGAAGAACGCCGTGTTCAAGATGCATGACGACGTGGCGACTTATCTCGGCGGCCAGGTCCAGTAGTCCATGCTCCGCGGGGGAAAACGGTGCCGAGCCGATGATGTCCACAACGTTAATTACTCGTCTTGATGTGCGAAAAAGTATGTATTAGACATTAAGAATCACTCTTTCAGCTTGCAAGGGGGATCCCCGGCAATCATCACGGCTGCGCAATTGCGCGCTTCGCGGGCTCTCCTGGGAATTGACCAGCGCAAGCTGGCCGAGATGGCTAGTCTCTCTCTGCCAACCATTCAGCGTATGGAAGCGAGCGACGGGGTGATCCGCGGTAATGTCGACTCGCTCATGAAGTTGATCGAGGCGCTTGACGCCGCCGGCATCGAGCTGATCGCCGAGGGGACTGCTAGCCAAGGCGGAGGCCGCGGCGTGCGGCTGAAGGCTTGACCTAGCGATGGCGCTCACAATCATTCTTGCCTGTGTCGCTGCCCTACTGGTCGTCTCGGCGCTTTCGCTCGCGCTGCACGGGAGCTCACTTGGCCGCATCGTCGTTTATGGCGGGTCGCTGATCATCGCAGTGGCGGGCCTGGCCGCGGCGCTCGTGCAGCTTCTCGGGCCGGGACCGGACGAGGTCTTGACGCTGCCCATTGGGCTGCCCTGGCTCGGCGCGCATTTTCGCCTTGACGCCCTCTCGGCATTTTTTCTTGTCGTCGTCAATCTCGGCGCAGCGGCCGCAAGCCTCTATGCCCTCGGCTTCGGCAAGCATGAGCAGGCGCCGCAGCGCGTCTTGCCCTTCTATCCGTTCTTCCTGGCTGGGATGAACCTCGTCGTCATCGCCGACGATGCCTTCACCTTCCTCTTCACCTGGGAGTTCATGTCGCTGTCGTCATGGGCGCTGGTGATGGCGCACGACCATGTGCGGGCGAATTTGCGCGCAGGCTATGTCTATATCGTCATGGCCAGCTTCGGCACGCTCGCGCTGCTGCTCGCCCTCGGCCTGCTCGCCGGACCCGATGGCGCGTACGCCTTTGCGGCAATTCGCGACAATCATCCGTCCTCCGGTCTTGCCGCGCTCGTTCTCATCCTCGTCTTGATCGGCACCGGGTCAAAAGCGGGTCTCGTCCCCCTTCATGTCTGGCTGCCACTTGCCCATCCCGCGGCGCCGAGCCACGTCTCGGCGCTGCTCTCCGGCGTCATGACCAAGGTTGCGGTCTACGCCTTCATTCGCATCGTCTTCGATCTGCTCGGAACTCCGGCGTGGTGGGGGAGCATGCTGGTACTGGCGCTCGCCGGCATCACTTGCGTCATGGGCGTGCTCTACGCGCTGATGCAGCACGATTTGAAGCGGCTGCTCGCCTATCACACGGTGGAGAATATCGGCATCATCTTCATCGGCTTGGGCCTCGCGCTTGCCTTTCAAGCCTACGGTCTTGCTTGGGCGGCGGCGCTCGCCTTCACCGCAGCACTTCTGCACGTGTTCAATCACTCGCTCTTCAAGAGCCTGTTGTTCCTTGGCGCGGGCAGCGTGCTGACGGCCACCGGCGAGCGCGACATGGAGCATTTGGGCGGGCTCATCCATCGCATGCCGCTCACCGCCTTCACCTTCCTCGTCGGCTGTGTCGCCATCTCGGCGCTGCCGCCGCTGAATGGCTTCGTTTCCGAATGGCTCACCTTCCAAGCGATTCTGCTTAGCCCCCAGCTCCCGTCATGGGGCCTGAAATTTCTCGTGCCCGCGGTCGGCGCGCTTCTCGCGCTCTCTGCGGCTCTGGCCGCGGCCTGCTTCGTCAAGGCCTTTGGCGTCACCTTCCTCGGCCGGCCGCGCACCGAGGCCGCTGCCCGCGCCCATGAGACCGACAGATTCTCGCTCACGGCGATGTTCATGCTTGCCGGACTCTGTCTCCTTGCCGGCATCTTGCCCGGTTTCTTCATCGACGCACTGGCGCCGGCCGCTAAGGCGATGGTCGGCGACTCCATGCCGCTACAGCGCGACGTGCCCTATCTCTCCATCGTTCCCATCGCCGAGAGCCGCAGCTCCTATAACGGCCTCCTCGTGTTCCTCTTCATGCTGTTCTCCGCCACGGCGGCGGCTGCCGCCATTCATCGGCTGGCATCTGACCGGCTTAGGCGGGCGCCTGCCTGGGATTGCGGCTATCCCGACCCAAGCCCTGGCACGCAATACACCGCCTCGAGCTTCGCCCAGCCGATCCGCCGCGTGTTCGGCACGCTGGTATTCCGGGCGAGCGAACGCGTCGAGATGCCACCGCCGGGCAATGCGGGCCCCGCGCGCATCACCGTGCGTTTGAGCGACGTCATCTGGGACACGCTCTACGAACCCATCGCCCGCGGGGTCGAATATGTCGCCGACCGGCTCAACCGGCTGCAATATCTCAGCATCCGGCGTTACCTCAGTCTCGTCTTCGTCGCTCTTGTCGGCCTTCTGCTCGTGCTCGCGATATGGCCCTGATCCTCAATCTTGCGGTGCAGGCCGCCCAGATGCTGCTGGTTCTCGCGCTCGCGCCGCTGCTCACGGGCTTCGTGCGCAAAGTGAAGGCGCAGCTATTGCGCAGGCAAGGTCCCCCGGTCATTCAGCCTTACCGCGACCTCATCCGGCTCCTGCGCAAGGACGTGGTGCTGGCCGACAATGCCTCCTGGCTGTTCCGCGCCATCCCTTATCTGATCTTCGCCGCGACCTGGGTCGCGGCGTCGCTGGTGCCGACCTTTGGCACCGGCCTGATGTTCTCCTGGTCGGCCGATCTCATCGCCATCATCGCGCTGCTTGGCAGCGCACGCTTCTTCCTCGCGCTCGCCGGCCTTGACGTCGGCACGGCCTTCGGCGGCATCGGCTCGAGCCGCGAGGTAATGATTGCCTCGCTCGCCGAGCCCGCCATGCTGATGATCGTGTTCACCCTGGCGCTGGTCGCGGGCTCGACCCAGCTCTCCACCATGGCCGGCTTCCTCGCCTCGGGGGAGGTGGGTTTACGCGTCTCGCTCGGCATGGCGATGATCGCTCTGATCATGGTGGCCATCGCCGAGAACGCGCGCATCCCCGTCGACAATCCCGCGACGCATCTTGAGTTGACCATGGTGCATGAGGCCATGGTGCTGGAGTATTCGGGACGGCACCTCGCCCTGATCGATCTCGCCGCAGAGCTCAAGCTCCTGCTCTACATCTCGCTCATCGCCTGCTTGTTCGTCCCCTGGAGTATGGCTTCGCGGGGCGCAGAAACCGAGGCGCTTCTGGTCGGCGCCGTCGCCTATGTGATGAAGCTCGCCGCTTGCGGCTTTCTGCTCGCGGTGTTCGAGACGTCAATCGCCAAGATGCGCGTGTTTCGTGTGCCGGAATTCCTAGGAGCTGCGCTGATGCTCGGCTTGCTCGCCACCTTGCTGCTGTTCGTGTCGCGGAGTCTGTAGATGCACGGCCTCAGCTTCGACGTCGCCCATTTGCTTGCCGGCTCACTCGTGCTGGTGAGCTTCATGCTGCTCTACCAGGATCGTCTCTACGCGCTGTTGAATATCTATGCCTTGCACGCGCTTGTGCTGGCGCTGGCGGTGGCATCGCAGGCCTATGTGCAAGACGCGCCGCACCTCTACATCACCGCGGCGATCGCCCTCGTGTTCAAGGCCATCGTCATCCCCATTGCGTTGCACCGGATGATCGTCAAGCTTGGCATTCATCGCGAGATCGAGACGGTTGTCGGCATCGGTCCCACCATGCTGCTTGGCATCGGTCTCGTGGCGCTCTCCATGGTGGTGATTCTGCGGGTCACGACCGAGGCCGATCCGCTGGCGCGGGAGGATCTCGCCTTCGCGCTGTCGGTGGTGCTGCTCGGGCTCCTGATGATGGTGACGCGGCGCAATGTCGTGAGCCAAGTCGTCGGGTTCATGTCGCTGGAGAACGGCCTCGTGCTCGCCGCCACCGGCGCCAAGGGCATGCCGTTCGTGGTCGAGATCAGCGTCGCCTTTTCCATCTTGATCGCCTTCATCGTCATCGGAATTTTCCTGTTCCGCATTCGCGAACGCTTCGACACGGTTGACGTCCACGCGCTCGACCGCTTCCGGGGAGAACGGCTGTGAGCTTCAACGCGGTGACCGCCGTGCTCGCCATCCCTGCGATCGCAGCGGCGCTGCTGGCGCTGCTGCCGGGTTATTGGCTCTCCGCGCGCCTCAACGTGCTTGCCACCCTGCTCACCTTCCTCGCCGCACTATCGCTGTTTTTCGAGCGCCCCCCGACCGGGCCTTACATCCTGATCGACGACTTGAACAATGTCTTCATCGTGCTCACCACCTTTGTCGGCTTCACCACCAGCGTGTTCAGCGCGAGTTATATCGAGCACGAGCTTGAGACCGGCCGGCTGACGCCCACTTTCTTACGCTTCTATCACGCCATGTATCAGGTGCTGATGTTCGCCATGAACCTCGCCCTCGTCACCAACAACATCGGCGTGATGTGGGTGGGCATCGAGCTCGCCACGCTCACCACCGTGCTGATGGTCGGCATTTACCGCACGCATGAGGCGCTCGAGGCTGCCTGGAAATATTTCATCCTTGGCAGCGTGGGCATCGCGCTCGCCCTGTTCGGCACCATTCTTATCTACATGGCGGCGGAACCGGCGATCGGCACCGGCCCTAATGCCATGGTGTGGACCGATCTCGTGGCCCATGCCGCATCCTTCGATCCGGCCCTCCTCAATCTCGCCTTCGTGTTTCTGCTGCTCGGCTATGGCACCAAGGTCGGTCTCGTGCCGCTGCACGCCTGGCTGCCCGACGCCCATGCCGAGGGTCCGACGCCGATCTCGGCCGTGTTGTCCGGGCTTCTGCTCAATGTGGCGCTCTACGCGCTGCTTCGCTTCAAGATCCTGCTCGCGGCGAACCCCAACGCGCTTGCTCCCGGACCGCTGATGATCGGCATGGGGCTCATCTCATTCCTGTTCGCGTCGTTCATGCTTTACCGCCGGCAGGACATCAAGCGCATGTTCGCCTATTCCTCCATCGAGCACATGGGCATCGTCACCTTTGCCTTCGGCATGGGGGGTCCGCTCGCCAACTTCGCCGGGCTCCTGCATATGAGCCTGCATTCGCTGACCAAATCGGCCATCTTCTTCGCCGTTGGCGACATCTCCCAGGTGAAGGGCACGCAGAAGATCGCCGACATAGGCGGCTTGACCTCGACCAACCCCGTGCTCGGCTGGGGCCTGGTGCTCGGTGTCGTGGCCATCGCCGGCCTGCCGCCGCTTGGCATCTTCACGAGCGAATTTCTGGTGGTCAGCTCGACCTTCGCCCGTGAACCGCTGTTGGCGCTTCCCCTCGTGCTTGCGCTCCTGGTCGCCATCGGCGCGTTGTTCCTGCGGCTGAACAGCATCGCCTTCGGCGAGCCACGGGGTCCCAACCATAAGGCCAAGGGCTCCTATGTACCGATGTTCGCCCATCTCGGGCTGGTCCTTACCGCCGGCATCTATTTGCCGGCGCCGCTCGTCGCCTGGTTTCAGAACGTGGCCAGACTGCTTGGATGATTAGGCAATGGCAGCACTGATCGATATCGCCGAGAAGGGCCGCAAGGCCGACGCTCATCGCCCATGGCCGCGCGCCATCGTCACGAGCGACGCCTGGCGGCTTGTCCTGCAGCAGCTGGTAGAGGCGCCTGCCACGATGCTCGGCCTCTGGGGAGACACAGGCGCCGTGCATCTGGCGCTGATCGAGGAGCCGTCCGGCGAAATCGTGGTGTTCACCCACGAATGCCGCGACGGCAAGTTTCCCTCGGTCGGCGCGCTTCATCCGCCGGCGATCAGGCTCGAGCGCGCGATCAGCAGTCTTTACGGCCTGAAGCCTATTGGCTCGCCGGACGCGAGGCCGTGGCTCGATCTCGGATTCTGGGGGGTGACCCATCCGCTGGGGAAAGCCCGCAAGACGCGCGGCGCTCAAGCCCCCTATGCGTTTCTGCCCGCGGAAGGCGAAGGCCTGCACCAGATCCCGGTCGGTCCCGTTCATGCCGGCATCATCGAGCCCGGACATTTTCGCTTCACCGCCAATGGCGAGACAGTGGTGCGGCTCGAACAGCGGCTTGGTTACGTGCATAAGGGGATCGAGTCGCTGATGGCCGGCGCGAACATCGAGCACGGCGCGCTTCTCGCCGGGCGCACCTCCGGCGACAGCACCGTCGCCTATGCCCTCGCCTTCGCCCACGCGGTCGAGGCCGCGCTTCAAGTCGAAGTCCCGCCGCGCTCCATTTGGCTCCGCGCGCTAATGGCCGAGCTTGAGCGCCTCGCCAATCATTTCGGCGATATCGGCGCCATCTGCAACGATGCGTCCTTCTCGCTGATGTACGCCGAATGCGGCATCTTGCGCGAACGGACCTTGCGCGCGGCGCAAGCCTGTTTCGGCCACAGGCTGATGATGGACCGGGTGGTGCCGGGGGGCGTCGCCGAGGATTTGCGCTCCGAGGGTGAGGCGAGCTTGCGCCAGCTGCTGAAGATCGTCCGCGATCGCTTCCCCGAGCTGATCGAGATCTACGACAACACCGCCTCCTTACAGGACCGCACTGTCGCCACCGGCTATCTGGCGCCGACCTTGGCCCGCGCCTTCGGCGCCGGCGGCTATGTCGGCCGCGCCTCGGGCCGCGCTTTCGACGCGCGCAAAGCGCTTGCCTATCCGCCCTATGACGAACTTGAGTTCGAGGTACCGGTGCGCGACGACGGCGACGTCAATGCCCGCGTTTGGCTGCGCATTCGCGAGGTCGAGCAGAGCCTCAAGCTTATCGATCAGATTCTCGTGCGGCTTCCGCGCGGCCCACTGCGAGCAGAGCTCGGTAAGACGGGCGAGGTCCGCGAGGGTCTTGGCCTGGTCGAGGGCTTCCGTGGCGACGTCCTCGTGTCGGTCCGCCTTGACGCGAACGGTGCGGTCGAGCGCTGCCATCTGCGCGACCCGTCCTGGTTCCAATGGCCGCTGCTCGAGGCGGCGATCGAGGGCAACATCGTCGCCGACTTCCCGCTCTGCAACAAATCCTTCAACTGCTCCTATTCGGGCCACGATCTCTAGAGGCACGGCGTGCGCAGACTGCTCCTCAAGAATCTCCTGCGCCGGCCCGTGACCGAGAGCGCACCTTCGCCTGACGAGGCGACCCTCGCCGAACTCGCGGCAAAACTCGATCGCGCCGCGCGGCGCCGGCTTGGCCGCAGCCTCGCCATCCGCGAGGTGGATGCCGGATCCTGCAACGCGTGCGAGCTTGAGATCCACGCGCTCAATAACGCCTTCTACGATCTCGAGCGCTTCGGGTTGCGTTTCGTCGCGTCTCCTCGCCATGCCGACGTGCTTCTGGTGACCGGCCCCGTCACCAAGAACATGCGCGAGGCGCTGATGCGGACCTATGCCGCGACCCCCGATCCGAAATGGGTGGTGGCGGTCGGCAATTGCGCCGTCGATGGCGGGATCTTCGCCGGGAGCTACGCGGTGACCGGTGGCGTGGGAAACGTTGTACCGGTCGATCTTCACATCAGGGGTTGCCCGCCTAATCCTACCGAGCTGCTCAAGGGCCTCCTTGCGCTCCTCGAACCGGCGGACCAGCGCTAGGCGGAAATGGTGCCCAGGGGCGGATTCGAACCACCGACACGCGGATTTTCAGTCCGCCTTTATCTATTGATTTTATTTGGCTTTCGCCCTACCATGTCGCGTTTATGTCGCGTCGAGGCGTACCACGCTCCTTACGCTCATTGTGTCTGCTTGCGAGGATCGTCCTCTTGACGCACGTAATTGAGCTCCCAGGGGCCGAAGCTATTGAGTTGGATTACCGTCTCCTCCTCAGTGAAAGCATAGTGCGCCATACCTGGCGGCATCGCAAAGAAGCTGCCCGTTGGCAAGCGCTGAGCCTTCTGTTGGTCGGCAGTTTCTCCCATGCCTAGTCTGGCGGTTCCCGAGATAACGGTCACGACTTCCGGTTTCGGATGCGTGTGCGGGGGTATGTGATATCCCTTCGGCAATTTGAGCCGCAGTGCAAACAAGCCCTCTTTCGTCGGGTCGCCATAAAGTACGGCTGCCTGGGCGCCAGCCGGTAAACTCGGTGGGGCTGCTTTCCACTCAATGGCGTCCACCGTAACGATGGCGTGAGAAGCTTCGACGGCGAAAACTCTTTGGGATTGCGCTGATATTGACACTGCAACAGCAGCGCTAATGACCAAACAGGTCAGTTTTGGCGAGTGCATGGGCATACCTCCATGAAATCAATCACGCTACCAGTGCTTCTTATGCTCCATCCAATAATGCCCGCTCGGCAGCGTCAAGTTCCTTGGCATCATCGCCGCGCGGGAACAAATGCCCATAGCGATCATATGTCATCGTGATCGAGGAGTGGCCTAGCCGCTCCTGCACCACCTTGGGCGGAAGCCCTAAGCCGCCCTCGGCCGGCCGATTGATGCACCAGCTCGCATAGAAATGGCGCAGCGCGTGAAGCCCGGTGTATTTCGCCTTGCCCGGCTGCGCGGGGATCAGGCCGCGGTTGATGATGTTGGCGAGCGATTCGACCTTGCCCGCGCCGTTGGGGAACACGAGATCGCCGTCGCTCTTGGGACAGGCGAACTTCCACTCCTTGAGCGTGTTGGCGACAAACTTGCCGAATGGGACTACACGCTCGCCCGCGGCCGACTTGGGCTTGCCGATCTCGTTGAACCTGTCGGCGCGCTGCCGGACGTGGAGCTCGCCGGCCTTTAGATCGACGTCTCGCCAGCGCAGCCCGCGAAGCTCTGACGCGCGAAGGCCGGTGAAGATCGCCACAATCAAGAGCGGGCGCCAACGGCCCTTCGCGTGCGCGATGATGCCCTTGATCTCCTCGGGCGACGGAATATCGACACCGATCTTGAGCTTCCCTTTCTGCCGCTTCTCGGCGTGCAGCTCTTTGCCGCGACGCCGGTTGCGGCGAAGGTCTCGGACGGCATTCCGCGCCGATAAGCCCTGCTCTTGCGCGTCGGCAAGCAGCGAGCCCAGGCTTCCGATGATCTTGCGGACCATCGCCGGGGAGCGCTTCTCCTCGCGTAGCCGGTCCTCGAATTTGCGCACGGTCTGAGCGCTGATCTCGGACAGCTTCACCGAGCCGATAAGCGGGATAATGTGCTGATCGACGTGCTCGCGATATTGCTTCACCGTCGCGCGCTCGAGGCCAGCATTTTCCGCCGCCCGGATCCAACTCGCGCCGGCCTCCTTGACGGTGACGCTCTTGCTGGGCGCCACATGGACGCCAGCCCTCACGTCAACCTTGACCCCATCGTGACGCGCATCGGCGTCTTTCTTCTTCGCGAACGTCTCGATGTGCCGCTCCCCCTGCTGATCGACATAATCGACGACCCAGGCTGCGCGTTCCTCGCCCGAGCGGGTAACCCAT
>DASWJG010000108.1:0-2339 GCA_036397315.1 Methyloceanibacter sp. | reverse complement strand
ATCCTCACCAAGGAGGAGGGCGGACGTCACACCCCGTTCTTCGGCAACTACCGTCCCCAGTTCTACTTCCGCACCACCGACGTGACCGGCGTCGTGCAGCTGCCGGAAGGAACCGAGATGGTGATGCCGGGCGACAACATTGCCATGGAGGTGACGCTGATCGTGCCGATCGCCATGGAGGAGAAACTCCGTTTCGCCATTCGCGAAGGCGGCCGCACCGTGGGCGCCGGCGTCGTGGCGTCGATCATCGAGTAAGGAAACCAGGAGCGCGCCCCTCAGGCGCGCTCCTCAATTTGAGGCCATCGAGATGCAAAGTCAGAACATAAGAATCAGGCTCAAAGCCTTCGACCATCGCATCCTCGATGCGTCGACTAAGGAGATCGTCAACACGGCGAAACGCACGGGCGCGGAGGTGCGCGGGCCCATACCGCTGCCGACCCGCATCGAGAAGTTCACCGTCAACCGCTCGCCGCATATCGACAAGAAGAGCCGCGAGCAGTTCGAGATGCGCACTCATAAGCGGCTGCTCGACATCGTCGATCCGACGCCGCAGACGGTCGATGCGCTGATGAAGCTCGACCTGGCGGCCGGCGTGGACGTCGAGATCAAGCTCTAGAGCGCGCGGGACGAGGCAAGGATTAAAAGACCAATGCGATCAGGTGTCATCGCGCAAAAGGTCGGCATGACCAGGATCTTCACCGATGCCGGGGAGCACATCCCGGTGACGGTGCTGCGGCTCGAGCATTGCCAGGTCGTCGGCCATCGCACCTCGGAGAAGAATGGCTACACCGCGCTCCAGCTCGGCGCCGGACGGTCCAAGGTGAAGCGCCTCACCCGCGCCGCGCGGGGGCATTTCGCCGTGGCCAATGTCGAGCCCAAGCGGAAGCTCGCCGAGTTCCGCGTGAGCCCTGACAATCTGATCGAGGTGGGCGCCGAGATCACCGCCGACCATTTCGTCGAAGGGCAGTATGTCGACGTCTCCGGCACGTCCATCGGCAAGGGTTTTGCCGGCGCCATGAAGCGCCACGGCTTCCACGGCTTGCGCGCGAGCCACGGCGTCTCGGTCAGCCATCGCAGCCACGGTTCGACCGGCCAGCGCCAGGACCCCGGCAAGGTGTTCAAAGGCAAGAAGATGGCCGGCCATATGGGCGACGTGAACGTCACCACCCAGAATTTGCGCGTGGTGAAGACTGATCCCGAGCGCGGGCTGATCATGATCCGCGGCGCGGTGCCTGGGGCCAAGGGCGGCTGGGTGCTGCTGCGCGACGCGGTCAAACGCACGTTGCCTGAGACCGCGCCGAAGCCCGGCGCCTTCCGCAAGGTGGCGGGCGATCAGCCGAAGCAAGCAAAGAACGCCAAGCCCGAGCAGGCGGCAAGCACCGAGTCTGAGCCGGCAGAGGGTGGGAGCCAAGAGTGATGAAGGCTGACATAACCACTCTCGACGCCAAGAAGGCGGGCACGGTCGAGCTTTCCGACCACGTGTTCGGGCTCGAGCCCCGTCCCGACATCTTGCAGCGCATGGTGCGCTACCAGCTCGCCAAGCGGCGGGGCGGCACGGCTCACGTCAAGGATCGCTCGGAGATCAACGCGACGACCGCCAAGATGTACCGGCAGAAGGGCACTGGCCGCGCGCGCCACGGCAGCAAGAAGGCGCCGATCTTCAGGGGTGGCGGCAAGGCGTTTGGGCCGAAGCCGCGCAGCTTCGCCATCGACCTGCCGAAGAAGGTGAGGGCGCTTGCGCTTAAGCATGCGCTGTCGGCCAAGGCCAAGTCCGAGACGCTGATCGTGATCGACAAATGCGAGCTGAAAGAGGCCAAGACCAAGGAGCTCAAATCGCGCTTCGCCAAGCTCGGCTTCGGCTCGGTGCTGATTATCGACGGCGCTACGGTGCAAGAGGCCTTCGCGCGGGCCGCGCGCAATCTGCCTCACGTGGACGTCCTCCCCGTGCAGGGCATCAACGTCTACGACATCCTGCGGCACGAGAAGCTCGTCCTGACCAAGGCGGCGATCGAGGCGTTGGAGGCGCGGTTTAAATGAGCGCAACCGCCGCATATGACGTGATCTTGGCCCCGGTGATCACCGAGAAGGCGAGCGCGGCCTCTGAGGCCAATCAGGTCGTGTTCAAGGTGCGCCGCGACGCGACCAAGCCCGAGATCAAGGCAGCCATCGAGAAGCTGTTTGGGGTCACGGTGCTGTCCGTCAACACGCTCACCCGCAAGGGCAAGACCAAGCACTTCAAGGGCATCAAGGGCCGGCAGCAGGACGTGAAGAAAGCGATCGTCAAGCTCGCCGAAGGCGACAAGATCGACGTGACGACGAGGATCTGACGAGGCCATGGC
>DASWJG010000107.1:0-23548 GCA_036397315.1 Methyloceanibacter sp. | reverse complement strand
CACCTGCCGCTCAAGCTGAACAGCGCCGGCGTGATCCCGCCCATTTTCGCGTCCTCGCTCCTGCTCTTGCCGATCACTGTGGCGAATTTCTCCGCGGGCCAGGGACCGGAATGGCTCAACACCATCACCGCCATGCTCGGGCGGGGCCAGCCGCTCCACGTCATCATCTATATAGCGCTGATCGTCTTCTTCGCCTTCTTCTATACGGCCGTCGTTTTCAATCCGAAGGACACGGCAGAAAACCTGAAGAAGTATGGCGGCTTTCTCCCCGGCATCCGGCCCGGCGAGCGCACCGCCGAATATATCGACTATGTGCTCACCAGAATCACCGTGGTGGGGGCGATCTATCTCGCCGCGGTCTGCGTGCTGCCTGAAATTCTCATCTCCTATGCCGGCGTGCCCTTCTATTTCGGCGGTACGTCGCTGCTCATCGTGGTTAGCGTCACCATGGATACTGTCGCGCAGATCCAGAGCCATCTTCTCGCCCATCAATATGAGGGCCTGATCAAGAAGGCGCGGCTCAGAGGAGCGAGGCGGAGATGAATCTGGTCCTGCTCGGCCCTCCCGGCGCGGGCAAGGGAACCCAGGCCAAGCTGTTGGAAGACTCCCGTTCTCTGGTCAAACTCTCCACGGGCGACATGCTGAGAGCCGCCGTCGCTGCCGGCACCGAGCTCGGCCGCAAGGCGGGAGACATCATGGAGCGCGGCCAGCTCGTGCCTGACGACCTCGTGATCGGGCTGATCGCCGAGCGCATGGACGAGGGCGGGAGCGGCGAGGGTTATATCCTCGACGGTTTCCCCCGCACCATCGCGCAGGCCGAAGCGCTCGATCGGCTGCTTAAGGAGCGGGGCAAGAAACTCGATAGGGTGATCGTGATGGAGGTCGATGATGACGCGCTCGTCGAGCGCATTGCCGGCCGCTTCGCTTGCGCCTTTTGCGGCGAGGGCTACCACGACATCTACAAGCTGCCGAAGGTCGAAGGCATATGCGACCGCTGCGGCAGCGCTGGGTTCGTGCGCCGCCGGGACGACAACGAGGACGTGGTACGCGCGCGGCTCCAGGCCTACCATGTCCAGACCGAGCCCCTGATCGACTATTACACGCGGCAAGGGAAGGTGAGAGCGGTCGACGGCATGGCCGACATTGCGACGGTTTCGAAGGAGATCGCCCTGGCTCTCGACGGGGAAGGGGCTAGGGGGGCAAAAAACAGGGCAAAGACGCCCGGTTGACCTTGTCAAGCGGAATCGCTACATAAGCCCGGCACCATTGAAAGATGGACTGACCGGTCCCGGGGGTACTGCCTGTCCGCGGTCGGTCTTATTGTGTTCCGATTGGGTAATCCGGCTTTAATTTCAGCACGTTAGCCGTGCGCGAGGAGACGACTACGTGGCCCGAATTGCAGGCGTGAACATCCCGACCAATAAACGGGTCGAGGTGGCCCTCACTTACATTCATGGCATCGGCGATACCTTCGCCAGGCATATCTGCGCCAAGGTCGCTATCCCGCCGGAGCGGCGGGTCAGCCAGTTGACCGAATCGGAGATCATGCAAATCCGCGAGGTTATCGACCACGACTATGTCGTCGAAGGCGATCTCCGGCGCGACGTTGCCATGAATATCAAGCGGTTGATGGACCTCGGCTGCTATCGCGGCCTACGCCATCGCCGCGGATTGCCGGTGCGCGGTCAGAGGACCCATACCAATGCGCGCACGCGGAAAGGCCCGGCCAAACCGATCGCCGGCAAGAAGAAGTAGGTAACTGGAAGCGCGGCCGAGCTTCGGCTCGCAGCCGGCGTCAATTCGTAAATGCGGGATTAGAGCATGGCCAAGGACAAGGCGCGGGTTCGTCGCCGCGAGAAGAAGAACATCACCTCGGGCGTCGCCCACGTGCATGCAAGCTTCAACAACACGATGATCACCATCACCGATGCGCAAGGCAACGCCATTTCCTGGTCGTCGTCCGGCGCCATGGGCTTCAAGGGGTCGCGCAAATCCACCCCCTACGCCGCGCAGGTGGCTGCCGAGGATGCCGGTAAGAAGGCGATGGAGCATGGCATGAAGAATCTCGAGATCGAGGTGAGGGGACCGGGATCGGGGCGCGAGTCCGCGCTCAGGGCGCTCCATGCCGCCGGCTTCAACATCATCTCGATCCGCGACGTGACGCCGATCCCCCACAACGGCTGCCGGCCGCGCAAGCGCCGTCGCGTCTAGAAGAAAGGCAAGGTTCACCCGCACATGTTGCACGAGGATTCTCGGAAGCTGGGGCCCGCCGCCCCGCTCATGGACCAAGAAAGGGCTAACCAGGTGCTGCAGAAGAACTGGCAAGATCTCATCAAGCCCACCAAGCTCAATGTCGTTCCTGGCCGCGATCCGTCGCGCTTCGCCACGGTCGTAGCCGAGCCGCTTGAGCGCGGCTTTGGGCTCACGCTCGGCAATGCGCTTCGCCGCGTGCTGTTGTCGTCGCTGCAAGGTGCGGCGATCACCTCCGTGCATATCGACGGCGTGCTGCACGAATTCTCCTCCATCCCAGGCGTGCGGGAGGACGTCACTGACATCGTCCTCAACATCAAGGAAATCGCGCTCCGGCAGCACGCCGAAGGCATCAAGCGCATGGTGCTGAAGAAGGAAGGTCCGGGCGTGGCCCGCGCCGGCGATATCGAGGGTGGAGCCGATATCGAAATCCTGAACCCCGACCACGTCATCTGTACCCTCGACCAGGGCGGCTCGATCCGCATGGAGTTCACCACCTCTACGGGCAAGGGCTATGTGCCGGCCGAGCGCAACCGTCCCGACGACGCGCCGATCGGCTTCATCCCCGTCGATTCGCTCTACAGCCCGGTTCGCAAGGTGTCCTATCGCGTGGAGAACACCCGCGAGGGCCAGATCCTCGACTACGACAAGCTCACCATGGAGATCGAGACCGACGGCTCGGTCAGGCCCGACGACACGGTGGCGCTTGCCGCGCGCATCGTGCAGGACCAGCTCTCGGTGTTCGTCAATTTCGAGGAGCCGAAGAAGGAGACTGCGTTCGAGCGGCAACCTGAGCTCGTGTTCAATGCCGCGCTGCTCAAGAAGGTCGACGAGCTCGAGCTGTCGGTCCGCTCGGCCAACTGTCTCAAGAACGACAACATCGTCTATATCGGCGACCTCATCCAGAAGACCGAGGCCGAGATGCTCAGGACCCCGAATTTCGGCCGCAAGTCGCTGAACGAGATCAAGGAAGTGCTCGCCTCGATGGGGCTCCATCTCGGCATGGAAGTGCCGGACTGGCCGCCCGAGAATATCGAGGAGCTGGCCAAGCGCTTCGAAGATCACTACTAGCCTGGGGCTCAGAGGTCAGCGCCTCTGATCACTGAAAGCCGCCCGGAGGGGACACATGCGCCATCGCAATGCATTCCGTAAGCTCAATCGCACCGCCACGCATCGGAGTGCGTTGTTTGCCAGTCTGGCGACGGCGCTGATCAAGCACGAGCAGATCGTGACCACCTTGCCCAAGGCGAAGGAGCTGCGGCGCGTCGCCGACCGGCTGATCACGCTGGCCAAGAAGGGCGATCTGCATGCGCGCCGGCTTGCCTTTTCCCGCATCAGGGACGAGGCCATGGTAGCCAAGCTGTTCGACACGCTCGGCCCCCGCTATGCCGCCCGCCCTGGCGGCTATACGCGGGTGATGAAGGCTGGCTTCCGCTACGGCGACTCGGCGCCCATGGCGGTGATCGAGCTGGTCGATCGCGATACGGACGCTAAGGGCCTCGATTCCGGACCGCCTCAGAATGAGGGCGCCGAGCGCGACAAGGCCGCCGCTTAGGAACGCGTCATTCCGGCGAAAGCCGGAATCCAGTTTTTGTCGAAGATTAGGCTCTGGATGCCGGCTTACGCCGGTATGACGGAGCAAGCGGAAAGGGCGCGCCACTCGAAGCGGCGCGCCTTTGATGTCTTAATCGTCGTCGCCTCCGCCTCCACCGCCGCCCGCGCCTCCGGCTCCAGCTTCCTCGGGATGCTTGGCATCCCAAGCGGCGATCGCGTTTTTCTTGATGCCCTTCACGCCGTCACCGAGAATGCCGGTAATGATCTTCTTGGCATCCTCCTCGCTGGTGCCGTCCGCTGGGTCGAACTCGGACTGCCAGTAGATCACACTGCGGTCCGGCTCATCATCCTCTTCAACCCACAGCTTCGAGGAGTAGTCTTTGACGGGCAGGGGGCTCTCGACGATCTCGTAGCTGTAGGAGAGATCCTCGGTGCCGGTCAGCTTCTCCTTGATCTTGGCGCCGTCTTTCAGCGTCAGAGTGCGGAAGACGACATCGCCGTCCTTGGTCTCCGCGCACTCGGCGACCGCAGGATGCCACTCCTTGATCGTGCAGAAGGTTTCTCCGGCAACCGCCCAAACTTCGGCGGGAAGGCCGGGCGCCTCGATCCGCTTCTTGACGGTAATCGCGTAGGCCGAGCCGCTGCCGATCAGGAGGGCAAAACCCGTGGCCAAGGCCAGTTTCATCATACGCATGCGTTTCTCTCCACAAGTGGTTTGTTGGCTTTCGCTGGACGCGCGCGGGCGCATCTTATTGGAAAGACAAGGGTGAGCAAGCCCCCGAGGGGGTTGAATCGGTCGCATACAGGGCCAGTTTCATACTTGAGTGGGCATGGGATATAGGAGAACCGAGAGAACCCCACAAAATCCGAGCGAGCAATGCGAGTCTTGGCAAAATCACCGGGTAACTATGGCATGGCGGCCATGCTTGCCGCCGTGGCTCTGCTTGCTTCCGGCGCGTCGGTTGAGGCTCAGCGCGCGGTGCCCGAGAGCGCGGCCGCGATGAAGCAATCCTTCGCCCCGGTGGTGAAGCGGGCCGCGCCCGCGGTGGTCAACGTCTATGTGCGCCACAGGGTCGAGCAGATGGTTTCGCCCTTCTTCGACGACCCGTTCTTCGGACGGCTGTTCGGCGAGCGGTTCAATATTCCGCGCGAGCGCATCCAGAACTCGCTCGGCTCGGGCGTCCTGGTCGGCAGCGAGGGGGTCGTGGTCACCAACAACCATGTCATCCAAGGCAGCGGCGAGGCCGAGATCACCGTGGCGCTCGCCGACGGGCGGGAGTTTCCGGCCAAGCTCGTCCTCAAGGACGAGCAGACCGACCTTGCCGTGCTCCGCCTCGATGCCGAGGGCGTGCAATTCCCCTCGATCGAGTTCAGCGATTCCGACAGCCTGGAGGTCGGCGATCTCGTGCTGGCCATCGGCGATCCGTTCGGGGTGGGGCAAACGGTGACGAGCGGCATCGTCTCGGCGCTGGCCCGCACCCAAGTGGGCATCTCCGACTATCAGTTCTTCATCCAGACCGATGCGGCGATCAATCCCGGCAATTCAGGCGGCGCTCTGGTCGATATGGACGGACGACTGGCCGGCATCAATACCGCCATCTTCTCCAAGAGCGGCGGCTCGCACGGCATCGGATTTGCGATTCCTTCCAACATGGTACGGCTCGTGGTTCAGTCGGCGTTGAAGGGCGGCAAGGTGCAACGGCCCTGGCTCGGCGCCTCGCTGCAACCGGTCACGCCGGACATCGCCGAGTCGCTCGGCCTCGACACCCCATCGGGCGCGCTGGTCGCTAAGGTTCACGCCAAAGGTCCGGCGGCCAAAGCGGGCTTGCAGGCAGGCGATATCGTGGTGAGCGTGGACGACAAGCCGGTGCAGGACCCGCAAGGCTTCCAGTACCGCTTCGTCACGAAGGGTATCGGCGGCGCGGCGGCGCTCGGCGTCTTGCGCAAGGGGCAGAGGGTCAAGACCACGATCACGCTGGTCGCGCCGGTAGAGGACCCGCCGCGCGACGTGCGCGACCTCCTCGGCCGCCATCCTCTGACCGGCTGCAAGGTCGCCAACCTTTCGCCTGCGGTCGCCCAGGAGGTCGGTGTGGATGACGACACGCGAGAGGGCGTCGTCGTGCTCGAGGTCATGGGCAAGACGCCGGCGGCTCGGCTCGGCGTCAAGCGGGGCGACATCGTCGTGGCCGTCAACAACGAGAAGGTGAAATCGGTGGCTCAGCTTGTGACCGTCCTCGACCTTGCCGGCGGCGGCTGGCGGCTGTCGGTCGAGCGCGGGGGGAAAGTGTTCAATCTCGCCATTCAGGGCTAAGCCATGAAGAAAGCTGCCGCCACGCTGTTCGAGGCTGCCGGGCTCGCGATGAGCGCGCCGCGTCCGTTGGCCGACCGCTTGCGGCCGGGCTCCCTGGCCGAGGTGATCGGTCAGGATCATCTCCTGGGCGAGCAGGGCATCCTTAATCGCATGGTCAAGGCCGGGCGGCTTTCTTCGGTGATCTTCTGGGGACCGCCGGGCACGGGCAAGACCACCGTGGCACGGCTTCTCGCCGAGGTCACCGATCTCCATTTCGAGCAGCTCTCGGCGATCCATTCCGGCGTCTCCGACTTGCGCAAAGTGTTCGACGCGGCCAAAGCGCGCCGCGAGGAGGGACGCGGCACGCTTCTGTTCGTCGACGAGATCCACCGCTTCAACCGCTCGCAGCAGGATGCCTTCCTGCCGCATATGGAGGACGGCACGATCATTTTGGTGGGCGCCACCACGGAGAATCCCTCGTTTGAGCTCAACTCGGCGCTATTGTCGCGGGCGAGCGTGCTCACCTTCAGGCGCCTCGACGAAACGGCGCTCGAGGCCCTGCTTCAGCGCGCCGAGGCCCATGAAGGGCGCAAGCTGCCGCTGACCTCGGATGCGCGGGACGCGCTCCTCACCATGGCTGACGGCGACGGGCGCGGGGCGATCACTCTCGCCGAGGATGTGTTTCTTGCCGCCTCATCCGGGGCCAAGACGCCGCTCGACCGCGAGGCGCTCATTCAGCTCGTGCAGCGTCGCGCCCCGCTCTACGACAAGAGCCAGGACGGTCATTACAATCTCATCAGCGCGCTGCATAAATCGGTGCGTGGCTCGGATCCGGACGCTTCGCTCTATTGGCTGGCCCGCATGCTCGCCGGGGGCGAGGATCCGCTTTATATCGCCCGGCGCCTGGTGCGCATGGCGGTCGAGGATATCGGCCTTGCCGATCCCAGTGCGCTGGTGCAGGCCATCGCGGCGAAGGACACATACGATTTCCTCGGCTCGCCCGAAGGCGAACTGGCGCTGGCGCAGGCCACGATCTATCTCGCATGCGCGCCGAAATCGAATGCCGGCTATGTGGCGTTCGGCGTGGCCTCGCGCGTAGCGGAGGAGGGGGGCTCGCTGCTTCCGCCCAAGCACATCCTCAATGCCCCGACCAAGCTGATGAAGCAGGAGGGCTACGGTAAAGATTATGCCTACGACCATAACGAGGACGAGGCCTTCTCGGGCCAGAACTACTTCCCCGACGGCATGGAGCGGCAGAGCTTCTATGCGCCCACCTCTTTCGGCTATGAGGCCGAAATCAAAACGCGGCTCGACCGCTGGGCCGAGTTGCGCAAGCAAAAGTCCGGCAAATCCAAAGCCCCGCGATGACGATGGCTGGCTCCAGAGTGCTCCGCCCAGGCAGCCAGGCGCAAATTGCCGCGCACCTTCCCCACTTGACGCACGGGCGACGGCTCACCTAGTTTGCCCTCACGGGGATGGAGTCCCCCAAAAATGCCCCAGGGGCTGATGACTCCTGCCGCTATTCGTAGCGGTGGGAGATTTTTGTAACCCGCCGCGAGGCGGGTTGTGTTTTTCACTCCCGCCAAGACCAATTCCCTGCGCATCGCGTCCGCGCTGCGCCAGAGGTTTGCGTATGGCCCGCCGGCGCGCCGGCGATGGCTGGAGGAGGACACATGGAAGATATCTGGCTGACGTCTGCGCTGTGGATCGGACTGGCGCTGATCTCGGCCCTGATCTCCATCCGCGTCGGGATTGCGGTTGCGCTGATCGAGATCGTGGTCGGCAGCCTCGGCGGCAATCTGCTTGGGCTCACGCCGACCGACTGGATCACCTATTTGGCCAGCCTCGGTGCAGTCTTGCTCACGTTCCTGGCCGGAACCGAGCTCGATCCCGTGGTGGTGCGCAAGAATTTGGGATCCACCCTCTCGATCGGCGTGGCCGGGTTTTTCGGCCCCTATCTCGGCGTGCTCGCCTACGCCCATTATGGACTTGGCTGGGATTGGCCGCAGGCGCAGATCGCCGGCATCGCCCTGTCGACGACATCGGTCGCCGTGGTCTATGCCGTCATGGTGGAGACTGGTTTCAACCAAACCGAAATCGGCAAAATCATCTTGGCCGGCTGCTTCGTGAACGATGTCGGCACCGTGCTCGCCCTGGGCGTCGTCTTTGCCAATTATAATGTCTGGCTCGCACTGTTCGGCGCGGCGACCGCACTCGCCATGTGGGTCATGCCCAAGGTCATGCCGTGGTTCACCAAGAGTTTCGGGGGCCGCGTGAGCGAGCCCGAGGCCAAGCTCATGCTGCTCGTCCTGTTTGCGCTGGCCGCCCTCGCTGCCATGGCGAAGAGCGAGGCCGTGCTTCCGGCCTATCTGCTCGGCATGACGCTCGCTACTTTCTTTATCAAAGAGCGGGCCTTGGCCCAGCGCCTCCGCGCCATCACCTTCACGATCCTCACGCCGTTCTATTTTCTGAAGGCCGGCTCGCTCGTGAAGTTCGAAACGATTGCCGCGGCGATTGGGCTTATTACCGTCTTCCTCCTCGTGAAGATGGTCACCAAGTTCGTCGGTATTCTTCCGCTCACCCGAATCTTCAAATTTGACCGGCGCGAGGGAATGTACACGACGTTGATGATGTGCACCGGGCTGACGTTCGGCACGATCTCAGCTCTATTCGGCCTTACCAACGGCATCATCGATCAAGAGCAGTACACGATCCTGGTGACGGCGGTCATTGCCAGCGCCGTCGTGCCGACCATAATCGCCCAGCGCTGGTTCCAGCCCACATTCAAGCCGGTCGTCAAGGAGGCCGTCCATGTTCAAGAAAATCCTGATCGCTAACGATGGGTCGGAGGGGGGCTTCAAGGCACTGACGGCGGCGTTGCGGCTGGCCCATTCGCACAAGGCGCAGCTGCACATGGTCTGCGTTGAGGAAATCCAATGGATGCCGGCCGGCTCGCGCGAGGAGGTGATCGGCCAAAAAGAGATCGCCGATCGCAAATTCGCCGAGGTGGTGGCAAAGGCAGAGATCGAGGCGAAGCACCACCACGTCAAGCTCGTCTCCCATGTCGTGGTCGGACATGCCGTGCCGACAATCGTCGATTTCGTCGAGCGCGATGGATTTGATCTCCTCGTCACCGGCTTCTTTGGGCACTCGGCCCTTTACAATCGGGTGATCGGGAGCACGACCGACCGCCTCGTGGAGCTCGCGCCTTGCGCCGTGTTGGTGGTGAAATAACTGGCGCTCTTGGCCGACTTGCGCCAGTTGGTAGGCATGGCAGGGGTTGAAACGAAGAGAGTCGGTGCGAGCGAAGACGGCATGCGGCTCGACCGTTGGTTCAAGACCCATTACGCCGCGCTTCCCCACAGCAGGCTCGAGAAGCTCTTGCGCACCGGGCAGGTGAGGGTCGACGGCGCCAGAGCCAAGGCGAGCACGCGGCTCGCCGAGGGTCAGACCATCCGCGTGCCGCCGCTGCCCGATGTGGCGCCGCCACCGGCGCCAAGACACAGGCTGTCGAAGGCCGACCGCGACTTTCTCGCCTCGATCACGCTTTACGAGGACGACGATCTGCTCGTGCTCAACAAGCCGTCGGGAATCGCGGTGCAGGGCGGCACCAAGACCCCTCACCATATCGACCGCCTGCTCGAAGGCTTAGGCGATGGCCCGGAGACGCGACCGCGGCTGGTCCACCGGCTCGACCGCGACACCTCAGGCGTGCTCGTGGTTGCCAAGCGGCGGTCGATCGCGGCGAAGCTCGGCCGCGCCTTCCAGACCCGTTCGGTGCGGAAGATCTATTGGGCGCTGGTGCACGGCGTGCCGAAGCCGCCGCAAGGGAAGATCGAGGCCGCGTTGGTCAAGGCGGCGGGGCCCGAAGGCGACCGCGTGCGCAAGGCGCGGCCCGGCGAGCAGGATCGCGCGCAGTCGGCCGTAACCCATTACGCGGTCGTGGACCGGGCAGGACAGACGGTCTCCTTCGTTTCGCTCAAGCCCGTCACCGGGCGGCAGCACCAGCTCCGCGCCCATATGGCCATCCTCGGCCATCCAATCTTGGGCGACGAGAAATATCGCAGCAGCGCCGAGCTGCCGGAGGGCATCGAGAACAAGCTGCATTTGCATGCGCGGCGCATCAGCTTTCAGCACCCATCGGGAGAGGGGGTGGTGGACGTCACCGCGCCGCTACCCGACCACATGCGGCAGAGCTTTGCCTTATTCGGCTTTCAGGAAGGACGGGAAGCCGATCTCTCTCCTGAGATATGATACGCAGAGCGGCGAGTAGCGTAGCAGGAGGAGGGTCTTCGATGCATGCAAAACCAGGCTGGTTTGCGCGCTTTGCGCACTATGTCTCTCACGTCACTGGCCGGCCCATCGCCTTCATCCTGGCGGTGGCGGCGATCCTCATCTGGAGCCTCACAGGTTCTCTGTTCGGTTATAGCGACACTTGGCAGCTCGTCATCAACACTGCAACCACGATCATCACCTTCCTCATGGTGTTCGTGATCCAGAATACGCAGAATCGCGACAGCGGCGCCATGCAGATCAAGCTCGACGAGCTCATCCACGTGACGCAGAAAGCGAGCAATACGCTGCTCAATCTCGAGGAGCTTGACGATCAGGAGCTTGAGAAGCTGCGCAAGGACTATGAGAGACTGGCGCAGGAGATCCCCCGCCATCTCGAGCGGCGCCGTGGCAAACATCCGTCAGCGCGCTGATGCCGACATGACGCAGTCTCCCAAGACGCCCGGCCCGGAGGCGGGCAAGGCGGAACGAAAGACGAGTCTTGCCAAGCGCTTCTACAAAGACGTGGCGACCAAGGATGAAGGCGGAGGCCGCGCCTCTCTTCGGCTCGACGGGAAGCCCGTGCGCACCCCCGGCAAGGCGCCGCTCGTGCTGCCGACTCTAGCGCTGGCCGAAGCCGTCGCTGCCGAATGGCGCGCGCAAGGCGAGCGCATCGATCCAACGACCATGCCCCTCACCAAGCTCGCCAACAGTGCCATCGACGGCGTCTCGGGTCGCGAGCAGGCGGTCATCGACGACATTCTCGCCTTCGCCGGCTCGGACCTCCTCTGCTACCGCGCGCACGGTCCGCGCGGTCTGGTCGAGGCGCAAGCGAAACATTGGGACCCCGTGCTCGCCTGGGCCAAGGACGCGCTTCGCGCGCCGCTCATGCTTTCCCAAGGCGTCGTTCATATCGCCCAGCCGGGAGCTTCGCTCGACCGGCTCAAGGCGAAGCTCGCAGGCCGCGACGCCTTCAGCCTGGCGGCGCTGCATGTCATGACATCTCTGACAGGCTCGGCACTGCTCGCTCTCGCCGTGGCGCTTGGGCGGATGACGCCGGAAGAGGCGTGGGATGCCGCCCATGTCGATGAGGACTGGCAGATCAGCCAATGGGGCGAGGATGCGGAAGCCGCCCAGCGCCGCAAGAACCGCTGGCGCGATTTCGAAGCGGCTGCCCGGCTCCTGACGCCGGTTTGACCCCTGCGGGGCAATTGCGGCCATTTGCGGGACTCAAGCCGCGTGTTATGCACCGTGACCGGGCTGTCACATGGGGAGCTTCTATGAAGGAAGTCCTGGAAGAGCTTGAGATTCGCCGCGACAAGGCGCGGGCCGGCGGCGGGGCTGCCCGCATCAAGGCCCAGCATGCTCGCGGCAAGCTCACCGCGCGCGAGCGCCTCGACCTCCTGCTCGACGAGGGCTCCTTCGAGGAGTTCGACATGTATGTCGAGCACCGCTGCATCGATTTCGGCATGGAGCAGACCAAGGTTCCGGGCGACGGCGTGGTCACCGGCTGGGGCACGATCAACGGCCGGGTGGTCTACATCTTCGCCAAGGACTTCACCGTGTTCGGCGGGTCTCTGTCGGAAGCCCACGCCAACAAGATGATCAAGATCCAGGACATGGCACTGCAGAACCGCGCGCCGATCATCGGCCTGTTCGACGCCGGCGGCGCGCGCATCCAGGAAGGGGTGGCGGCGCTCGGCGGCTATGGCGAGGTGTTCCTGCGCAACGTGCTCGCCTCGGGCGTCATCCCGCAGATCTCGGTGATCATGGGGCCGTGCGCCGGCGGCGACGTCTATTCGCCGGCCATGACCGACTTCATCTTCATGGTCAAAGACACCTCCTACATGTTCGTCACCGGCCCCGATGTGGTGAAGACCGTGACCAAGGAGGAGGTGACCGCCGAGCAGCTCGGCGGGGCGGTGGTGCATACCACCAAGTCGTCGATCGCCGACGGCGCTTACGACAACGACGTCGAGGCGCTGCTGCAGATGCGCCGGCTGATGGACTTTTTGCCCTCCAGCAATCTCTCCGGCGTGCCCGAGCTTCCGACCAAGGACCCTTGGGACCGCGAGGAGCGCTCGCTCGACACCTTGATCCCCAACCATCCCAACAAGCCCTACGACATCAAGGAGCTGATCCATAAGGTCGTGGACGAGGGCGACTTCTTCGAGATCCAGGAGGCCTTTGCCCGCAACATCGTGGTGGGCTTCGCCCGCATGGAGGGGCGCACCATCGGCATCGTCGCCAACCAGCCGATGTTCCTGGCCGGCGTGCTCGACAGCGACGCCTCGCGCAAAGGCGCGCGCTTCGTCCGCTTCTGCGACTGCTTCAACATTCCGCTCGTCACCTTCGTCGACGTGCCTGGCTTCCTGCCCGGCACCGACCAGGAATATGGCGGGCTGATCAAGCACGGCGCCAAGCTGCTGTTCGCCTTCACCGAGGCCACGGTGCCGAAGGTCACCGTCATCACCCGCAAGGCCTATGGCGGCGCCTACGATGTTATGAGCTCGAAGCATATCAGGGGCGATGTGAACTATGCCTGGCCCACGGCCGAGATCGCGGTGATGGGGGCGAAAGGCGCGGTCGAGATCCTCTATCGCGCCGAGCTCAAGGACCCTGCCAAGATCAAGAAGCGCATCGACGAGTATCAAAAGCGCTTCGCCAATCCGTTCGTGGCGGCGGAGCGGGGCTATATCGACGAGGTGATCATGCCGCACGGCACGCGCAAGCGCATCGCCCGAGCGCTACAGATGCTGCGCAACAAGCACGTCGAGAACCCTTTCAAGAAGCACGACAACATCCCGCTATAGGCGCGCCCGTTCTGCCACACTGGAAAACGTGGCATACTCAGTAGATGGGCCGCGCATTGCCGGGCCGCCAATGCGCCAGGGGAGGGTGTCATGCTCAATCGTTCAAAGCTTCTCGCGTCTTTGCGCCTGCTCTGCATCGTCCCGGTCGCTGCCGCCGGTCTCATGGCGTCCGGACCGGCCGCCATCGCCGAGCCGCAGGAATTGAAGATGGTCGAACACGCCACGACCGATGCCGTCACCGACACCGGTGCGAAGGGCGACAGTGCCGGCGATATTCTCACCTTCGCCAATGAGGTTTTCGACGCCGACGACAAGAGCAAGATCGGCACCAACCAGGGCGTTTGCTTCCGCACCTTGCCCGGCAAAGCCTGGGAGTGTTTCTGGACGCTGAGCCTGGAGAAGGGCCAGCTGACCGTCGAGGGGCCGTTCTACGATAGCGGCGACTCGGTGCTGGCAATCACCGGCGGCACCGGCGAATTTGCCGGGGCTCTTGGCGAGATGGCGCTCAGCGCGCGCGGCACCGACGGCAAAGCTTACAATTTCACCTACAGGATCAAGTAACGGCGCCTTGCAGCAAACTATCCACGATTGGCAAGCCGCGCGACCATTGACGGGGTGAGATACAAGATCGAGGTCTTGCGCCGTCCGGCCTGCACGTAGCGGAATGTCAGGATCGCTCCGCCGATTTGTTCCGACGCGCCTTCGCCTGGCGTAGCAGAGAAAAGGCTAAAACGGGCATCGGCAGGAATGAAGCTTCCATCTCCGACCCCGTCGCCCTCGACGCTGAGAGCAAGCGGCATTTCGCGCTCAGTCGAATCCGGTTTGAGAACCGCCTGCACCTGCTCCAAGGCCTCATCGGAGACGTTGGTCCCGCCGATCGAAAATCCCCAGGGGCTAGTCACCGGGCGTTGGGGGTCACGATCGTCAAGAGTCCAGGCCACCGGAGATTGCGGCGTCGCCTTCGGATCCGGCTTGGTATCGAACCAGCCTGGGGCCGTCGCCGCGGCCCGCACCGGTTCGCGCTCGGCGAGGGGCGGAGCCGCCGCCATCTCCGGGCCGCAGCTAGGCTGTCCAGCGCCGCAGGGCGAGGGGGTCTGGATTCGTTCGAGGGAAGCTGCAAGCTCGTCGACGGTTTGCCGATCGAGCACAAGCGGAAGCTTGCTTGCGATCCACGCAAACTTCGTTCGGACTTGGCTGGGATCGTGGGTCGTCGCGAGAAAGAGGCAGCCGAAAAGCACTGCCATCGACATCGCCATCGAGCCGAGCGCAAGCCAAGTGCCGCGTCCGGTGTAGGACGCAATCAGCAGAACGAAGAGGGCAACCCCGGCAGCGAAGAGACTCAACGTGTCCCCCACGTCAGTCGTTATTGCTGTGACCTAGCGATGGCACAAAACCGTGGCATGAGCACGGCGAATTAACACCCAAACGAATGAAAATTTGCCTACTTTCCTCGAATTTTTAACGTCGGCGCATCGCGGCCGAGCCCATTGGACGCTGGTTCTCGGCGCCGAGTAGAGGTTCGCCCCAAAGCGCATCTGAGCTAGGCCGTCGCGAGGCGCGACGTAAGAAACCCGTAGAGCCAGCCCATCGCTGCGCCGAAGCCCGCCAGGATCAACAAGACGGAGATGATGAGCTTCGGATCGCCGCCGAAGAAGAGCGGGAAGCGGCCCGTGATCAGCGGCACCAGGATGAAGACGCCGATAAGCGCCGGTCCGACAATGCCGAAGATCAATCCTTTGACCGGCAGGCTGCCGCCGGGGATGCGCTCCTGGATCATGGCGAAGAGCACGCCCCAGAGGCCGCCCCAAAACATGTCGCTGACGATCTGGGGGACGCCGGTCCCGGCGGCCGGCGCCATCGACCACGGCACCCGCGGGAAGAGGCCCGCCTGTAGCAGCAGGAAATTGATGATCTCATGCGCGGTGACGACGGCGATCGCCCCGGCGACGAACCCCATGAGGAGGTTCTTGAGTGATAGGTCGGCCATTGCGCCCTCCCTAAAAGCCAACAGTCTAACGCAGTTTTCAAGCCCAGGCCGTGTTTCGTCACGTCTCGATCCTCTTGTCATGCCCGCGCAGGCGTGCATTCAGTAACCACTGGTCTCGCGCATAACGGACGGCGGTGGTTACTGGATTGCCCGGTCAAGCCGGGCAATGACGATGTTATTGGTCGAGTCCATCCCCGCTCAATCCCGGCGCATCTCCCCCCTAAAAGGGGGAGGGCCGGGGTGGGGGTCAGCGACCCGACCCCCACCGGGCGCGTCGTGCTGAAGTCATGAAGTGGCAGCACAGCAGATGAGCGCGCCCACCTCCCCCTTGCAGGGGGAAGGAAAAATCTGTCCCCGCGTTATCCCCGCGCTCCAAACCGCGCTTAAAATGCGTGCATCCCTCGTCCATGAGGACGCGAGCTGCAGACCGTCTGTATCTTGGGATGGGGGACGCGGCGCCTGAGGTGCCGGCGGACAAAAGGGGCCCGAGACAAATGGCAAGCCCCGACCCCCGCCGGCCGGCTAACGGACCAGCCTCAGGGGTCCTAACTCGCGGCCGCCTGGATTGGAAATGCCAGGTCTAATCCTCCGCGCGTCTTTCGATGCGCGGGGGAAACAGAGGTAAGGCGTCGCGGCATGGGCCTAAAATATCGCCGCACAAGCGGGGCGCCGAGAGGCTGCCCAATTTGCGCAACGGACGCGGCCGATCGGTGCCCCGCCGTCCTCATGCTCTTTGACATCTCTTCGCGCGCGAGTGCGGCGAAGCAATGAAGCTTGCCTGAGCGGCGCAAAGGACTCCATGCCTCCCCTTGATGGGGAGGGGGGCGACCCCGGACTTGATCCGGGGGCGCCGGGTGGGGTGAGAGCCATCCCCCCACCCCAGCGTCGCAAGAGCGCCGCCGGACCTCCCCACGAGGGGGAGGTATGTAGCGAAAGGCAACGCAGCATTCTTTGTCTCGAATGGCGAGGCTGAGCGGTACGACGATGCGGTAGGGATGTGTCCGCTCACGACACATGAGCGGACACAATCGCGACTTAACCGCCTTTTTTTGACGACTCCGCGGCTGTCCCGTCACCCGATTCGACAATGATCTTGCCGACGACGCCGCGCTCCATCATTCCTTTAGAGCCGTACTCGTAGGTCCCAGGACGGATGGCGACGAAGAACAGCTCGGCTTCGCCGCCATTCTCGAACTCGATCTCGTCGAGCGTCGCTGCCTTGATCTCCACTTCCCCGGCCTCGATCTTGCGGATCCAGATATTGCGGAAGAAGGAAGGTGCGACGAAAGCGTATTCTGCGCCGGGCGTCGCCTGGATCTTCCAGCGATAACCCTGACCGACTTTTAGCCGGTATTCCTTCGGCTCCAACGCGGAGTTGTCTGTCTCGCTGCCGAAGCGTAGCGGCTCCAGGCGCGTCAGATTGTGGACCGCGGGATCCAAGATCTGGCCCTGGCTCGAACCTTCGGCCGAAGAGCCCGTACTGGAGATCGTGCCGAACAGTGAAGCGAGGGCGACAAGGATGATGAGTCTGGGCGTTTCCATTCTTACCTCTTCTAAGGTCGCTGCATGAGCCCGGGATGTTAGGTGTTATCTGCCCGGCGCCAAATGATTGAATTGGCAAAGGTTTTGCCAAATTGACTAGCTCTGTTGCCATGTTGCGCGCGAGGAGGAGATGCGTCAAACGCTTAGCCTGCGAAGGAAGGGCGAGGGCTGACCTAAGCCTCCCTGGGACAAGATCGGGGTGGCCGAAAGGCAGCTTCTCGGGCTAATTTCGGGGCGGTTCGCGAGGGATACGGGGATGCGCGCGGGTTACCTGGTCGCAATCCTTCTAGGCACGGCCCAAGCCTTGGCTTTGGCGGGCGCGGGGCCTGTGCGCGCCCAGGACTCTAGTACGCAGCCGCTCACGCCGCCCCTTACGCCGCCCACGCTCGAGCCCTCGCTAAAGCCGCTTCCGCCGCCACCTGAGGTTCAGCCCACGCCGTCTATGCCTCTGGCCGCGCCGGAGGCGTCGCCGACCTCTCCAGAGGCCACGCCTCCGCCGGCCGACGCGCCGCCTCTAACCGCCGTGCCGATCCCGGCCGACCCGGTGGTCGCCAGCATTCGCGTCACGCTTGGCGACCCCGCTCTCCGCAAGGACGAAAATGCGGACGATCTCGCCGCGCTCGAAGCCTTCTATGCGGCAAGGGCTGCACCCTTATGGATGACCGAGATGGGCTTCTCGGCGAAAGGACAACAGGCTCTGTTCGAGATCGAGAAGGCCGGCGATTGGGGTCTCGATCCTGCCGACTTCGAGCTGCCGCTTGCCGCCGCGCTGCCGGCGACCCCCGAGGCGCAAGGTCTCGCCGAGCTCAAGCTCAATCTCGCCATTCTGAAATATGCCCGCTACGCGCGCGGCGGACGCTTCACCCCGTCAAAGATCAGCAGCCTGTTCGATCAGAGGCCGCCGTTGCGCGATCCGAAGATTGTCTTGGTCGAGATCGAAGCGGCGGATGCGCCCGATGCCTATCTTCAGTCGCTCCATCCCAAGCATGAGCAGTTCGTGCGGCTGCGCCAGGCGCTGCTCAAGGCGCGCGGCGCCAGCGAGAACGCCAACAGCGAGAACGCCAACAGCGAGGACGGCAAGAGCGAAGACGTCAAGAGCGAAGACGTCAAGCCCGCGGGCAACGAGCGGGACATCAAGCTTCTCGTCATCAATATGGAGCGCTGGCGCTGGATGCCGGAGAACCTGGGCAGCATCCATGTCTGGAACAACTCGGCCGCGTTCATGCTCTATGTGGTCAAGGACGGCAAGACGATTTTCGCCGACAAGACTCTAGTCGGCACGATCGGCTACGCCACGCCGGTATTTACCACCCCCATGACGACCATCGTCTTCAATCCCGACTGGAACGCGCCCGAGACGGTGGTGAAGGAAAACATTCTGCCGCCCCTGCAACGGAAAAACTATTCGATCCTCAGGGTCCACAAACTCTTCGTGAGCTATAACGGCACGCCGGTGGACCCGACCAAGGTCGACTGGAACCGGGTCAATGTTCTCAACTACACCTTCTCGCAACGGGCCGGCCCCCACAACAATCTCGGCAAGGTGAAGTTCCTCTACCCCAATCGGCATACGGTCTACATGCACGACACGCTTCCGGTGCGGAAGAAATTCTTCAAGAAGCCGGTGCGGACGATCGGGCATGAATGCGTGCGCATGGAGAAACCCATCCGGTTCGCCGAGATCCTGCTGGCCGAAAGCAACGGATGGCCGGCGGCCCGCGTGAAGGAGCTATGGGACAAGGGCGTCAACAGCTCGGTCGCACTCGAAAAGAAGATTCCGGTGCACATGGTCTATTTCACTGCGGTGGTCGACGAGAGCGGCAAGGTCGAAACGTCGGCCGATGTGTATGGGCTCGACCGTAAGCTCACTATGGCGCTGTTCGGGAACGCAACGGGCTTTCCCGAGCCGCCACCGGAACCCGAGGGGCCGCAAGTGGGGGCTGGCGCGGACGCCTCCGGACCCGCGCGGCGGAACACAGCCGACAACGACTTTGCGCGCTCGATGCAAGGCTTCCTCGGCGAGTAGCCCCGCGACGGGCGTGACCAAGAAATCCGCGTCATTCCGGCGGCAAGGAAAATCAAGTATCGTGCGCCCCGAATTGCGGTCCGCTAGGGAGGAATACATGCGTTCGACCATCGTGCTGGCGTTGACCGGGCTGGTCAGCGGTTTGATCGGGGTTTCGGCAGCGCCTCAGCCGGCGCGCGCCAATTGCTACGAGCAGATCGGCTGCACCAATTCGGACTATTTCGAGCAGGGGCAGCTTAAGCAGTTGAGCTGTCAGATCCTGTGGGAGGTGCGCAACTGGATCTACAAGGAGAACGGCTATTGCTTCCATACGCAGAAGGCGATCGAGGCCTTCGGCAATGCCGGCTGCCTTTACGACGATGCGGGCGACGTGCCGCTCAACGCCGCCGAGCGCCACAATGTGAGCGCGGTCAAGAAGGCCGAGGCGAAGAAGGGCTGCTAGGCCGTGCTCCAATAGGGCTTGGCGCGCAGGCGCGTCAGCCAGGCGGTGATGGTTGACGGGCCCAAATTCGGCCTCGAATCTTTACCATAGGCTCGCTGCGCAACGGTGTCGTCCGAACCGGTTTGGCAAACGGCAGAGAGGCTACTATCCCCTTGTCTCCGCGCGGGGTCGGGGGCGCAATTTGGCCTTCTCCTATGATTAGGGTCGGCGCGATTGCCCTGGCACGGGGGCTTTAAGCAATAGCACCATGGTTAAGCGCTTTCTCATAGCCGCGATCGTCGTCGGCCTGTTCCTGGGTGGGGTGGGCTATTTCAATCTCGTCTTCAAGCCGAAGATGATCGGCGAGTTCATGGCGAAGATGGTGCCGCCACCGGCGACGGTGACGGCCGAGGCCACCAAGACCGAGAGCTGGATCGATCGGGTGCGTGCGATCGGCACGTTGGTTGCCATCGAAGGCGTGGACGTTGCGCCTCAAGTGGGGGGCATCGTCACCGACTATTTCTTCGACAGCGGCCATGACGTCGAGAAGGGCGAGACGCTCGTCAAGCTCGACACCTCGGTGGAGGAGGCCGACCTCGCCGACAACAAGGCGACACTGCAGCAGACCCACCTCGATTTCGCGCGCCATTCGAAGCTCGTCAAGACCAGCGCCGTGTCGCAAGCCGTCCTCGACGCAACGATCGCCAAGCGCGATTCCGCCGCGGCGGCCGTGCAGAAGATGGAGGCACTCATCGCGCAGAAGAACATCGCCGCGCCCTTTGCCGGAAGGCTGGGCTTACGCCGGGTGGAGAAGGGGCAATATGTGTCGGCAGGGCAGGCGCTGGTCTGGCTCCAGGCGCTCGACCCGATCTGGGTCGACTTTCCCGTGCCGGAAGGAACTATCAGCAAGTTCACGATCGGAAGCGCGACCGAGCTGACCGCCGAAGCTTATCCGGGGCAGCTCTTCAAGGGTGAGGTCGAGGCCTTCGACGCGAAGCTCGGCCAAGATACGCGGACCTTGATGGTGCGGGCGAGAGTGCCCAATCCCGACCGCAAGCTCCTGCCCGGCATGTTCGCCAACGTCGCCGTGCTTGCCGGCTCAGCCAAGGAGTTCGTCACGGTGCCGCGCACCGCCGTGACCTACGGCCTTTATGGCGACAGCGTGTGGGTGGTGAAGGAGGGTGCCTCCGAGCCTGCCGCAAATCCCCCCACGGCCTCGGCCGAGCCGGTTGCCTCCGCAATAGCCGCAGATGCCACGCCGACCGGTTCGGTTCCAGCCGAGCCCAAGCTCACCGTCGAACGCCGCTTCGTACGCGTGGGGCCGACCGAGGGCGACCGGGTCGCCATTCTCGAAGGCGTCAAAGTAGGCGAGCAGGTCGTCACCAGCGGCCAGCTCAAATTGCAGCCCGGCGCTACGATCAAGGTCGACAATTCGGGCGCGCTAAAAGCCCCGGCGGAGCTGCCGAAGCAGTAGATCCATGCGCTTCACCGATATCTTCATCAAGCGGCCCGTGCTCGCCACGGTGGTGAGCCTGCTGATCCTCCTGGTAGGCGCCCAGGCCGGGTTCAAGCTGCCCATCCGCCAATATCCCGAGCTGTCCAACACGACGATCACCGTCATTACAACCTACCCCGGCGCGAACGCCGATCTGATCCAGGGCTTCATCACCGTGCCGATCCAGCAGGCCGTGGCGAGTGCCGAGGGCATCGACACGCTCACCGCCTCATCGACGCAGAATGTGAGCACGGTGACGCTCAACCTGAAGCTCGACGCCGATCCCGACCGGGCCATGACCGACGTCCTGTCCAAGGTCGCCCAGGTGAAGAGCATTCTGCCGCGCGAGGCGAACGATTCCATCGTCACCAAGAAGACCGGGGAGGGCTACGCGCTGATGTATCTCTCCTTCAATTCCAAGATGATGACGGCCTCGCAGATCAGCGACTACCTCACGCGCGTGGTGCAGCCGAAGCTGCAAACCGTCAATGGCGTCGCCAACGCGGAAATCCTCGGGGGCCAAGTGTTCGCCATGCGCATCTGGCTCGACCCCGACCGCATGGCCTCGCTCGGGGTGACCCCGCTCGATGTGCGCGCGGCGCTCGCCTCCAACAACTTCACCTCCGCGCCGGGCCAGGTGAAGGGCGATTTCGTGCAGACCAACATCGACGCCAAGACCTCGCTCGAGACGCCGGAATCCTTCGGCAAGCTCGTGGTGCTGGCCCGCGGGGATTCGTTGGTCAGGCTGGCCGACATCGCCGAGATCGAGCTCGGGCCACAGAACGCTGACTCCTCGTCGGCCTTCGATGGCCTGAAGGCCGTGTTCATTGGCGTCTACGCCACGCCCACCGCCAATCCACTGACGGTGATCACCGACGTACGCAAGGCCTTCCCGGAAATCCAGAGAGAGCTTCCGCCGGGCCTCGAGGCTGCCATCGCCTACGACGCCACCAATTTCATTCGCGCCTCGCTCTGGGAGGTCATGAAGACCTTGGGCGAGGCGGCGATCATCGTCATCGTGGTGATCTTCCTGTTCCTTGGCAATCTCAGGTCGACCATCATTCCGATCGTCACCATTCCCTTGTCGCTGATCGGCGTGCTCGCCTTGCTCGCGGCGCTCGGCTACTCGATCAATCTGATGACCTTGCTCGCGCTCGTGCTCGCCATCGGGCTCGTGGTCGACGATGCCATCGTGGTGGTGGAGAACATCCACCGGCATATCGAGCAGGGGATGCGCCCATTCGATGCCGCGATTCTCGGCGCGCGCGAGATTTTATACCCCATCATCGCCATGACCATCACGCTGGCCGCGGTCTATGCGCCAATCGCCTTCGTCTCGGGGCTGACCGGCGTTCTCTTCCGCGAATTCGCGCTGACCCTTGCCGGTGCGGTGATCGTGTCTGGCGTCATCGCCGTGACGCTGTCGCCGATGATGTGCTCGAGGCTGCTGAAGGCGGAGACCAGCCATGACAAGCCCGGCTGGCTCACGCGCAATCTCGACCGCCTGTTCGAAGGGCTCAAGCAGCGCTATCAGCGGCGTCTCAGCCGCACCCTCAACTACCGGCCGGTGACGATCCTGGTGCTGGCCGGCGTGATCGCCGCGACCGGCCTCATGTATATGACGACGCAGAGGGAACTCGCGCCGGAAGAGGACCAGGGCATCCTGTTCACGCTGGTGAAGACGCCGCAATACGCCAATCTCGACTATCTCGAAGCGGCGACGGACCAGCTCAACAGCGTGTTCAGCACCGTGCCGGAGAAGGACCATGTGTTCGCCATCAACGGCATGGGGGACGTCCATCAGGGCTTTGCCGGCATTCTCTTGAAACCCTGGGGCGAGCGTGAGCGGAATCACAAAGCGATACTTCAGGAGCTGCAGCCGAAGATCGCCGGCATCGCGCCGGCGCTCGCGCTATCGTTCTCGCCGCCGCCTTTGCCCGGCTCGGTGGGCGGCCCTCCGGTGCAGTTCGTCATCACCACGACGCGCGACTTTCGCCAACTTGCCGACGTGCTCGCCGACGTCGAGAAGTCGGCGCGCGAGAGCGGGATGTTTATCTTCTCCGACTCCGATCTCCGCTTCGAGACGCCGCAGATCGAGTTCAACATCGACCACGACAAGGCGAATCGCCTCGGTATCACCATGGCCGATATCGGCGGCTCGCTCGCGACCCTGCTCGGCGGCAACTACGTCAATCTGTTCGACCTCTATGGGCGGAGCTATCAGGTCATCCCCCAGGTGCCGCGCCAGTTCCGCCTGAACGAGGACTGGCTCACGCGCTATCAGATCCGCACGAGCGCTGGGACCTTGGTGCCTCTTTCCAATGTGTCGTCGGTGACGAAGGTGGTGCAGCCGAACTCGCTCACCAACTTCCAGCAGCTCAACTCGGCGACGCTGTCGGCCGTGCCGTTCCCCGGGCGGACCGTGGGCGAGGCGATCGAGTTCCTCAAGAAGAAGGCAGAGGAGAGCTTCCCCGAAGGCTTCACCTACGATTTCCAGGGCGAGAGCCGGCAATTCGTGCAAGAGGGCAACGCGCTCGTCTACACTTTCGTGTTCGCGCTGATCGTCATCTTTCTCGTGCTTGCCGCGCAATATGAGAGCTTCCGTGATCCGCTCATTATCTTGGTCGCGCTGCCTACCTCGATATTCGGCGCGCTCATCCCGCTCAATGCCGGGCTGGCCAGCATCAACATCTATACGCAGATCGGTCTCGTCACGCTGATCGGGCTGATCTCCAAGCATGGCATCCTGATGGTGGACTTCGCCAACAAGCTGCAGGAGGAGCAGAGCTATGGACGCCGCGAAGCGATCGAGCATGCGGCCGCGATCAGGCTCCGCCCCATCCTGATGACCACGGCGGCCATGGTGGTGGCCATGGTGCCGCTGCTCATCGCCAAAGG
>DASWJG010000106.1:0-3535 GCA_036397315.1 Methyloceanibacter sp. | reverse complement strand
GCCGTGCCGAGCGACTGGCGCATCTCGGCGCCCGCGCCGGTCGCGATCACCAAGGGCAGCACGCCTAAGATGAAAGCAAACGAGGTCATCAGGATCGGGCGCAAGCGCACGCGGGCGGCTTCGGTGGCGGCCTGGAAGCGGTCCTCGCCGCGCTCCTCGTTCTGCTTGGCGAACTCCACGATCAGAATCGCGTTCTTGGCGGCAAGCCCGATCAGCACCACGAAGCCGATCTGGGCCAGGATGTTCACGTCCATGCCGCGCATGAGGAGTCCGCTCACGGCGGCAAGCAGGCACATGGGCACGATGAGGATGACCGCGAGCGGCAAGGTCCAGCTTTCATATTGCGCGGCGAGCAGGAGGAAGACGAAGACAACCGAGGCGAGGAAAATGTAAATCGCCGTGTTACCTGCGAGCTTCTCCTGGAAGGCAATCTCGGTCCACGAATAGGAATAACCCTCCGGCAGGTTCTCTCGCGCGAGGCGCTCCATGGAAGCGAGCCCATAGCCGGTCGAGTAGCCGGGCAAGACACCGCCTTGAATTGCGGCGGCAGGAAACAAGTTGAAATGCTCGATCCGGTAAGGCCCGGTGATGTCGCGGAAGGAGGCGACCGAGCTGAGCGGCACCATCTCGCCATTGGCGTTCCGCGTCTTGAGCTGCCCGATGGCATGCAGGTCCTGGCGGAAGTCGCCGTCGGCCTGGGCCATGACCCGGTAGGTCCGCCCTAAGAAATTGAAATCGTTCACATATTGTGAGCCGAGATAGACTTCCAAGGTCTGGAACACATCGTCGGCGTTGACCCCGAGCATCTCGGCGCGAACCCGGTCGATATCGGCATAGACCTTCGGCGTGCGCGTGTTGAAGGTGGTGAACACATTGGCGAGGCCCGGCGTCTGCGCGGCGGCCCCCACGATGCTCATCGCCACGCTCTCAAGCCCGGCAGGCTCGCCCCCATGAATATCCTGCACCTCCATTTTGAAGCCGCCGGTAGTCCCGATGCCGCGCACGGGCGGCGGCGCCACGCTGATCACGAAGGCTTCTTGGATGGCGGCGAATTGCGTGTTGAGCGCGAGAATGAGCGCTTGCGCGCTTTGGCCCTTCTCGGCGCGCTCTTTGAATGGATCGAGTGGCGTGAACACGACCGCGGCGTTGGGCGCGGTGGTGAAGGTCGCGCCATCGAGCCCGACGATGGGAACGGCGTGCGCAATGCCCGGCGTGCCGAGCACGATCTTGGTCACCTTGCGCGCCACCTCGTCGGTGCGCGCGAGCGAGGCGCCGGGAGGAAGCTGGATGATGTTGATCAGGTAGCCCTGGTCCTGCTGCGGGATGAAGCCGGTCGGCGCCTTGGAGAACTCAAACGCGGTCAGGCCGATCAGGCCGGCATAGACGATGAGCATGAAGGCCGATACGCGCACCAGCCTTCCGGTGAGCGCGCCATAGCGTGACGCCACCCATTCGAAGGCGCGGTTGAAACCATTGAAGAAGCTTCTGGTCGCGCGCGTGAAAATATTCCGGCCCCTGTGATCCGGATCATGCGGCTTGAATAGAAGCGCGCAGAGCGCCGGGCTCAAGGTCAGCGAGACGATGAGCGAAATCACCGTCGCCGTGGCGATGGTCACGGCGAACTGGCGGAAGAACTGTCCGGTGATGCCGGTGAGGAAGGCCGAAGGGATGAACACGGCGGACAGCACCAGCGCAATCGCGATCAGCGCGCCACCCACCTCGTCCATGGTGCGGTAGGCGGCCTCGCGCGGGGACAATCCCTCGCGGATGTTGCGCTCGACATTCTCCACCACGACGATGGCGTCATCGACGACGATGCCGATCGCCAGCACGAGGCCGAACAGCGACAGATTGTTGAGCGAGAAGCCGAGCGCCGCGAGCATGGCGAAGGTCCCGATCAGCGACACCGGGATTGCGACGATGGGGATGATCGACGCCCGCCACGTCTGGAGGAACAGGATGATCACCACCACGACGAGGATCACGGCCTCGAACATGGTGGTGATCACCGCCTCGACCGATTGCGAGATGAAGACCGTCGGATTGTAGACGATGTCGTAGCGCAGTCCGTGCGGGAAGGACTTGGCGAGCTCGGCCATCGCATTCTGCACCAGCGTCGCCGTGGCGAGCGCGTTCGACCCGGGCCGCTGGAAGATGCCCAAGGGGATCGCCACGCGCTCGTCGAGATAGCCGCTGCGGTTGTAGTCCGCGGCCCCGAGCTCCACGCGGCCTATGTCGCGGATGCGAACGACGCGCCCGTCGGCATCCGACTTCACGATGATGTTGCCGAACGCCTCGGTGTCGGACAGACGCCCTTGCGTCTCGACATTGAGCTGGAAGGCGCCGGGCTGCGGCACCGGCGGCTGATTGATCACGCCGGCTGCCACCTGCACGTTCTGGCCGCGCAGCGCGGTGACGACGTCGCCGGCGGTCAGGTTGCGGATGGCGAGCTTCTCGGGATCGAGCCAGATGCGCATCGAGTAGTCGCGCGCGCCGAAGATGGTGACGTTGCCAACCCCGTCGATGCGGGCGAGCACGTCTTTCACATGCAGGGTGGCGTAGTTGGAGATGTAGAGCAGGTCGCGCGAGCCGTCGGGCGAGCTTAAGTGGATCACCATCATGAGGTCGGGCGATTGCTTGGTGACGGTCACGCCGATCGAGCGCACTTCTTCAGGCAGGCGGGGCAGCGCCGTGGACACGCGGTTCTGCACCAGCACCTGCGCCGTATCGAGATTGGTGCCGAGCTTGAAGGTGACCGCAAGCGACATGCTGCCGTCGCTGGTCGACTGCGACGTCATGTAGAGCATGTTGTCGACGCCGTTGACCTCCTGCTCGAGCGGCGTGGCGACGGTCTTGGCGACGACCTCGGCAGAGGCGCCCGGATAACTGGCGGTGACCGAGATCGACGGAGGGGCGATCTCGGGATATTGCGAGACCGGGAGGCTGAGATAGGCCACCCCTCCGATCAGGGTGATGAGAATGGAGATGACCGCCGCGAAGATCGGCCGGTCGATGAAGAAATGCGAGATATTCATCAGTAAGCCGCGCCCGCCGGCTTCGCCGAGCCCGGCGGCGCTGGTGGGGCTCCAATGGTGCCTTCCTCCGGTGTGACCTTGGCCCCCGGTCGGGCGCGCAACAGCCCATTGATGATCACTTGATCGTCGGCGGTGATGCCGCTCCTGACGACGCGTAGATTGTCGTCAGTCACCGGGCCGAGCTCGACCGGTTTCGGCACCACCGTGCCGTCGGGGCTGACCGTGAACAGCATCTTGACCGACTGGTCGGTCACCACCGCCGCATCGGGCACGAGGATGGTCGGATGTAGCTGCGACATCGGCACGCGCACCCGGCCGAACTGGCCGGGCGTGATGAACAGATTGGGATTGGCGAAGGCCGCGCGCACGCGGATCGTTCCTGAGGAGCGGTCATACTGGTTGTCGACGAAGTCGATGGCGCCCTTCAGCGTCCACTCCTTCTCGTCCATGAGCTGGCCCTGGACTTCGACCACTGAATCACGGGCGGACTTCACCTCGCC
>DASWJG010000105.1:0-26938 GCA_036397315.1 Methyloceanibacter sp. | reverse complement strand
CGCTCGCGCAAGGCTCAACCTTCGCGAGCAAAGGCCCCGCCGAAGCCAAGCCCGAGGGCACGCAGACCGATGGGGCCTCGCCCGACGCCAACACTGAAGCCCCGGCCCCCGGGACAGATCAGACCGGGGCGACCCCCGAGGTTTCGTCCGGCGCGCCAGCGTCTGAGCCAAATCAGGCGGGAGATAGCGCCCAGGCCGCCCCGCCCGACCCCGGCCCTGCTGTGGACGGGGGGGCGCCCGATATCCAAGAAGAACCGCCTGACTAATTGTTACGATTTAATCATAAAGATTAACCGTTAGTTCACTCTGTCGTCCTGGCAGCGGAACGGGGGTGTAATTGTGACACTCGGGAACTTCCCGCCAGCCAGAAGGGGGCGGCACAGTTGCGGTCAGCACGGCGAACGTCGCGATCCTCTGAGAACGAGGCGCAGAAGCAGGCGGCGTCAGATACATCCTCGACGCCTGGGAGGAGGCGCTGCATGACGGCATCGAGCCGGAAATGCTCGCCAACGCGGCCCTATTCGCGGCGCTCGCCGACCTCATCGGCGTTTACGGCGAGCATGCGGTCGCCAAGATGGCGAGCGGCCTGTCTCGCCGCATTCACCACGGCGAGTTCACGTTGAGGCGCACCTCGCAATAAGGCCACTGCGAACGACCTACCGCAGGATGATGCCGTCGAGCAGGAGGATCAGCCCGAACGCGATCAAGACCGTTCCGGCGATCCGATTAATGAGCTTCAACCGGCCTTCGGTCAGCTTGTGCCTGATAGTGGCGATCAGCTCAGACAGGCCAAGCCACCACACTAGGCTGCCGCCCATCACGGCGAGCACGAGGAGCAGCGCCTCAAGATAGGTGTTGAGGCCGCCAATGAGCGAGCCGAGGCCACCGATCATCGCCGCCATGCCGAGAATGGCCCCGGGGTTGGTGACGGTGAGGAAGAAGGTCTGCGGGATGATGCCGGTGTGCTCCAATAGATGCGATTTCTGTCCCACTGGAATCGTCAAGGCCGGCCGCTTGAAGAGAAGGGCGACTCCGAAGGCGACCAAGAGGAACCCGCCCACGAGCTTGATCCAACCAGCATTGGAGTACATCGCATCGGAGATCGCCGTGACGCTGAAGGCGGCGATGGCCGCCAAGAGGCCGTCGCCGACCACGGCCCCGAGCCCTGCGGCCAGACCGCCCCAGAACCCTCGGGCCACCGTCCGCTGGATGACGAGGACGTTTACCGGTCCGATGGGCGCCGCCATCAGCACGCCGATGCCGATGCCGGCCAGCACGAGCTGGACGGTGGACAGCACGATTTGAGCGCCTGCCTGCAAGGCCAGGGCCTATTGGCTCAGTGAGAGTCTAGCCGAAGCGACGCTTGACGCCGTCAAGACCTGGGCTTGCGCTCGTTCGCCGATCTGCGAGATTGATCGAGCACTCATGGAGTGATGCATGAATTGCCGGAGAAGCTTTGTCATGATTGCCCTCGCCGCATTGGTAGCTGGCGCTGCCGCCCTTGTCTACGCTCAGAACGAAATAGGCAACTCGCCTCTTGCCGCGGCCGACCAGACGGTGACGGCGGCAACCGAGGCGCCACGGCAGGCCCCCGAGGTGCTCTATGATTTCAACGCGCTGCCGGACCCGGTCAAGCGCATGCTCGAGCAGATCGTGGTGGCGGCGGAAAGCGGCGAGATCGAGACCATGCGGCCGGTGCTCGAATCGAACGAGCTGAAGCCGATGGTCGCGGCCGCCCATGTCGAGGATCCCATCGAATTCTGGAAAAAGGCGTCCGCCGACGGCGCGGGGCGCGATGTGCTTGCCGCCATGCTCAACGTGATCGCCTCTGGATATGTCCGCGTCGGCCAGGGACACGACGAGATGTATGTTTGGCCCTATTTCGCCGAGATCGATCTTGCGACATTGACGCCCTCCCAGGAGGTCGATCTCTACCGCATCGTGCCGCCGGCGCTGGCCGTCCCCATGAAGAAGTCCGGCAAATACAGCTATTACCGGCTCGGCGTTTCGCCGACCGGCGTCTGGCACTATTTTCTTCAGTAGCGCGGCAGAGCCTCGCCGAAGCGGATTGGCTGGCCGCTTGCCTTCCCAAGCTCGCCCTCCCACATGGCTAGCGTCCCGCGCACGAGAGTACCGGCCGGCCAGCCCCTCACGCGCCGCCCCGCGAACGGAGTCCAGCCGCATTTGCTGGCGATCCACTCATTCTCGATCACGCGTTCGGCCTTGAGGTCGACGATGGAGAGGTCGGCGTCGTAGCCCACGGCGATGCGCCCCTTGCCGGCGATGCCGAAAATGCGCTGCGGGCCCGCGCTCGTCAGATCGACGAAGCGGGCAAGACTCAGGCGCCCGGCATTGACGTGGTCGAGCATCACCGGCACCAGCGTCTGCACCCCAGGCATGCCCGAGGGGGTAGCCGGATAGCTCTTGCTCTTTTCCTCGAGCGTATGGGGCGCGTGATCCGAGCCGAGCACGTCGACCACGCCCCTTTCCAGCCCCCACCACAGGCGCTCGCGGTGATAGCGGTCGCGGAGCGGCGGGTTCATCTGCGCTTTCGTGCCGAGAATCTCGTAGGCGTCCGGCGTGGCGAGCGTCAGGTGCTGCGGAGTGACCTCGACCGAGGCGATGTCCTTGTGCAGCGCCAGAAGCGCCATCTCCTCTCCGGTGGAGACATGAAGCACATGCACGCGCTTTCCCGCTGCTGAAGCCAGCCGCAAGAGACGCGTCGTCGCGGCCAAGGCGGCTTCGGCATCGCGCCACTCGCTATGACTCGACGAGTCGCCCTCGCGCTGCAAGGAGATGCGCTCGCGAAGCCTTGCTTCGTCCTCGGAGTGGAAGGCGGCGCGCCGCTTGGTCGTGGCAAGGATGCGCGCCAAGGTCTCCTCGTCATCGACGAGAAGGTCTCCGGTGGAGGAGCCTAGGAACACTTTGACGCCGGCGGCTCCGGGCTGAAGCTCAAGCTCGGCGAGGCGATCGACATTGTCGCGCGTGGCGCCGACGTAAAAGGCAAAGTCGCAATGCATGCGGCCGGTCGCAGCTCTCACTTTAGCAGCCAAGGCCTCAGCGCTGGTTGTCGGGGGACGCGTGTTCGGCATCTCGAACACCGCGGTGACCCCGCCCAAGACCGCCGACCGGCTCCCCGACGCCAGGTCCTCTTTGTGCTCGAGGCCGGGCTCGCGGAAATGCACCTGGGTGTCGATGACGCCCGGCAGGATATGGAGGCCGGAGGCGTCGATGGTCTCGCCGGCCATCCCCTCCCCGATCGAACCGATCTCGGCGATCCGGCCGCCCCTCACGCCAATATCGGCGGCGCTAGCGCCGTCATGATTGACGACGGTCCCACCTTTGAAGACAAGATCGAAGGTCTCGGCCAAGGGCTTCTCTTGCGGGGGCTGACCCGCTCCCATAAATGTCGGAGGCCTTGGTAGCAGAAGGGCCGGGTATGGGCCATTGCCATGCGAGCCTCCTAGCCTCCCGCAGCGTCCTCCGGGTGCGCGGCGCCGACGCGCGCAAATATCTGCAAGGGCTGATCACAAACGATATGGGCAAGGCGCAAGGGGGCGAGGCGATCCATGCCGGGCTGCTCTCGCCGCAGGGGAAGATCCTGTTCGAATTCTTCGTGGTCCCCGCCGGTGACAGCTTTTTGGTTGATGTCGCGCAAGACAAGGCGGAGGAGCTTCTGAAGCGGCTCGCCTTCTACCGGCTGAGGGCACAGGTTGAGATTGCCGAGGAGCCGTCACTCGTTGTGGCGGCGGCTTGGGGCGAGACCCCTCGCCAGCCCGATGGCGTTGTTGTCTATGTCGACCCACGGCTCCCGGAGCTTGGCTTCCGCCTTCTTGCCCCCAAGGGGACGAGCGTTGCCGATTTTGGCTGCGAGCCTGCTCGGCAAGATGACTACCATGCCTTCCGCATCAAGCTCGGCGTTCCCGAAGGCGGGCGCGACTACGCCTTCGGCGAGGCCTTTCCGCATGAGGCCCTGTTCGATCAATTGCACGGCGTCGACTTCGCCAAGGGCTGCTATGTCGGCCAGGAGGTCGTCTCGCGCATGGAGCATCGCGGCACGGCGCGAAAGCGCATCGTGCCGGTGGAAGGCGAGGCGCCGCTGCCCGCTTCCGGCACGAATGTCGAGGTTGACGGCGTGCCCATCGGCTCGCTCGGCTCGGTGAGCGGCGCTTCCGGCCTTGCGCTCATCCGGCTGGACCGGGCCGAGGAGGCCTTGGCAAGCGGCAAGCAGCTCAACACAGGAGGCATCAAGATTGCGCTTCGCCGCCCCGCCTTCCTGCGCTTCGCAGTGCCCATTGCGGGAGTTCCCGCATGACCGGCCCGGGAGCGCGCTGCCCGTGGCCCGGCACCGATCCCCTCTATGTCGCCTATCACGACGAGGAATGGGGTGTGCCTGAGCGCGACGACCGGGCGCTTTACGAGAAGCTCGTGCTCGACGGTTTTCAGGCGGGGCTATCCTGGATCACCATCTTGCGGAAGCGCGAGGCCTTCCAGCACGCCTTCGATGGCTTCGCGCCGGAGAAGATCGCGCGCTACTCGAAGAAGAAGGTCGAGGCCCTGATGCAGAACCAGGGCATCGTGCGCAACCGCATGAAGATCGAAGGGGCGATCCAATCGGCGCGCGCCTGGCTTGAGATGATGGAGCAAGGCGCGGGTTTCGGGCCGTTTTTGTGGGACTTCGTCGACGGCAAGCCGCTCGTCAACCGCTACAAGAAGATGGCCGAGATCCCCGCCGCGACGGAGCTGTCGCGCGCAATCTCAAAGGAGCTCAAGACGCGCGGCTTCAAATTTTGCGGCCCTACGATTATCTATGCCTTCATGCAGGCCACCGGCATGGTCAACGACCACCTGCTCGGGTGCCCGCGCCATGCGGCGTGTGTGAGGCTTGGACGAGCTTCGCCTCAGCCGCGGCCGCGAGGGTCCATGCTGCGAGGATAAGTACGCTCCTCTTGGATCTTGCCATTGCGCTTCTTGATGCGAACCGAGCCCATCCCGCCGACGGCCCTCTCCAGAACTCCACCTTTCGTGGCTGCCGCCTTGGTGGCGAACCGCTTGACAACCTCCCCTGAGCCTTCGCGTTTCAGCTCCCATTTCTTCTTGTCGTTTTGGGACAGGGTGAATTTAGGTAGTTTCGCCATGGTGCGTCTCCCGGCTCTCGGATTGATGGGTTGCCTGACTTCGATGAGACTAGGCTAATGGTGACAGTTATTCACACAGGCGCGACGATTCTCTCGCGATCACTCGACGAGGATTGTTTAGACCATGCATAGCGTCGTTGGCAATACGAGCCTGCGCGCTTGGCAACGCATGCTGAGCGGCCGGCGGCTCGATCTGCTCGACCCCTCGCCGCTCGACATCGAGATCGAGGACATCGCCCACGGGCTCGCCCGCGTCGCCCGATGGAACGGCCAGACCGACGGCGAGCACGCCTTCTCCGTGGCCGAGCATAGTCTTCTGGTCGAGAGGATCGTGACCGAGCTTGAGCCCAAGCTCGACCGGCAATCCAGACTCGCGGCCCTGATCCACGACGCGCCTGAATATGTCATCGGCGACCTGATCAGCCCGTTCAAGGCGGCGCTGTCGCTCGACTATCGCGCCTTCGAGGCCAAACTCCTTGCCGCCATCCACCTCCGCTTTGGACTACCGGCAGAGCTGCCCGCCGACGTCACCAAGTTGATCAAGCGCGCTGATAAGATCGCCGCCTATTACGAGGCGATTCGTCTTGCCGGCTTCGCGCGCGAGGAGGCGCGGCGCTTTTTCGGCCAACCGCGGGGCTTGAGCGCGAGTCTGGTCAGGAAGCTGTCGCACTTAAGCCCGCTTCCGGCGGCACAAGGAGAGGCCGAGTTTCTCAAGCGATTCAACGAGCTCCGCCGATGAGAGTCACGGCGGAAATCCTGTCCTGAGGCACCTGCGAAAAATGGCCACCCTGATTTTGCCAAGAGAAAAGACTAGAGTGCCGCGCAGCATGAGCCCCGAAACCATCTATGTCGCACCCTTGAGCCTGGTCGAGACGACGGTCGCCGACGCCAATGTCAGCCACCTCGTGACCTTGATCAACGGCGAGACCCTCATCGATACGCCCCCCGGTATCGGGCCCAACCGGCATCTCAGGCTCGCCATGAACGACATCTGCGAGCCGCAGCCGGGACTCGTGCTTCCATGCGAGACTCACGTTGCTGACCTCGTGAGGTTCGCGCGCGAATGGGACCGGCAGGCGCCTCTCCTCATCCATTGCTGGGCCGGCATCAGCCGCTCCACGGCGGCGGCGTTCATCTCGCTCTGCGCGCTGAACCCGGAAGGTACGGAGCTCGAGCTGGCACGGGCGCTTCGGCGTGCCTCTCCCACGGCGTATCCCAACCGCCTTCTGGTCGCGCTTGCCGACGAGGGGCTGTCGCGGAACGGGCGCATGATGGCCGCGGTGGAGGATATCGGCCGCGGGAGGGTCGCCGAGGAAGCCGAGGTGTTCGCGCTGTCGGCGCTCCTTGCCGCCTGAAGGCTGTCATGGCTGAAGCAAGACGCAAAACGGCTGTCACGCACGAAGCGCGAAACACCGACCCGCAGATCGAGCTCGGCCTGAACGCCGCCATCGTCACGGTGCGCGAAGGGCAGCCCCACATCCTCGTCGTGCGGCCCGGCATGGCGGGAGCTGACGCATGGGACGCGCTTCCTTTCGGCACGTTTGCGCCGCGCGCCCACCGCACGCTGGAGATCGGCTTGCGCGAATGGGTGAAGCGGCAAACCGGGCTCGATCTCGGCTATGTCGAGCAGCTCTATACGTTCGGCGACCGGGGGCGGCATGCCGAGCCCGGAGGGCCGCATACGCTCTCGGTCGGCTATCTGGCGCTGACCCGCGGCGCCGGGGATGGGCTGATGGGGTCGCATTGGTCGCCCTGGTACGCCTATTTTCCCTGGGAGGACTGGCGCCAGGGGAAGCCCGACATCCTCACGAGCGAGATCGAGCCGAGGCTCAAGGAATGGGCCGAGCGCCCACCGCTCCCGGATGAGCCCGCGCGCGCGCTGAGACGTCCTGAGCGCTTGCGGATCGGGTTTGGCATTGGCGGGGGATGGGACGAGGAGAAGGTGCTCGAGCGCTACGAGCTCCTCTATGAAGCCGGCCTCATGGCTGAGTCCAAGCGCGACGGGCGTGCTGCTGCCAAGCAATGGTCCGGCCTGCCCGAGCTTGGTCGCCCTATGGCCTTCGACCATCGCCGCATCCTAGCCACCGCGCTCGGGCGCTTACGTGGCAAGCTGAAATATCGGCCCGTGGTGTTCGAGCTGCTCCCTCCGGAGTTCACCCTTTACGACCTACAGAAGACGGTAGAGGCCATCTCCGGCACGCTGCTGCACAAGCAGAATTTCCGAAGGCTGGTCGAGCAGGGCGGCCTGGTCGAGGCCACCGGCAACGTCTCGACTGCGACCGGCGGCCGCCCGGCGCGGCTTTACCGCTTCCGCCGCGAGGTGGTGCTCGAGCGCCCCGCGCCTGGCTTGAGGGTCAAGGCCGGCCGCGGGTGAGGACTCTAGGCGCGTTCGAGCGCCGCGGCGGGGCTTTGCCGCGTGGCCACGAAGGCCGGGTAGAACGAGCCGAGAATGCCGAGAACGATTGCCGCCAAAGCCGTAGCAGCGATGAGCGGAAGCGTCGGCTCCACCGCCACATACCGGCCGATGGCAGGAATCGAGCTCAAGAACTTCGATCCGGCAACACCGAGCACGATGCCGACGAGGCTGCCGACGGCCGACAGGAGGAAGCCTTCGAGCACCAGCGCCCCCATGATCCGCTCTGTGGACCAGCCGATAGCCGACAGGATGCCGATCTCGCGCGTGCGTTCCAGCACTGCCATGAGCAGGGTGTTGAGCACCATAAGCACGCCCATGAACAGCGCCACCCAAGCCATGGATGTCGACACTGCGGTCAACAGACCAAACAAGCTGTCGTTGCGTAACATGCCTTCGCTCCTGGCCACAGAGAGCTTCCCCATGCTCTCGATGGTCTGGGCGACCCGGTCGGCCTCGGCCTGATCGGCCGGGTTATCGAGCCTGATCGACAGAAAAGTGACCGCACCGGTGCGGAACGTCAGCTCTTGCAGATCGGCGAGATTCACGATGACTTGGTTGCGGTTGATGATCGAGTGGTAGTCGGTCAGGCCGACAATCCGAAACTTCTCGCCGAGAAGCGTGATTTCGTCACCCACCTTTTTGCCTAAGGCCCGCGCAATATCGTACCCAACCATGGCAATCCTACGTTCGTCGGGATTCGGAACGCGCCCCGCCTTCAACGGCACATTCGCCCAATAGAAGCCATCAGGCGCCCACCCTGTGGCTAGCACGCTGTCGTCATTGTCGGTGGCGGCGAAGGTGATGAGCTGGCCGGAGACGGCGGCGACGCCTGGGATCTTGGCAATCTCGGGGATCATGGTTTCGGGGACCGTGCCCCCGAATGGCTCGGCGATGCCGCGGCGCCTCACCGTCAAATCTGTGCCATGCTCGTCGAAGCTCCGTTGCACGTTCTCATGCACGCTTCGCGACAGCCCATAGAGGGTGATGAAGCTGCCGACGGCGAATGCGACGCCGAGTATCGTGAGAATTGACCGCGCTGGCCTGCGTTGGAGATTGCGAAAGGCAAGTTCGAGATGATTCACAGCACCTCCTCGCGAGCAGGCATCGACCGCTGGTCGAATACCTGACCGTCCTTCATGTTGATCTGTCGCGAGCAGCGCACCACTTGGTCCGGCGCGTGAGACACCATGACCAAGGTCGCTCCGCGCGCGCGCTGCAAATCGAACAGGAGGTCCAAGATCGCGGAAGCGTTGACGCTGTCGAGATTGCCGGTCGGTTCGTCGGCAAGGATCAGGGCCGGGTTGTTGATGATGCTGCGCGCAATGGCGACGCGCTGACGCTCGCCGCCGGATAGCTCCTGAGGCAGGTGGGTAGCGCGGTCGGCAAGGCCCACCGTCTTGAGCGCTTCCTCGGCCCTGCGCCGGCGCTCGCTGCTACCGACGCCGCTGCCGAACATCGCCACCTCGACGTTCTCGCTGGCCGTGAGAGTGGGAAACAGATTGAACTCCTGGAACACGATGCCGATCTCCGAGCGCCGCAAATCTGTCCACTGTCGCAGTGTGGTGACGGGATCGCCTTTCCAGAGGAGGACCCCGGTCGTGGGTATCCTGATGCCGCACATCACGAGGATAAGCGTCGTCTTGCCACTCCCGCTCGCCCCGACAACAGCGACCGATTCGCCTTCCCCGAAGCTGAGGTTGACGTCCCTCAGCGCGACGATGCGCCCATCGTCGAAGCTGTGACCGACATGATCGAGGACAATGAGAGGTTTGGGCGCCATGGGTAGATCACTCATTGTGCTGCGCGTTTGCGCATGAAGGCAATCAGCGCATTCATGTCGCCATTGTTGCGCTCCAAAACGGTAGCGTATTCCTGCACTTCGGCATTCACGGCGCTATGGCCGTCAAGTACGAGATCGTCAATTCGCCACGACTGCCCATCGGGCCGCATCCACCAAATCCAGATCTGATCTTCCTTGCCCGGAACTGAGCGACGGCTCGCGGCGAGCTGATGGTCGTCTAAGGGCGGCCGGTGCCCGATGAAGGTCAAGGTCGTGCCTTTGGCTCTCATACGCCGAAGATATGCGCTGATGATGTCCTCTTCGAAGGCTTCGAGAAATTCTTTGCGCTCCTCTTCCGTCGCCTTGTCCCAGGCGCGCCCAAGGGCCTCCTTACCCATGGCGGGCACGTCGAACGCCCAGGCGAGCAAAGTGCGGCATCGTTCGCGTGCTTCCGCCTCCGAGCCGGAGGAGAAGAAACCGACCGAAGCCTCGTTGACCCGCTCGACGAAGGCGCGGATCGCGTCCTGCGTGTCCTTTTCCGCCGCAATGACCGGCGGTCCGAGCCAAGTGAGAACGAGAGCTAGAAAAAGTCCACACATGAGGCGCGACAGTAGGCCACCCGACTTTGATCTGCCGCAAATCGCATAGAAAAATGCCGGCATGGCCTCAACACTTGGTGAATGCCGAGCCCCAGGCTGCGGCTCGTTTGCTACACTTGGTTGGCGCAGGCCGTCATGCAAGGCCCAAACCTGATCAAGGCGAGCGAACTTCTAATGCGGGGTGGGCGTTGCGGAAGCGTGATGGAAGCCGGAGGAGAGACGTGATCCCAATCGAAGTGCAACGGGAGCGTGGGGACTTTTTTCGCAGCTGGCGCGTGGCGGGCTGTCTTTTCGCGGCGGCATTGCCGATGTTGTCGTCGCAATCCTGTCGAGCCACGGACGCCATGATCGATACGAAGCAAGGAACGCTCAAGGTCGAGACGGTAGCGGACGGCCTTCAATATCCCTGGAGTCTCGCCTTCCTGCCCGACGGGCGCATGCTCGTGACCGAGAAGCCGGGACGGCTTCGCATCGTCGCCAAGGACGGCACGGTATCGGAGCCCCTCAAAGGCGTGCCTGAGGTCGTTGCCGATGAACAGGGGGGCCTCCTCGACGTAGCGCTCGATCCCAATTTCGCTTCGAACGGCCTGGTCTATCTTTCCTATTCCGAGCTTGGCGACGACGGCAATTCCGGAACCGCGGTTGCGCGCGGAAAGCTCGGCGAAACGAGCCTCGGCAATGTCGAGGTCATCTTCAGGCAGAAGCCTAAGGTGGAGGACGCCCTTCACTTCGGCTCGCGGCTCGCCTTCAGTCGGGACGGCAAGCTGTTCGTCACGCTCGGCGAGCGCTTCCAGTTCGACCCGGCTCAAGACCTTTCAACGCATCTCGGCAAGATCGTCCGCATCAATCCCGATGGCTCGGTACCGGAGGACAATCCCTTTGTCGGACAGAAGGGGGCGCTCCCGGAAATCTGGTCCTATGGCCACCGCAACCCGCAAGGCGCGGCCATTCACCCCGAGACGGGGAAGCTATGGGAGAACGAGTTCGGCCCGCGCGGGGGCGATGAACTCAACATCCCAGAGGCGGGCAAGAATTACGGCTGGCCAGTGGTGAGCTGGGGAAAGCACTATGACGGCCGCGCCATCCCCCAGCCGCCGACCCATCCGGAGTTCGCCGACGCCATCTATCATTGGACTCCGGTGATCTCGCCGTCGGGCATGACCTTCTACACGGCCGACGCCATTCCCGGCTGGAAAGGCAACCTTCTGATCGGAGGCCTCTCGGCGCACGGGATCGTCCGGCTGACGCTCGACGGGGAAAAGGTGACGGACGAGGAGCGGATCCCAATGGACGTCCGAATCCGCGACGTGGTGCAAGGACCTGATGGCGCCGTTTATGCGCTGACGGACAAGAATAAAGGCAAGATCCTACGATTGACCCTCGCGAGCCCAAGGAGCTGAGGCTTGGCAAGCTCTAGCGCGAGCGAAATAGGGTGATGTCCCCAGTGCAGCGTGGACTTTCTCCCGGTCTGTTCGGTATCTTCGGCCGCTCCGCAGAGCTGCGCGAGTTCGACCGGGCGCTTCGCTCAGTCGACCTGCACCCCAACCTTGTGCCGGAGGCGGTCAAGCTGACGGCGGTGAAGCTGCTCAAGGAGCAGGCGGGAAGCCGCGAGCTTCAGCCGCAATCCTACCGTGCGGCGGCGGAGATCATCGGCTATTGCATGATCGGCGCCAATGCATTTGCCGCCGCGAACGAGCCGGCGCTGGCGGCTGAGGTGGAACGGCGGATCGAGGCGGCGCTCAAGTCGGGCACCAGCCTTGACGCCAAGCTCGTGCTGCTCACCCTGCACGCCCGCGTGATTCAGCCGAGCGTCGTCGCCTACTTTCAGCTTGAAAGCGGCGCCGAGGAAGATTGACAAGGCGCGCCGCATAGTTGCCGCACTGGCACTTCATTGAAGCGAGCTAGACGCTCCCCCTTTTCTCGCGACCTCAACCTCCGCCCATGCCCATTATTTCGATCAAGAACCTGTCCAAGACATACGCCACGGGCTTCGAGGCGCTCAAGAACATCAACCTCAACGTCAGCAAAGGTGAGATTTTCGCCCTGCTCGGGCCTAACGGCGCCGGCAAGACCACGCTGATCAGCATCATCTGCGGGATCGTGACACCCACCGCCGGTACGGTGACGATCGACGGTCACGACATCATCGCGGATTATCGCGCCGCTCGCGCCAAGATCGGGCTGGTGCCCCAGGAGTTGACCGCCGACATGTTCGAGTCGGTATGGGCCACGGTCTCCTTCAGCCGTGGGCTGTGGGGCAAATGGGACGATCCCGCCTATATCGAGAAGGTGCTGAAAGACTTGAGCCTGTGGGACAAGAAGGACGACAAGCTCATGACCTTGTCGGGCGGCATGAAACGCCGGGTGTTGATCGCCAAGGCCTTGTCGCACGAGCCCACCATCCTCTTTCTCGACGAGCCGACCGCCGGCGTCGATGTCGAGCTGCGCAAGGATATGTGGGAGAACGTGCGTTCATTGCGCGATTCCGGCGTGACCATCATCCTCACCACGCACTACATCCACGAGGCCGAGGACATGGCCGACCGGATCGGCGTGATCAACAGGGGCGAGTTGATCCTGGTCGAGGACAAGAGAGAGCTGATGCACAAGCTCGGGCAGAAGCAATTGACGCTGCAGCTGCACAACCCGCTCGACGCCATACCGGCCGCGCTGCAAGATCACCATCTGAGCCTCGCCAATGGCGGCAGCGAGCTGGTCTATACCTACGATACGCAAGGCCAGCGCACCGGCATTACCGGGCTCCTCACCGATCTCGCCGGGGCCGGGATCAGGTTCAAGGACCTCGACACGACGCAAAGCTCGCTCGAGGACATCTTTGTCGATCTGGTGAGAAGAAAATGAACCTGCCGGCGATCAGGGCGATCTACAAATTCGAGATGGCGCGCTGGGGACGCACCTTCCTGCAAAGCATCGTCTCCCCCGTCATCGCCACGTCGCTCTATTTCGTGGTGTTCGGCGCCGCCATCGGCTCGCGCATCACCGAGATCGAGGGCGTCGCTTACGGCACCTTCATCGTGCCCGGGCTCGTCATGCTGACACTGCTCACCCAGAGCGTCGCCAACGCCTCGTTCGGCATCTATTTCCCGCGCTTCACCGGCACCATCTACGAGCTGCTTTCGGCGCCGATCTCGGCGTTCGAGATCGTGATCGGCTATGTCGGCGCGGCCGCCACCAAGTCGATCATCCTAGGATTGATCATCCTCGCCACAGCATTCCTGTTCGTGCCGATCGAGATCGCCCATCCGTTCTGGATGATTGCCTTCCTCGTATTGACCGCGGTGACCTTCAGCCTACTCGGCTTTGTCATCGGGCTGTGGGCCGACGGCTTCGAGAAGCTCCAGCTCGTGCCGCTCCTCATCATCACCCCGCTCACTTTTCTTGGCGGCACATTCTACTCGATCAACGTGCTGCCGCCGTTCTGGCAGACGGTGACCTTATTCAATCCGGTCGTCTATCTCGTCAGCGGATTCCGCTGGAGCTTCTACGAGATTGCCGATGTGAGCCCGGCCATCAGCCTCGCCATGATCGCGCTGTTCCTCGCCATCTGCCTTGCCATGGTGTGGTGGATCTTCAAGACCGGCTACCGGCTGAAGAGCTGATAGGCAGCATTTCCGGGGGTGGTTGCGTCGATTCCGGAAAATAACGTTCCAAACGCCTCGTTTTTTGCGGTGCGGCAACCTATATTAGGTCTGTAGTTCAGCTTATCGCAGCCACAGAATATTTTCCCATATCCGGAAAACTAGGCGCTCGACGAAGAGGTTTTGTGTAATGACGACATTCGATTACACCGCGCTGGCGGAACTTTACCCGGCCAGGAGTTGGAAGCGCAATGCGGGGCGCGTCACCTACAAGCGATTCGAGGCGGCGGCAGACGCCGTTCGTTTTGCCATCGAAGAGCTTCCGCCTGAGTTCCTCTTAGGCACGTATCTTGAAGTGGAAGAGGAAAGATTCGACGGTAGGCAAATTCGCTTGCTGTACGAGAGCAAAGACTATCCGCTCCCGCGAAGGCAGTCGCGCAGTGGCGAACGCCCCCCACCGCGGGCGGACAAGCCGGCATCGCGGAAAGTGAAATAGGCGTCGCCCGTCGCAGCGCTTCACGAACGGCCGCGCGCATTGTCAGAGGAGACGTCCATGCAGACCTATGTCGCAGAGATTGACGGTCGGGGGATATTCGCGTTTCGCGCGGTCGATGACTCAAGCGCGCAAGCTTGGCTCGACATCCATGCCGTCATGCGGCACACGCTCGAAACGGTTCACAGTGGCGGCCGGCGCATATGGAATGGCCGAGCGCACATCCTTGCGCGCAAAGCGAGCTCGCGCGAATCGACGATATGGAACCGATTGAGCGGCGAGGTCGCCGGCGCCGACCCGTTTGAAGAGGCGGACACCATCACGGTGTGGCTTATCCCCACCTCCGCCGAACGGCGCACCGTTCAGGCCACCTAAAACTAACAAGCCGCCCCCCGAAGGGGACGGCTCTCAATTTACCAAAGCTCCGTTTGTCCGGTTAGGACTAGGCGGCCTTGATGTTGGCCACGGCGGTCTTGCCGCTGCGGCTATCCTGCTCGGTGTCAAAAGAGACCTTCTGGCCCTCGACCAGCCTGCTGATGCCGGCGCGCTCTAGCGCCGTGGCATGAACAAACACGTCTTTGCCGCCATCCTCGGGCTCGATGAAGCCGAATCCCTTTTGCTCGTTGTAGAATTTCACAGTGCCATTCGTCATAGTGGTCGTCCTTTTCGCTAAATAGTCAGTGCAGTTGAACTCAAGGCCACACCGTGGGCGGGGCCTGAAATCCGTTCGTCGATGTTTGGGAGGGTCTGAACGTGCGCCTGGCTATCAGCGGAGGCGTAACGGCCACATGGTCCGGCCAAATGTCGATGGTGAGTACATAAGCGCAATGATCGGCTTTTACAAGCGGAAACGCTCGACGGAGCAGAGACGAACGCACGTTGCGTGCTAGGGTCGTCCGCGATGAGGGATGCGTCAGAGACGAAAGATGCGGCTTCCGCCGACCAACCCAAGCTCCGCCGCACCATCGGGCCGGCGCAGATGGCGCTTTACGGGCTCGGCAGCATGCTCGGCGCGGGCATTTACGGCCTGATCGGCAAAGCCGCTGGCGTAGCCGGAAACGCTGTGTGGCTCGCCTTCATCGTGGCGCTCGTCGCCGCGCTGCTCACCGCGCTCTCCTACGCCTCGCTCGGCTCGCGCCATCCGCGCGCGGCGGGCGCCGCTTACGTCACCCAACGCGCCTATGGCTTTCCGCTGTTGAGCTTCATGGTCGGACTGGCGCTGGTCTGCTCGGGACTGACCTCGATCGCCACTCAGTCTCAGGTATTTGCCGCCAACATCGCCGCCTTGTTCGGCCTCGAGAGTATCCCAGTGTCGTGGCTCGCGCTCGGCTTCCTCTTGATCCTGAGCGGCATTGTGCTCCGCGGTATCCGCGAGTCGATGTGGGTCAATGTGCTGTGCACCTTGGTCGAGGCGGGAGGGCTCGTCCTCGTCATCGTGGTGGGCGCGTCTTATTGGGGGTCGGTCGATTATTTGGAGACGCCGGCCTCCCTCGGCGACGACGTCGCCATTCTGCTGGTCATGCAAGGCGCCGTGCTCGCCTTCTTCGCCTTTATCGGCTTCGAGGACATGTACAACATCGCCGAGGAAGTCCGCGAGCCTGAGCGCAATCTCCCCCTCGGGCTCATCCTCGCCATGGCGGTTGCCGCTATCCTCTATATCGCGGTTGCGGTCACTGCCGTCTCGGTCGTGCCGTGGCAGGAACTGGCGCAAGCGCCGGGCCCCATCACCGAGGTGGTCGCGCGCGCCGCACCCTCGATCCCTCCCCCGATCTTCACCGTGATCACGCTGTTCGCCGTGGCCAATACCGCTCTCGTCAACTACGTCACGGCCTCCCGCCTGATCTACGGCATGGCGCGCCAGGACCTCCTGCCCTCACGCCTCGGCAGCGTTCACGCTGCAAGGCGAACGCCGCATATTGCGGTCGCAGCGCTTTTTCTCGTGCTCGCACCGCTCGCTCTCCTGGGCACGATCACCGAGCTTGCGGCGGCAACCGTGCTGCTTCTGCTGCTCGTGTTCATGGTGGTGAACGGCGCGTTGTTCATTCTGAAGCGCCGCAAGAGCGAGGCACCGGGACGTTTCGAGGTGCCGCTCTTCGTACCGGCACTCGGCGCGGCTGTGTGTCTCGTCCTGATCGTGGTGCGGGTTGCCTCGGGCGATTTCGCAGCCCCGGCCCTAGCGGGCGCACTCCTGCTCGGCTCGCTTGTCATCTACGCCCTGATGCGGCGGACGCGCTAGGTACGATTTTCGGCGAGCCGGTGCGGCGGATGGCGCTGATCGCCCCGCCGGTTCAGGCGACGCACATAAGTGATCGCGGCCTCGGGCCGCTCGGCCTTCACTTTCAACGCCGCGATCAGAGCATCCTCGGCCCTGACCACGAGCCGGTCGCCCTTGCCTTCAACGCTGATGCCGACGGTGAATTGCGACTGCACGGTGACGCTCCCCTTGCAGAGCATGGTTAAACTCCGTGCCCAAGCCTAGCAAAAGAAGACCGGCAGGCACCACGATTATTGAGCCCTATGCACGAATTATCTTGTGCGGGCCGCAATCGAAAGCCCGGAACGTGCAATGAGAAAGAGACGCCATAAGCGTCGTGCGGCCCTGCTCTCAAATCCGAGGAGCTTAAGGAGCGGCGACGGCAAAGCCTGAGGCGGGGGGCGTGGAGCCGACGGTGCTCGGCTTGGGCGGCTTGGGCTTAACTTCCGGGGCCTTGACTTCGACGTTATCGGCGACCGCCTCGGGCCTCGCCGCATTGCCGAGGATCGCCGCGGCGACGCCGGCGTCGAGGCTATAGACGTCGGTGAAGTTCTGCACCTTGCCTTCGCCGTCGACCGCTGCGGTGAAGTAGGTCGTGTGCACCGGGACGCGGGTGTTGAGCGCAACCGCGCTGTTGTAGCCGCTCGCAAGCAGCTTATCGATCTCGGCCTGCGGCATGCCCTTGTCCTCAGCCAAGATGGTCGCGGCCACCTTGCCTGGATTGGCGACGCGCGGGCAATGGTGGCCCTCCGCGCGCACGGTCAGATCCAAGAGATTGCGCTTGATGGTATCGTGCATGTAGACGGAGTGCCGGTTGGGATAGAGGAATTTCACCTTGCCGAGCACGTTTTTCGGCCCGGGCGCCTGGGTGAAGCTGATCGCGCCCATGTTCACGCGGTTCCAGTCGATCGAGCCCGGATCCACGCGCTTGCCGTTATAGTTCACGTTCAGCTCATGCTGCCTGAGGAACGAGGAGCCGCCGCCGAAGAAGCCGCCCCCGCCCCGCAATTTCGGCAGGAGGTCCTCCCTGATGATGGTCGAGGGCACCGTCCATTCCGGATTGAAGACGATGGATTTGAGGTCGGCCGAGAAGATCGGCGTGGCGTAGACCGGTTTGCCGACCACCACCTTCTCCGTCTGAATGGTCTTGCCGTTCTTGACGACGTAGACCATGAACTCCGGGATATTGATCTGCACGTAGAGCGCACCGAGATTCTCCGGCATCCAGCGCCAGCGCTCCATGTTGACAACGATGCGCTGCATGTTGCGTGGTTTGGCTCCGGCCTCGCTCTCGGCGCGAGCCTTGAGTAGCGCCTGATGGAGGCGCTGGAACTGCTCATGCTTGGGATGCAGCGACTGGAGATAAACATCGGGCTCCGGCGCATCGGCGATCTCGATCAGGACGGTTTTTGGGTCGCGGAAGGTGGGCGTCATATCGACATTCTTGAGCTTGTCGGGATCGGTCCGGCCGCCGCGCGCGTAACGGGCGTATTTCAGGATGGCGAGGTCGAGCTTGATTTCGCCCAGAGCCTGCTTGTCCACCGAGTCCGGGAGGTCGCCGGCAGAAGGCAGGTCGAAGGCGGCGCTCGAAAGGCCCCAGTCGTCAGCCTTGAGCATTTCGTCCATGGCCGCTTGGGCCTCGCTGGAGAAGCCCATGTCGGTCATCCAGACCGCTTCGCCGCGCGCATTGTAGAAGGCTTCGAGAGCCGCGAGATCTTCGGAGGATGCGTCCTTGCGGAGTGCGGGATCGGCGAGCTTGGTCCGGATGCTCGCCACGACCGGCGTGGCGGCAGCCGGCGTTTCTACCGTCTGAACCGGGGTCACGCCCGGCTGCTCGGCCTGCGGTTGATTGGCGTCGTCCGCGGGAGCAGTTGCTGGCTCTGCCGAAGGATCGGCAGAAGCGGGGGTTGCGGCATCCGGCGCGGCAGCCTGTTGATCGGCGGGATCAGGTCCGCCAGCGTTCGGGTCGTCCGCCTCTTCCGCTGCCGGATTGTCTTGCGCGAAAGCCGGTGGAAAGGTCAAAGCGCCGAACAGGAAGACTGGAGCGGCCGCAACAAGGGCGGCGATCAAGGATCGTCCACGCATCCCCGTACCCCCTCGTACTTGACGGCTTAGGTTAATCCGAGACGACGCCCAGGGCCACTAGGAATTGCCTCATTCTTCAGCCGGGCACAGCCTTGCGCAGGGCTGCGGCGCCCCCCGGGCGCCCCCGCTTCACAAGGGTGGCACCGGTGCCGCAGCCCCCTTTGAAGAGGCCATTTGATCCCCTATACTCTAAGTGAGAATAGCTGGGGGCCGGCCCTTGCGCCGGATGTTTTAACGACCCATATATGCTCACTGTGAGCATTATGGTCACGGGAGGAAGAGTTCTGATGACGAGGCTTCACGGCAGCACCGTGCTCGGTGGGCGCAAGGCTAGAGCCGCGCTCCCGCCCACCCTCTTGCCCGACCTCGCCTACACGCCAGAGGTCGCGCGGGAGACCGCGCATCTTTACGAGCGCGTGTCGCGCGTGATCCCGCCCATCGAGTGGCCGGGCTTTGCGCCTTACATCAAGGCCATCAACGAGCTGAAGCGCGCGCGCAACGCCGTCGTGCTCGCGCACAACTACATGACGCCCGAGATCTTCCACTGCGTTGCCGACGTGGTCGGCGACTCGCTCCAGCTCGCGCGCGAGGCGTCAAAGACCGACGCCGAGATCATCGTCCAGGGCGGCGTGCATTTCATGGCCGAGACTTCGAAGCTGCTCAACCCCGACAAGATGGTGCTGATCCCCGACCTGCGCGCCGGCTGCTCGCTCGCGGCCTCCATCACCGGCGCCGACGTGCGGGCGCTGCGCGAGGCCTATCCCGGTGTTCCGGTGGTCACCTATGTCAACACCTCGGCCGAAGTGAAGGCCGAGTCCGACATCTGCTGCACCTCTTCGAATGCGGTGCGGGTCGTCGAGTCCCTCGGCGCCAAGCGCGTGATCATGATCCCCGACGAGTATCTCGCCAAATGGGTGCAGACGCAGACCAAAGTCGAGATCATCACCTGGAAGGGCCATTGCGAGGTGCATGAGCGCTTCAGCGGCGAGGAGCTGCGCGCCTATCGCGAGGCCGACCCCGGCGTGAAGATCATCGCGCACCCGGAATGCGCGCCCGACGTGCTGGCAGAGGCCGATTTCACCGGCTCCACCAGCGGCATGATCAAATGGGTGCACGACCATCAGCCGTCGAAGGTGCTGCTCGTGACCGAGTGCTCGATGAGCGACAACGTTGCGGTCGAGGCGCCCAACGTCCAGTTCGTGCGGCCCTGCAATCTGTGCCCGCATATGAAGCGAATCACCTTGCCAAAGATCCTCGAGTCGCTCGTGTTCCTCAAGGAGGAGGTCACGATCGACCCCGCCATTGCCGACCGGGCGCGCGCGTCCGTCGAGCGCATGATCAATCTCAACCACTGACGCGACTCTCCCCGTAAACCCCAGGCGTTCCTCCGATGACATCGCACAGCCAGTCCCCATCGATAAGGCAGAGCGGAACAAGCGACGTGGTCGTGGTGGGCGCCGGACTTGCCGGGCTTTTCACCGCGCTCAAGCTTGCGCCCGTTCCCGTCACCGTGGTGGCGGGCGCGCATCTCGGCGAAGGAGCGTCCAGCCTTTGGGCCCAGGCGGGCATCGCCGCCGCGCTGGCCGAAGGCGACACGCCCGAGGCGCATGCCGCCGACACGATCCGCGCCGGAGCCGGCATCGTCGATGAGAAGATTGCGCTCTTGATGGCGCGGGAGGCGCGGGGGCGCATCGAGGACCTGCTCCGCTACGGCGTTCCCTTCGACAAGGATTTGGAAGGGCATTGGGCGCTCGGCCGCGAGGCGGCGCACGGACGAAACCGCATCCTCCATGTCAAGGGCGACACCGCGGGGCGCGCCATCATGGCGGCGCTGTTCGAGGCCGTGCGGCGCACTCCCTCCATCACCGTGCTCGAAGGCTATGCCGCTTGCGATCTGAAGCTCAAGGACGGCCGCGTGGCGGGTGTCGAGCTTGCCGCCACCTCGCCTGACATCGTGCCGCCCCCGGTCGTCCTGCCTGCGAGCGCCGTGGTGCTCGCCACCGGAGGCGCGGGCCAGATTTTCGCCATCACTACCAATCCGCGCGAGGCGCGCGGCGAAGGCATCGCTATTGCCGCTCGCGCCGGTGCGGTGATCGCCGACGCGGAGTTCGTGCAGTTTCATCCCACCGCCATCAATATCGGCCGCGACCCCGCACCGCTCGCCACCGAGGCGCTGCGCGGCGAAGGCGCGCTCCTGATCAATGCGCGCGGCGAGCGCTTCATGCGCACGGTCCACGAGGATGCCGAGCTCGCGCCCCGCGACGTAGTGGCGCGTGGCGTCTATCGCGAGGTCACGAGCGGGCGCGGCGCATTCCTCGATTGCCGCGCCTTGGGGACGGATCTCGCCGAGCGCTTCCCCACCGTGTTCGCGGCTTGTCGCGCCGCGGGCATCGATCCGTTGCGCGAGCCGATCCCGGTCGCGCCGGCGGCCCACTACCACATGGGCGGCATTCTCACCGACGCGCGAGGGCGCAGCACGGTCGACGGGCTGTGGGCCTGCGGCGAGGTGGCTTCGACCGGAGCCCATGGCGCGAACAGACTCGCCTCCAACTCCCTGCTCGAGGCGGTGGTGTTCGGCGCCAGAGTCGCCGGCGACATCGCTTCCTCCTCTCTGCCTGCCATTCCCAAGGCGACGGCCCCGCGCGAAGCTCAGGCTTCCGCGGCAGCGGCGTTGGGCGCCAAGAGCCAAGCAACCGAGCAGAGGCTTCGCCTGACCATGGCGGCAGAGGTCGGGGTCATTCGTGACGAGGGGTCGCTCCGCAACGCGCTTGCGACGATCGACGCGCTCGAACAGGAGACCAAGGACGACCGGCGTCTCGCCAACATGCTCACCACCGCAAAGCTGATCACGGCCGCGGCGCTGGAGCGCAAGGAAAGCCGGGGCGCGCATTTCCGCAGCGATTACCCGACAACAGACGAGAGGGTCGCCAGGCGCAGCTTCCTCACATTGGCACAAGCCGAAGCCATCGCCCGCAAGGCGAGAGAGACGCTCGAACCAGCGCGCCGGCGCCATGCCGCGTTCGGCCGCGCCGCGCTCCATGCATGAGCGGGAAATCCTATTTACCGCTGAGGCTGCCGCCGCTCCTCGTCGCGAGAGAAGTTGCGGCTGCGCTCGAAGAGGATCTCGGCAGCGCCGGCGACATTACCACTGAGGCCATCGTTCCGGCTGACGCGCAAGGCGAAGCCGCGATTGTGGCGCGCAAAGCGGGCGTGGTTGCAGGGCTCGATCTGGCCGAGGCTGCCTTCAGGGCACTCGATCCGGATACACGCTTCGTGAGGATCATCGAGGACGGAGGCAAGGTCGACGGCGGCGGCACGATTGCCCACATCTCCGCCACGACCCGCGCACTGCTGACCGGTGAGCGGACCGCGCTCAATTTCCTCGGACGCTTAAGCGGCATCGCCACGCTGACTGCTGCCTTCGTCACGGCGGTGGAAGGAACGGGCGCGCGCATCACCTGCACGCGCAAGACGACGCCGGGCTTGCGCGCCTTGGAGAAATACGCGGTGCGGGCCGGCGGCGGGATAAACCACCGTTTCGGCCTTTATGACGCGGTGTTGATCAAAGACAACCATATCGCCGCCGCCGGCGGTCTCGCCAACGCGCTTGATAGGCTTAGCTCCCGGAGCGGACACTTGGTGAAGACCGAGGTCGAGGTCGACACACTCGGTCAGCTGGAAGAGGCGCTGCGCTTTCCTATTGATGCCGTGCTGCTCGACAATATGGATGTCGCGACGCTGCGGAAAGCAGTCAAGCTCGCAGCGGGACGCGTCGTGATCGAGGCTTCTGGCGGCGTGACGCTAGAGAATGTGCGGGAAATCGCCTCGACCGGCGTCGACCTGATCTCGGTCGGCGCGCTTACTCACTCGCCGCGTAGCCTAGACTCATCGCTGGAGTGGCAGGACTAGAGCTGCCGGTCGCGGCAGATACGAGGGACAGAGCGGGGGTGAGCGAGAACATCGACGACTCCGGCTCGGCTTGCTCGGGCGCCGTCGCATCGCTAGCCGAAGCTTCGACGATATATGGCTTCTCGTTGCGCTTCTTGTAGAAGATGTGGCGGCCGATCTTGTCGATCTTGCTCATGCTGCCGACCCAGTTCGGGCTCACGTAATTCGCGTGGTAATAAGTCGAATAGCCGACCTCGGGAAGCCACAGCTCACCGGCGGTGATCTGCTTGGCGATGTCCCGGGCGAGCGCCCATTGATCGTTGTCGCGCGGAATGTCGGTGTGGCCGTCGCAGGTGAACGAGAACTGGCAGCCCTTCTGCATCTGTCCCTGATAGACGACGCCGCAGATGGTCTCAGGGAAGAGCGGGCTTCTCACCCGATTGAGAATGACCTGGCCGACGGCGACCTGGCCGCGCACCGGTTCGCCGCGCGCCTCGAAATAAATGGCGATGGCGAGGCAGCGGCGCTCACGTTCCACGAACTCGGCTTGGCTCTCGCCCTTGTAGCGGAAGTCCAATCCTTCGGGGGTCGGGTGGTAGGCGATCTCCTCGGCTGACGGACTGAAGGCAGCCACGTCGAAATTCGAGGTGAAAGCTGAGCCGGCGACCGCGTTCATCAACGACGCGCCGTCAGGAGCGCTGACCGAACCCCTAAGGGCTACGGCGGAGGTAGTCGGCTTGAGCCGATCGCCCTTGAGCGCGGCGTTCACCTCGCTGCGGCGCCCGAGAGCGCCGGTGGCGCCGGGATCGCCGATCAGGCTCGCGGTGATGAGCTGCTTGCCGGCCGAGGTGACGGTGTTGGGTACGAGATATTGGTCGGCCCTTGGGCCCTTGCCCCTGGTGCGGAACAGATAGGCGGCCTCGCGCGGGAGGCGCTCTGGAGCTACCAAGGCCCTGTGCGTCAAAGGCTGCGCCGAGCCGATGCCTGAGAGGTAGAGCTGGATTTGGAAGGCGACGGGATTGCCCGGCACGGCCGCGACATAGCCCAAAGCGATCAAGGGCAACGGCACGAGCGCAGCTACGGTGTGCCACACCCGACGAGGCAAGCGTCGGCCCATTGTCCCTCCAGGTTACCCCGTAACCTCGCGGGAAAATCCGTCCGACGCGCCGGCCGGCGTTCCCCCGCTTTTGCCCTAATCGCGTAGCCTTAACGCGGCACGCGCCAGAGCGTTCCCAAACCTAACCAGGCAAAATGGTGGGAAATCAGTTATTTAGTTGAAATTCCCCCACCGGTTTTGGCCCGGAATCCCCGTCTCGTTACCTTAACCGTGCCCAATAAATTAGGGCAAATTGTGGTGGACGGCAACTCAGCCCTATTACTTGCGGGGAAGCGCTAAGGATCGGTTACCGCAAGCCCCCAGAGCCGAGAGCGGCTTGGGCCGCGGCCAAGCGGGCGACCGGCACGCGATAGGGCGAGCAGGAGACGTAGTTCAGCCCGATTTGCTCGCAGAAACCTATGGTTTCCGGATCGCCGCCATGCTCTCCGCAAATGCCCATCTTGAGACCGGGGTGGGCTTGGCGTCCGCGCTCGACGGCGATCTGCATCAATTCCCCCACGGCCTGATCGAGGGTCATGAAGGGATCGTGTTGGATGATGCCCTTCTCGGCGTACTCGCCCAAGAACCGCCCGGCGTCGTCGCGGCTCAGGCCGAACGTGGTCTGGGTCAAGTCGTTAGTGCCGAACGAGAAGAACTCAGCGCTCTGACCGATCTCGCCGGCCATCAGACAGGCGCGTGGAAGCTCGACCATGGTGCCCACCGAATAGGCCACGTTGGTCCCCCGCTCCTTCTCGACCGCCCGCGCGACACCGGCAATGCGCTCCTTGACGAGGTCGAGCTCGCCCTTGGTGGCGACGAGCGGCACCATGATCTCAGGCATGACGCGGGCATGCAGAGCCTTACCCGCCTCGATCGCCGCCTCGAAAATGGCGCGAGCCTGCATCTCGACGATCTCCGGATAGCTCACGAGCAGCCTGGCGCCGCGCTGGCCGAGCATGGGGTTGAACTCGCTCAGCGCGGCCACACGGCGCCTCAGCCGCGTCACGCTCACGCCCATGCTGGCGGCAACCTCGCCGATGATCTCGTCGCCATGCGGGAGGAACTCATGCAGCGGGGGATCGAGCAGGCGGATGGTCACGGGCAGCCCCGCCATGATCTCGAACAGTTCGATGAAATCCTGGCGCTGCGCCGGCAGCAGCTTGGCGAGCGCGCGGCGGCGCCCCTCCTGATCCTCGGCGAGGATCATCTCGCGCATGGCGAGGATGCGGGTCTCCTCGAAGAACATGTGCTCGGTGCGGCAGAGCCCGATGCCTTCGGCGCCGAAGGCGCGCGCCTGGCGCGCATCGGCCGGGGTGTCGGCGTTGGCGCGAACCCTCATGCGGCGGAAACCGTCAGCCCAGTGCATCAGGGTGGTGAAATCTTCCGACAGCTCAGGCTCGCGCGTGGGCACGCGGCCCTTGATGATCTGCCCGGTGGAGCCGTCGATGGTCACCACATCGCCTTTGTGCAGAACGGTGCCGCCGGCGGACAGCGTTTCCCGCTCAAGATCGATCACGACCGCAGAGGCGCCGACCACGCACGGCCTCCCCATGCCGCGCGCCACCACCGCCGCATGACTCGTCATGCCGCCCCGCGTGGTGAGGATGCCAACCGCGGCATGCATGCCCTGCACGTCCTCAGGCGAGGTCTCGATGCGGGCGAGAATCACGGTGTGCCCTTGCGCCTTGAGATGCACGGCCTCGTCGGCGTCGAACACGAGCTCGCCCGAGGCGGCGCCCGGCGAGGCGGGCAATCCCCTGGCGAGGACCGTCTTCTCGGCATTGGGGTCGAGGGTCGGATGCAGCAGCTGGTCGAGCTGGCCGGCATCGATGTTCCTCACTGCCTCCTCGCGGGTGATGAGACCTTTTTCGGCCATGTCGATGGCGATCTTCAGCGCGGCCTGCGTCGAGCGCTTGCCCGAGCGGGTCTGCAGCATGAAGAGCTTGCCCTCCTGCACGGTGAACTCGATGTCCTGGATGTCGCGGAAATGAGCCTCGAGCTTGGCGCAGGCGAGTTTGAGCTCGGCGAACACATCGGGCATGAGCCCTTCGAGCGACGGCCGGCCGGAACTTGAGCCGCGGCGGTCGGCCTCGGTCAAGGGTTGCGGCGTGCGCAAGCCGGCCACCACGTCCTCGCCTTGCGCATTGACCAGGAACTCGCCGTAAAGCTCGTCGGCGCCGGTCGAGGGGTTGCGGGTGAACACGACGCCGGTCGCGCTTAGGTCACCCATATTGCCGAACACCATGGCCTGAATGGTAACGGCCGTGCCCCAATCGTCGGGAATGTCGTGCAGGCGGCGATAGGCGATGGCGCGGGCATTCTCCCAGGAGCCGAATACGGCGGCGATGGCGCCCCACAGCTGGGCGTGGAGGTCTTGCGGGAAGGGCTCGCCGAGCTCGGTCTCGACCAGGGTCTTGAAGCGGGCGATGATGTCGGCCCAATCCTCGGCGCCGAGCTCTGTGTCGTATTCCACGCCTTTGAGATTTTTGTAGTTCTCGAGGATTTCCTCGAACAGCTCATGGTCGAGGCCGAGCACCACGTCGGCGTACATCTGAATGAAGCGGCGATAGGTGTCGTAGGCGAAGCGCCGGTCCTGCGAGCGCCGCACCAACCCCTCGACGGTCTGATCGTTAAGACCGAGATTGAGCACGGTGTCCATCATGCCGGGCATCGAGGCGCGCGAGCCCGAGCGCACCGAGACGAGCAGCGGATTCTCGACGTCGCCGAATCCGGCGCCCGCGATCCTGCCGACGTCATCGAGCGCCGCGCTCACCGGCGGCTTCAGCTCCTCAGGCAGCTTGCGGCCAAGCTCGTAATAGGCCGAGCAGACCTCGGCCGAGATGGTGAAGCCCGGCGGGACGGGCAAGCCAAGCCGCGACATTTCGGCGAGGTAGGCGCCCTTGCCCCCGAGGCGGTCGCGCTCCGCGGCCGAGCCGTCGGCGCGCCCGGCGCCGAAGGTAAAGACCCATTTCGGCGCGGTCTTTGCTGCTGGCTCCGCTCTCGTCATCCGCGTGTTCCATCGTCGGGTCGGGCCGTTTTAGCGGCCCACCGACCATCACACAAACCGCTCTCAGCGGAAATGGTTTAGGGGCGAGCGGCCTTGGGGGCGCGCATGCGGCGATCGGCGAGGAAGTCGCCGGTGCCGATCAACCTGGCGCGGGGCGCTTCTTTCAAGGCGTAGGCCCAGGCCTCGACGCTGCCGCCTTTCTCGAGGCTAACCTCAATGGCGATGCGGTGAAACAGGCCCTCCGCCTCCGGAAACTCCCTTTCCTCACCGTTCGCGGGCGTGACGCCTTCATATTTGTCGAGGTCGGTGAGGAGCCTGGAGCTTCGTCCGAGCGCGAAGACGTTGCCAATCACACGGTACTTCTCCTCAGGCCCGAAAAACGCGCCGGGCCAGCTGCCGAAATCGTAGAGCAGACCGGGCACACTTCCTTTGCCGATAAGCCTGGCCCCCACTCGCAAGCGATGCGCCATGGGGTGCGCGCTCCCCGCTCTCAGCGTGCCATATACGAACAGATGACCTGGCATAGGTTCCCAATCATTCCGGCAGCTTGATGTGGCCTTGCTCATCCAATCCCCAATGGGGG
>DASWJG010000104.1:0-7098 GCA_036397315.1 Methyloceanibacter sp. | reverse complement strand
GTTGACCACCGCTTTGGCCTTGTCAGGCGAGGCGGAATAGCTGATGGCGACGTCGGCGCCGTCGTCGGCCAGAGCCTTGGCGATCGCCGCGCCGATGCCGCGTGAGCCGCCAGTGACCAAAGCAACCTTTCCGTTGAGTTTGTTCGACATGGGTCCATCTCCTGCGTGAATTATTTAGCGTGCGCTACATATGTAGCGCTGGACCGAGCCTGTCAAGAGCATTATATAGCAGTCACTACAGATGCAGGAGGTGTTAGGCATCACAAAAATGTCAGGAGATAGGGCCGTGGCAATTGGCCGCCCCCGCGCTTTCGATATGGATCAGGCGCTCGACCGCGCGCTCGAAGTGTTCTGGCGCAAGGGCTACGAGGGCACGACCATTTGCGACCTGACCGCGGTCATGGGCATCAATCCGCCGAGCCTCTATGCCGCGTTCGGCAACAAGGAGGGCCTGTTCCGCAAGGCGCTCGACCGCTACGGGGCCTTACGGACGGCGTTCTGGGAGGCGGCGCTAAACGCGCCCACGGCGCGCGCGGTTGCCGAAACGCTGTTGCTGGGCACGGCCAAGTTCCTGTGCGATCCGCGCCATCCCAAGGGATGCCTTGCCGTGCACGGCGCGCTCGCCTGTGACGAGGAGACCGACTGCATCCGCAAGGAGCTCGAGACGCGCCGTGCCGCAAACCAGAGTGCGATCAGGGAGCGCCTGAAGCGCGCGAAGAAAGACGGAGACCTTCCGGCCGACTCCGATCCGGCCGCGCTGGCGCGATACCTCGCCACCGTGATCGAAGGCATGGCGGTGCAGGCGGCAAGCGGGGCGAGCCGCAAGGAGCTTGAGCGCGTCGCCGAGACGGCGCTCCGCGCCTTTCCCGAATGAGAAGCTAGTCCTTGGCGGACTTGGCCTGTTTCTTGGGCTTTTTGGCTTGCGGCTTGAGCAGGAGCTCGCTCGGCGCAGGCTTAGATGAATTGCTGGATTTTCTGCAGCGCGTTCGGGTCGGCGGCAAGATTGCCGGCCTCGGCCTGCGGCGAAAAAGCAACAGAGCCAAAGAGGAAGACTAGGCCAGCGGCGGCAAGAAGACGAAATTTCGAGTTGCGAGGGGAAAGCTGCACGATACTCTCCGGTAGTTTTGACGCCGTCTTTTGCGATGATCGCATGGTTCGAGCGTTGTTGCGACGGTCTGTTCTTGCGCTCGGCGCGACGGCCTTCATTTGCGAAGCTTCGACGCTAATATAGTGAGCCGGATCGAAAGTTTCATTCCCCCCCAGTCCGGAAACAGTTCTCCCGACCAAGACCAAGAAGGTGCCGGTCAAGCGCACCGAAACGGCTACGGTGACCATCGAGGAGAAGAAGGAACTCACCCAGGCCGAGCGCGAGGCAAAGGCGAAGGAGATGGGCGTGGTCGTGCCGCTCGGGTTGCGGTCGACCACGGCGCGCAAGGCCTATCTCAATCTGCGCAATGTCCCGACCTACCGGCTGATCAAGGTGCGCAAGCAGAAAACGCGCGTGATCACCGAGATCGTCGAGAAGAAAGTGCCGCGCAAGACCGTCGTCAGAGGCATCGCGTCGACGGGCTACACCTACGCGACCAACGCCAATCAAGCCGATGTCGACATCATTCCCGATTCGATCGGCAGCCAGAACGGAAATTTGCTGATCCTGGTGCCGGCCGGCCGCGAAGAGGACACGGTCTCCTTCTTGCTCGGTCCGTCGGCGGTCCGTTACGCCACGCTCGATTCGAGCTCCTTCGATGCGCTGAATGCCAGCGTCACCTATACAAGGCTGCTCGGCAGGCGGCAGACGGCCGGGCTCTCGACCGGCGGCACGGCGCGGACTGACCTGCTCACCATCGGCCTCGATGGTGTGTCTACGAGCCGGGCTTTGGCCCAAACCAGATCGTCGTCGCCACGCCGTCGATCGGCTGGTCGCGCTCGAATATCGGCCTTGGCAACAGGCTATGCGGCGACAAGGGCAGCGAGGCCTACTGCTATTACGCCGATATCTCGGTTTCGCTGTCCGAGAACGTCGCCGACATCACGAGCCAGATCAGCAGCAACGCTTTCATCGCGGCGACGCTCGGCTGGCGGCCGCCGGTCAAGAACCTGTCGCTGTCAGCGACGGGCAGCCTGCAAGGGGTCTATTTCTCCGACTATCCAGGCGGCCGCCAGGATCTCGTCTTTGTCGGCAGCGGCAACCTCAGCTGGAACCCGAGGGCGAATGTGACGCTGGGCGCCGGCGTCAAGTTCACCCAACAGCTCTCCACGCAGTCAGACCTCGATTGGAACGGGTTCACCGCCTTTCCCCAGGTCGTGCTCAATATGAAGTTTTAGTGAGGCGGCGGGATCGACCCGGAAGCATTTGCTGTTAGGAACGGATTTAGCGTGAGCCGAACCCGAGCTTTATCGCCTGATCGACTCGCTGCATGATGCACGGCATGAAGAACGTCCTGGCATTGGTCCTCTGCCTGATGCTCGCCGCGCAGCAAGCCTTTGCCGGTCCTGCGGTGGAGCAAGAGGGACCGCTTTCGCCTTGCTCCCCGCCGCAAGCGGGCGATGACAGCGATAGCTCACAGCAGGCACCCCCATGGGGTGTCGAGATCGCCACGTCATTTTCCAAAGACGACGCGCTCGCACAATTCGCCAAGGTCAAGCAGGATCACACCGGCATCCTCGGCAGCTACGAGCCGACTGTTGTGGAAACGTGCGATCTGCATATGGGCACCAAGCTGCAATATTCGGCGCGGATCAGCCTGGATAGCCGCGAGGACGCCAACAGCCTGTGCGCCAAACTCCAGGCCGATGGCGGGGCTTGCATCGTGCAGAAGAACTAGACCCAAGTTCAGAAACGACCTTCCAGCCGGATGGACCTCCGCGCCGACATGTCCGAGACTGGCGGCATGATGCGGGTCTTGCGGATGGCTTCACTTGCGGCCGGGCTTATCCTTCTGGCGGCTCCATCGAATGCTGGAGAGGGCATCGCCGTTGCGCGCGTGGGAGCGGGCGCGAAGGAAGCGGGCCTCGCTCTTGCGGGACCCAAACCCTTCGTCGATATCGTCTGTCCGATCATGCAGCAGCAGGCTGAGGCGCGGGGCCTGCCGCCCATGCCCTTCGTGCGCCTGATCTGGAAGGAGAGCCGCTTCAACCCTCAAGCCGTGAGCCCCAAGGGCGCGCAAGGGATCGCCCAGTTCATGCCGGGCACGGCGGAGGAGCGCGGCCTCGATGATCCCTTCGAGCCCAAGTCGGCGATCGTCCACTCGGCGAGCCTGCTTGCCGATCTTCGCCAAGAGTTCGGCAATTTCGGGCTGGCGGCCGCCGCCTATAACGCGGGCGCCGAGCGCGTGCGCGCGTGGCTTTCCGGGTCGAGCGGCCTTCCTTGGGAGACGCAAAACTATGTCCAGTTCGTTACCGGGCGCGCGGCGGAGGAATGGAAGCTGCAAGAGACCGAGTTGCCTGAGCTGCTCAGAACCGCGGGCGTTGAGGTTCAGGACTCCTGCCGCAAGCTCGCGCCGCTCGTGGTGCGGGCCGTGTATGAGAGCGAGCCGCTCACGGCAAGCGGGGCCTGGCGGCCTTGGGGCGTCCATGTCTCGACCTCTTTCTCCAAGGCCAGGGCGCTCGCCCAATTCGCCAGGCTGAAGCGGCAGCATGTTTCGCTGCTCGGTGAGCGCGAGCCCTTCGTGCTGCCGGCGCGCAATTTGAGCCGGGGTCGCCGCTATCTCTATATGGTCCAGATCGGCGCCGACAGCCGGGACGATGCCGCCAGGCTCTGCGCTAGCTTGCGCTCAGACGGCGGCGCTTGCATCGTGCAGAAAAACTGAAATCAGAAGTCAGAAATCAGAACGCCAGAAAAGAGCAGGGCCGGAAGCCGGCAACTCGCGCCTTCTGGTTTCTGACTTCTGGTTTTCTGGCTTCTGACTGGGCCGCAATGTCTCAGTGGCAACATGAAGGCGCTGGTATAAGGTCTCGTCCGGCTGAAGGGGCGTCTAAGGCCCTCGGCACATTCGGGCTCGGAAAATGGGAGGTCCGATGCTCACCATCTATGAGAACCGCTCCGGTGCGCTCGAGCGCCAGAAGGGCAAGCCAAGGATCACCGAAGGAGCCCTTTGGGTCGATCTCCTCAATCCCACGCCGGAGGAGGAGGCACAGATCGAACGGGCGCTTAAGCTCGAGGTCCCCACGCGCGAGGAGCAGCAGGAGATCGAGGCCTCGAGCCGCCTCTATCAGGAGAACGGCGCCTACTATATGACCGCGACGCTGCTGTACCAGCCCGAGCAGGGCGAGCCCAGAACGACGCCGGTCACCTTCATTCTTACCGGACAAAGGCTCATCACGCTCCGCTATGCCGAGCCCCGGGCCTTCTCCATCTATATCGCGCGATGCAACCGATCGGAGTCGGAGCTCAAGACCGGGGCCGCGGTCCTGATCGGCCTCCTGGAAACGATCATCGACCGGCTCGCGGATTTCATCGAGCGCATCCAGGCGGAGGTCGAAGGGCTGTCCCATTCGATCTTCGAGATCAAAGGTGGGGTCGCGTCACGGCAACGCCGCTTCGACGTGCTGTTGCGAGCGATCGGGCGCGAGGGCGAGATCACCTCGAAGGCCCGCGAAAGCGCCCACTCGTTCGCGCGGCTTCTCACCTTTCTCGTTCATGCCGCCAATGAGCGGAAGGAAGTCAAGCCACTCCAGGCCCGCATCCGTACCGCCGCGCGCGACGTCGTCTCGCTGACCGATCACGCCACCTTTCTTTCCGGCAAGATCATCTTTCTGCTCGATGCCACGCTCGGCATGGTCAGCATCCAGCAAAACGACATCATCAAGATCTTCTCGGTTGCCGCCGTCGTGTTCCTGCCGCCGACGCTGATCGCCTCGATCTACGGCATGAACTTCCGCCACATGCCGGAGCTCGATTGGTGGTTCAGCTATCCGCTTGCGCTCGTCCTGATGGTGCTGGCGGCGATACTGCCCTATCTCTATTTCAAGCGCAGAGGCTGGCTGTAATTTAGGCTTGCCACATCGGCAGGGTCTCGCCACACTTCGCGCGCGCTTGAAACGCCAATAAGCGGATGGGCGAGGGGAAGTTGGTTAAGGAGACAGTCAGCATGACCAATCGATCCCTTTACCTTTGCCTCGCGGCGGCAGGCTTCGCGCTGCTCGTCGGCATGCCCGCGCCTGGCTCGGCGGCACCTAGCCCGGTCATCGCGCCGGCGGATGGAATCGAGCTCGTGCAGCAAGTCGACACCTACAAGCGCCGCTGGCGTTACCGGAACGGGACGCATGTGCGCGCACCCTTGACGTCGGTCGATGACGAAGACGGCGACACGTGGGTCAGGGCTCCTTTCGCGAGAGTCTATAGCGGTCGTCGCGGGACGTGGGTGCGGGCGCCCTTCGTCAATCTCTGGATTCCGCGCTAGAGGCCGGTCACCTCGCCGACTGCAGGCAGAATTTAGACGCTAGCTTCCGCTTGCCACGAAGGACCATGCAAGCGAAGCCACCGCGGCAATCGCGAGCGTGCTCACAATGCCGAGGCGGAGCACAAGCAGGAGCACCGCCGCCAGGGCCGTAAGCAGCACGACCTCAACGTTGAGGCTGGAGGGATCGGGAGTCCAGAGCCGCAATGGACCGTACCATTCCGCGTCGACGCGGCCGAACAGGACGTGGAGCGCGAACCAAAGGCTCAAGTTCAGAATGATGCCGACGACGGCCGCCGTGACGCCGGCGAGGGCTCCGGCGAGGCGAGGGCTTGCGCTGAGCCAGTCGACATAGGGTGCGCCGGTGAAAATCCAGAGGAAGCAGGGCGTGAACGTCGCCCACAGTGCGATCGCCGCGCCGAGCAGGCCAAAGGCAAGCTGCGGCTCGCCGCCGTGGCGATAGCCGGCGAGGAAGCCGACGAATTCGGTTACGAGAATGAGGGGGCCTGGCGTCGTTTCGGCGAGGCCGAGCCCATCGAGCATCTCGCCTGCGCTCAGCCAGCCATAGGTCTCCACCGCCTGCTGGGCCATGTAGGCGAGCACCGAATAGGCGCCGCCGAAGGTCACCACGGCAAGCTTGGAGAAGAACAAGGCGGCGTCGGTCGTGACATGGGCGCGCCCGAAGAGCGCCGCCACGAGGAGGAGGGGGACGATCCAAATCGCCAGCCAAAGCGCCGCCGTCTTCAGCGTCCGTGACAGCGGAACGGGCGACGGTTGCGGGAGGGTGGCGGGCGCCGGAGCAGGCGAGGCGAGCGCCAGCACGAAGCCGATCAAGGCAGCGCCGGCGATGATGAGCGGAAAGGGCGCGGCAAGGAAGAAAATGGCGACGAAGGCGGCGGCGGCGATGGCGACATCATAAGGGCCGCGCAGCGCCCGCCGCGCGACCCTGACGAGCGCCTCGATGACGATGACGAGGACCGCGGCCTTGATGCCGATGAAGGCTGCCTCAACCACCGGCACTTGACCATAAAGTGCGTAAGCGATGCTGAGCCCGAGCACGACCAGGGCGCCCGGTAGCACGAAGAGGATGCCGGCAGCTAGGCCGCCAAGCGTGCCGTGAAGCCGCCAGCCGACATAGGTGGCAAGCTGCATGGCCTCCGGACCGGGGAGAAGCATGCAGAAATTCAGAGCATGCAGAAATGGATCCTGCCCGATCCAGCGGCGCTCATCGACGAGAACGCGATGCATGAGCGCGATCTGGCCGGCCGGTCCGCCGAAGGAGGTGACGCCGATCTTGGCCCAGACGCCGAGCGCCTCGCGGAAGGAGGGCGACGGGGAGGCCACGGCTTCCTTATTCATCGCCGTTTTGGTGCTCATAAGATGGGGCGGTTGTAGAGGGTCCGACGATGCAGTAGGCGAGCCGAAGGATTGCATGTTATGCCGGAAGCCAAGGGAACGGGGACGACAAAATGGTGACGGCGCAGTTGATTCAGGTGGCGGTTTTCCTCGCCGCCGCCGCCATTGCCGCACCGCTCGGCCGCTTCCTCCGCATGGGCGCGGTGCTCGGCTATCTCGCCGCCGGCGTCGTCATCGGACCCTATGTCCTCGGGCCTTACTACGCCCTGGACGATGTGGGCGAGCTTCTCCATTTCGGCGAGTTTGGCGTGGTGCTGCTGCTGTTCGTGATTGGGCTCGAGCT
>DASWJG010000103.1:0-7288 GCA_036397315.1 Methyloceanibacter sp. | reverse complement strand
ATGAAACAAACGGGCGAGCAAATCGACGTGAAGCTCACCACGCCGATCCCCGTCTATTTCGCCTATATCAGCGCCTGGGGATTGCCTGACGGCAGCGTACAATTCAGGCCTGATATCTATAACCACGACGGCGCCGCCGCGACCGCCTCGGCCTATTGATTGACTGGGAGCGGCCTTCAACTCGCGAAGCTGTTGGATTTCCAGCGATAGCAGCGTTACGGTGGAGGCTTAAGGCCCAGGCCTTGCGCGTTGCTGGCGCGCGTCCGCGACATGTGGTAGAGCCAGCCAAATGTCTAAGGGAGCGCCCACGGGAGCAAAGCCCATCGGGCAAGCCCTCACGTGGCGAGACGGGACGTGATCTCGAGGAGCAGTTAGCCATGACGGCAAGTGATGCGCGGCGCGTCGAAGCGCGCGGGAGCGACTTCTTCACCAAGCATCTGGAAGAGACGGACCCCGAAGTCTGGGACGCGATCGAGAACGAGTATGAGCGGCAGCAGAACGAGATCGAGCTGATCGCGTCTGAGAACATCGTCTCTCAGGCCGTGCTCGAGGCTGCGGGTACGCTCCTCACCAACAAATACGCCGAAGGATATCCCGGGCGCCGCTATTACGGCGGCTGCCAATATGTCGACGTGGTCGAACAGCTCGCCATCGACCGCGCCAAGCGCCTATTCAACTGCGCCTTCGTCAACGTCCAGCCCCATTCCGGCTCGCAAGCCAATCAGTCGGTGATGCTCGCGCTCATCAAGCCGGGCGACACCATCATGGGCTTGAGCCTTGCCTCAGGCGGGCATCTCACCCATGGCGCGCCGCCCAATCTCTCCGGTAAATGGTTCAACGCGGTCCAATACGGTGTGCGCCCCGACGATCAGCGCATCGACTACGACGAGGTCGAGCGCCTGGCGCGCGAGCATAAGCCGACCATGATCATCACCGGCGGCTCGGCCTACCCGCGCATCATCGACTTCGCGCGCTTCCGGCAGATCGCCGATTCAGTCGGCGCCTATCTCATGGTGGACATGGCGCATTTCGCCGGACTCGTCGCCGCAGGGCTCCATCCGAGCCCGCTGCCGCACGCCCATGTCGTCACAACCACCACCCACAAGACCTTGCGGGGACCGCGCGCCGGCATGGTGCTCTCCAATGACGAGGAGATCGGCAAGAAGATCAATTCGGCGCTGTTCCCGGGCCTCCAGGGCGGACCCTTGATGCATATCATCGCCGCCAAGGCTGTCGCCTTCAAAGAAGCCCTGTCGCCGTCCTTCAAGCTTTATGCGCAGTCCGTCATCGACAACGCCAAGGCCCTCGGCGAGACGCTGGTCAAGGGCGGCGTGGCGCTCGTCTCCGGCGGCACCGACACCCATCTGATGCTGGTCGACCTCAGGCCCAAGAAGCTCACCGGCAAGGCTGCCGAGATCGCGCTCGGCCGCGCCAACATCACCTGCAACAAGAATGGCGTGCCCTTCGATCCGGAGAAGCCCGCCATCACCTCCGGCATCCGTTTGGGTTCGCCGGCCGGGACCACGCGCGGCTTCGGCATCGCCGAGTTCCAACAGATCGGCGGCATGATCATCGAGGTGCTCGACGGGCTTGCCGCCAACGGCGATGAGGGAAATGCCAAGGTCGAGGCGAGCGTGAAGAAGCGTGCCATCGAGCTTTGCGATCGCTATCCCATCTATCGGTAGGTCCAAGCGTGAGGGTGAGAAAGGGGAGGGCGGTCGCCGATGCGATGCCCCTATTGCGGCAGCACCAACACGCAAGTGAAGGACTCGCGCCCTAGCGAGGACCACACCACGATCAGGCGCCGCCGCGTTTGCGCCGATTGCGGCGGCCGCTTCACCACCTTCGAGCGCGTGCAGCTGCGCGAGCTGACGGTCATCAAGCGGAGCGGCCGCAGGATGCCGTTCGACCGCGACAAGCTGATGCGGTCGGTGCAGATCGCGCTCCGCAAGCGCCCGGTCGATCCCGAGCGGATCGAGCGCATGGTCAGCGGCATCGTGCGCCGGCTCGAGAACATGGGCGAGAACGACATCAAGTCCGAGACCATCGGGCGCCTGGTGATGGAGGCCTTGAAGGCGCTCGATGACGTCGCCTATGTGCGCTTTGCCTCCGTGTACAAGAATTTCCGCGAGGCTAAGGATTTCGAGGCCCTGCTCGGCGAGCTTGCCGGGACCGGGGACGACGAGGAAACGGAGTCCGGGAAAGCTTCGGCCTCTGCCGAAGACTAGCCTCAAACCCTACATCAAGCCGATGAGCGCAAGCGACGAGGAGCATATGGCGCAGGCGCTTCGGCTCGCCCGGCGCGGGCTCGGCCTCACTTGGCCGAACCCCTCGGTCGGCTCGATCGTCGTGGCGCCGACCGGGGAGATTATCGCGCGCGGCTGGACCGCGCCGGGCGGACGCCCTCACGCCGAAGCCATCGCCCTCGACCGGGCCGGGAAGAGAGCGCGCGGCGCCACCATCTATGTCACCCTCGAGCCGTGCGCCCATGCAGGAGGGCGGGGGCTTGCCTGCGCCGACATCATTGCCGCAGCTGCGCCGTCACGCGCCGTGATCGCTCTGCGCGATCCCGACCCGCGCACTTCGGGCCGCGGGCTCGAGCGGCTTGCCGCCGCCGGCATCGAGGTGAAGGAGGGCGTCCTCGCGCAAGAGGCGGGAGAAGTCGCCCTCGGCCATATCCTCCGCGTCACCGAAGGACGCCCCGCCGTGACCTTGAAGCTCGCCGTCGGGGCCGACGGCCTCATGCCGAAAGGAGAAGGAGCGCCGGTGTGGATCACCGGGCCTGACGCCCGTGCCCATGGGCATCTTCTGCGGGCGCGGAACGATGCGATCCTGGTCGGCCGCGGCACCATCCTCGCCGACAACCCAAGCCTGACCTGCCGGCTTCCCGGCATGTCATGCCGCTCGCCGGTACGCGTGGTGTTGGATCGGCGCTTACGGACGCCGCCTGACGCGCGCCTGTTCGACGATCTCATGGTGCCGGTATGGTTCGTCTGTGCCGCCGATGAAGATCACCCCAACGCCGAAGCGTTGCAGGAACGCGGGGGGGAGATCGTGCCGGTTGCGGTCGACAACCACGGTCTGCTTGCCGTGCACGACGCGTTGGAAACGCTCGCCAGCCGCGGCATCACGCGCGTGCTGGTGGAGGGGGGGCCTTCGGTGGCGCGCGCCTTCCTCGATGCCGATCTCATCGACGAGGCAGTGATTTATCAGGGTCAGAAGCCCTCCGGCGCCGACGGTCTCATGCCCTTCGTCAGCGAAGGGCTTGATCGGGTGACTGCAAGCGGGCATTTCACGAAGCTTGACGCACGCTCGTTCGGCCCCGACCGAATGACGTGGTGGCGGCGGATAGGGCGATGTTCACTGGTATTGTCAGCGGCATAGGAACGCTTCTTGAGCGGCAGGGCGCACGTTTCGTGATCGCCTGCCCTTATAAGCGCGGAAGCCTCGACGAGGGGGCATCGATCGCCTGCGACGGTTGCTGCCTCACCATCGTCGCGGTGAGCAAGGCCAAGGGCAAGGGCGCCGTCTTCGCCATCGAGGCCTCCAACGAGACCTTGGCCCGCACCACGCTCGGCACCTGGCAGGCGGGGCGGCGCGTCAATCTGGAGCGCCCGCTGGCGCTCGGCGACGAGCTGGGTGGCCACCTCGTGACCGGCCATATCGACGGGCGCGCCAGGATCCTCGCGCGCGATCAGGACGGCGACAGCATCAGATTTGTGCTGGAGGCTCCTGCGGCGCTCGCGCGTTTCATCGCCGGAAAAGGGGCGGTCGCGCTCGATGGCGTCTCGCTCACCGTTAATGATGTCGACGGCACGCGCTTCGGCGTGAACATCATTCCTTACACTCTTACCCATACGACATGGCAAGACCGGCGCCCAAGCGATCTGGTAAACCTTGAAGTCGATCTCCTGGCGCGCTACGTCGCGCGCTTGAAGGAGCAAGAAGGCCTGACCCCGTGACCATCGTGCCCAAGACCGCCCGCCATCAGTTCCTCTCCTCCATCGAGGAGGTGGTCGAAGACGCGCGCAACGGCCGCATGTTCATCTTAGTGGACGCCGAGGAGCGCGAGAACGAGGGCGACCTCGTCATCCCGGCGCAGATGGCTACCCCCGACGCCATCAACTTCATGGCCAAGCATGGGCGCGGGCTGATCTGCCTCGCGCTGACGCCGGAGCGCGCCAAGCAGCTCCATCTTGAATTGATGTCGCGCTCGAACCGCTCGCGGCACACGACCGCCTTCACCGTGTCGATCGAGGCGCGAGAAGGGGTCTCGACCGGCATCTCGGCCCATGACCGCGCCCACACCATCTCCGTCGCCATCGATCCGACCAAGGACTATCGCGACATCATGACTCCCGGCCACGTGTTCCCGCTGGTCGCCAAGGAAGGCGGCGTGCTGGTGCGCGCGGGCCACACCGAAGCCGGCGTGGACCTGGCGCGGCTTGCCGGGCTCTATCCCGCCGGCGTGATCTGCGAGATCATGAACGACGACGGCACCATGGCTCGGCTTCCCGATCTGATCGCCTTCGCTGAGCGCCATGGCCTGAAGATCGCCACCATCGCCGACCTGATCGCTTACCGCCTGCGCTACGACCACCTCGTTAAAATCGTCGCCGAGACCAAGGTGGAGAGCGCCTATGGCGGCGCCTTCGACCTCAAAGTCTATGCCACGACGGTGGACCCGGCCGAGCATGTGGCGCTCGTCAAAGGCGACGTCGCCTCAGGCGGTCCGGTGCTCGTGCGCGTGCACGCTCTCAACACCATCGACGACGTGATCTCGGCCGGGCCCCACCGCGAGACGCTGGTGCACAAGGCCATGGAGGTCATCGGACGCGAGGGGCGCGGCGTGATCGTGCTCATCCGTGAATCGAGACCCGACGCCATCTCCGCGCGTCTCAAGCAGGAGGCGGGAGGTCAAGGCCAGCAGCGGCTCATCGAATATGGCATCGGCGCCCAAATCCTGCTCGACCTCGGCGTGCGCGAGATGGTGCTGTTGAGCAACTCGCCCGCGCGCAAGATCGTGGGTCTCGAAGGCTATGGGCTTAAGGTGGCCGGCCACCGGGGCTTGGAGTAACGCTTAGATGACCCGCAAAGGCCCACGCTCGGTCCTCATTATCGAGGCGCGCTTCTACGAAGACATCTCCGACGAGCTTGCCCGTGGCGCCATCGAGGAGCTTGAAGCCAATCAGATGGCTTATGAGCGGCTTGCTGTGCCGGGCTCGCTCGAGATCGCGCTCGCGCTCAGCCTGGCGCTTGCCAACGGCTTCGTCGGCCGGGCCGGGCGCCATCGGGGCTGCGTCGCGCTCGGCTGCGTCATCCGCGGCGAGACGACTCATTACGACATCGTGGCGCGGGAGTCGGCGGCGGGCTTGCACCAGCTCGCCGTGCAGCATGCCGTGCCGATCGGCTTCGGCATCTTGACTTGCGAGAGCCGCGAGCAGGCCTGGGAACGGGCGAGCGTCGAGGGGCGCAACAAGGGCCGCGACGCGGCGCGCGCCTGCCTCACCCTCATGCAGCTCGAGCAGCATTTCTCCTCGGCGAGCCGGCGCTAGCCGCCATGAAAAAGCGAGGCGAGACAAAAGCCCGCGCTTCCTCCCGAAGCGCCGCCCGCCTTGCCGCCGTCCAGGCGCTCTATCAGATGGACATGACCGGGATCGATCTCAACGAGGTCATCGCCGAGTTCGAGACGTTTCGCTTAGGCAAGGAAGTCGAAGGCTGCCAATTCCGTGAGGCGGAGGTCGGCTTCTTTCGCGACCTCGTCGAAGGCGTGGTGCGCGAGCAGCTCCGTATCGACCCTCTGATCGACCACCAGCTCGCCGCAGGCTGGCGGCTGACCCGCGTCGATTCCATCCTGCGCGCCATTCTCCGCGCCGGCGCCTATGAGATCCTGGTCCGCAGCGATGTCCCGGCGCGCGTGGTAATCTCCGAATATGTCGACATCGCCCATGCCTTTTTCGCCGAAGAGGAGCCGAAGGTTGTGAACGGTATACTCGACAAGCTCGGCCACAAGGCGCGGCCGCACGAATTCGCCGCCGAGGGCACCAGCGATGGCTGAGCGCATCGAGGGCGAACGCCTTGGCGAGTTCGAGATCATCGCCCGCTATTTTGCGCCTCTTGCCACCGATGCCGCCGCGCTCGGACTGCGCGACGACGCCGCCGTCCTGGTCATCTCGGAAGGCTACGAACTCATCGCCACCTGCGACACGCTCATCGAAGGCGTGCATTTTCTCGGCAACGATCCACCCGACTCCATCGGTTACAAGGCCCTGTCGGTCAATCTCTCCGATCTTGCGGCCAAAGGGGCGCGGGGCCATGCCTATCTGCTGTCGCTGGCGCTGCCGCGCGAGACCCCGCCGGTCTGGTTTGAAGGTTTTTCTTCCGGTCTGCGCGAGCTCCAGGAGGCGACCGGCATTACCCTTGTCGGTGGCGACACCACTGCCTCGCCGGGTCCCCTGACCATCACCATCACGGCGCTTGGCCTTGTCGCGCACGGCCATGCTGTCTTGCGGCACGGCGCCAAGACAGGCGACAGGCTGTATGTCAGCGGCACGATTGGCGATGCCTATCTCGGGCTTCGCCTTCTCAAGGATCCCGCGCTCGCCTCGGCCTGGGATCTTTTGGAGGACGACAGTGCGTTCCTGATCGGCCGCTATCGGCGTCCCAAGCCACGAACCGAGCTCGTGATCCCGGTCCGCAACTTCGCGCGAGGTGCCATCGATGTCTCTGACGGTCTCGTGGGCGACGTCGAGAAGCTTGCTCGCGCTTCCCATGCCGGGGCTCTGATCGAGGCTGGCAGCGTGCCGTTCTCGCCGCCCGCGCAGAAGGCGCTTCGGCGCGAGCCTCGGCTCCTTGCAACGTTGCTCACGGCAGGGGACGACTATGAGATCGTGGCGGCGGTGCCCGAGGCAAGTGCGGCCGCCTTCGAGGCCGAAGCACAGGCGAAGGGCGTGCCAGTCACCATGATCGGCCGCATCGGGGGGCCAAGCGGCGAGGCCCGCGTGCTTGCCCTTGACGGGAAGCCTCTCGAGCTTGGCCGCAAGGGATTCGCCCATTTCTAGCCCCACGGCCCTGCAGCCAAGCCAAAAATGCCGCGCCTTTAGGCGTCTGTTGCGTCCGCCCCCCAACTTTGGCATTTTCCGCGCGGGCTAAGCACCACCACTCTTGGGGGCAGTGGGGCCGCGGCGTCTCGCCTTTAGCGGTCCTATTCCCCGCCATCCCAATCGAAAGCAGAGGCAGCCGTCATGACCTGGGTTCTCTACCTGATTATCGCTTGCGGGGCGCTCTC
>DASWJG010000102.1:0-2226 GCA_036397315.1 Methyloceanibacter sp. | reverse complement strand
TTCAAGTGGGCTCCCTTCGGGGCCTGATCGGGGTGGGGACCCCTCGCGTCCGTGAACAGCGATTTCCATAGAATCAAGCGTCTGCCGCCTTACGTCTTCGAGCAGGTGAATAAGCTCAAGGCCGAGGCCCGCGCCCGCGGCAACGACATCATCGATTTCGGCATGGGCAATCCCGACATGCCGACGCCGCCTCATATCGTCGCCAAGCTGGTCGAGACGGTGCACGATCCCCGCACCAATCGCTATTCGTCCTCGCGCGGCATCCAAGGCTTGCGCAAGGCGCAAGCCGCTTATTACGCACGTCGTTTCGGCGTGAAGCTCAACCCCGACACGCAAGTGGTGGCGACGCTGGGCTCGAAGGAAGGCTTTGCCAACGTCGCCCAGGCGATCACGGCGCCGGGTGACGTGATCCTGGTGCCGAATCCGACTTATCCCATCCACGAGTTCGGCTTCATCATGTCGGGTGGTGTCATCAGGCATTTGCCGGCGCGCACCGATAGCCAATTCATGACCTCGCTCGACAAGGCGGTGCGCCACTCCGTGCCGAGGCCGACGGCGCTCGTGCTCAACTATCCCGCCAATCCCACCGCGGTCGTCGCCGATCTCGACTTCTATCGGGAGGTCGTTGCCTTCGCCAAGAAACACGACCTGCTCGTTCTCTCTGACCTCGCTTATGCCGAGATCTATTTCGATGGCGCGCCGCCGCCCTCGATCCTTCAGGTCCCCGGCGCCATCGACATCGCTGTCGAGTTCACCACGCTATCCAAGACCTACGCTATGCCCGGCTGGCGCGTCGGCTTCGCCGTCGGCAACGAGCGCCTGATCCACGCGCTCAGCCGCGTGAAATCCTATCTCGATTATGGCGCCTTCACCCCGGTCCAGGTGGCCGCCGCCGCCGCTCTCAACGGACCGCAGAACTGCATCGACGAGATCCGCGCCATCTATAAGCGGCGCCGCGACTGCCTGGTCGAATCCGTGACGCGCGCCGGCTGGCCGATCCCGTCACCGCCGGCCACCATGTTCGCCTGGGCGCCGATCCCCGAGATGTTCGCCCATCTCGGCAGCCTCGAATTCTCCAAGCTCCTGCTGGAGAAGGCGGGCGTCGCGGTCTCGCCCGGCGTCGGCTTCGGCGAATATGGAGAAGGCTATGTGCGCATCGCCCTGGTCGAGAACGAGCAGCGCATCCGCCAGGCCGCGCGCAATATTCGGAGGTTCCTCTCCGACTCCGCCAAGACGATGCACAATGTCATTCCCATTGCGTCGAAGGCGAATCGGTCGTTCTGATCCTTCCCCATGAGTGATGGACTGAAGCTTGGACTGGCCGGGGTCGGCACCGTCGGCAGCGGCCTATTGCGGCTCCTTGCGACGCGCAAGGCGGAGCTTGCCGCGCGTGCCGGACGCCCGATCGAAATTGTCGCCGTATCAGCCAAGAACCGCCGCAAGAACCGCGATGCCGACATTTCCGGCTTCCGCTTCGTGCCCGACCCCGTCGCCCTTGCCAAAGACCCCGCCATCGACGTGTTCGTCGAGCTGATCGGGGGCGAGAGCGGGGTGGCGAAGGAGGCGGTGGAAGCGGCGCTCGCCGCGGGCAAGCACGTCGTTACCGCCAACAAGGCGCTTCTTGCCCATCATGGCCAGAGTCTCGCCGCGCTCGCCGAGAAGAACGGCGTGGCGCTGAACTTCGAGGGGGCCGTGGCCGGCGGCATTCCCGTCGTCAAGGTCATCCGCGAAAGTCTGCAAGGCAACGATATCTCTCGCGTCTATGGCATCCTCAATGGCACCTGCAATTACATCCTCACTTTGATGGAGCAGGAGGGCAGGAGCTTCACCGATGTCTTGAAGGAGGCGCAGGCGCAAGGTTACGCCGAGGCCGATCCCAGCTTCGACATTGGCGGCTTCGACACCGCCCACAAACTCGCTCTCCTTACCAGCCTTGCCTTCGGCACCCGTACGAGCTTCGAGTCCGTCTATGTCGAGGGCATCGAGTCGATCACCCCGGCCGACATCGAGGCTGCCGGTGAGCTTGGCTACCGCATCAAGCTGCTCGGCGTGGCGCTCCGCACCGATAGCGGCATCGAGCAGCGTGTGCACCCGACCATGGTGCCGAAGCATACGGCAATTGCCGAGGTCGACGGCGTATCGAACTGCGTCGCCATCGACGGCGACTTCGTGGGCGACGTGATGCTGATCGGGCCCGGCGCTGGCGCCGGCCCTACCGCCTCCTCG
>DASWJG010000101.1:0-2126 GCA_036397315.1 Methyloceanibacter sp. | reverse complement strand
GCCGAGGTGCCGCCTTTAAGCTGCACCATGCAGCCAATATTGGCGGTGACGATCACGTCGGGATTGACGCTGGCGATATTGGCGAGCTTGCGCTCGCGGAGTTGCCCTGACAGCTCCGGCTCGAGCAAATTATAGGCGCCGGCCGAGCCGCAGCAGAGATGTCCCTCCGGAATCTGGAGGATGTTGTAGCCCGCCTGCTCAAGCAGCGACAGCGGCAAGGCATCGAGCTTCTGGCCGTGCTGGAGCGAGCAGGCGGCATGATAGGCGATCTTGAGCCCCGTCCACATCATGGGCGGCATCAGCCCGATCTCGTCGATCAGTTCGGTGATGTCGCGGGCGAGGCCCGAGACATAGGCCGCGCGCTCGGCATAGCCGCGGTCGCGCGCCAGCAGATTGCCGTAGTCCTTGACCATGGTACCGCAGCCGGAGGTGGTCACCACGATGGCATCGAGCGGTTTCTCGCGGATGACGGCGGTCCAGGCGTCGATATTGCGGCGGGCGTAGTCGCGCGCCTCCTCTTCTCGGCCCAGAGAATGCACGAGCGCGCCACAGCAGGTCTCGTCCTTGACCACAACGACGTCGACGCCGTGACGCCTGAGCAGCCTTATTGCCGCGCGGCTGATGGAAGGGGCCAGCACCTCCTGCACGCAACCGAGCATCAGGGCCACGCGCTTCGCCTTAGGGTCGCTGCCGATCGCCGATTTCGGCCTGGTGAGCTGCGCTTTGAGCGGCCGCGACGGTATCAGCTCCAAGGCGGCGGCGGGCCGCTCAAACCCGGCACGCGCGATGAGCCCGCGGAACGGACGCGCGAGCCAGCCTAAGCGAAGGGCGAGGCGGAATCTCCGCGGATGCGGCAACACCTTGCTCAAGATCCAGCGCAAGGCGCGCGCCCTCGGCGTGCGGTGGCCCTTGGTCTCGATGCGCACGCGGGCGAGATCGACGAGATGCATGTAGTCGACTCCGCTCGGGCAGGTGGTCATGCAGGAGAAGCAGGAGAGGCAGCGGTCGATGTGATAGGTCATCGACGGCGTCACCTCGCGCTCCTCGAACATCTGTTTCATGAAGTAGATGCGGCCGCGCGGGCTATCGCGCTCGTCGCCGGTGAGCACATAGGTCGGGCAGGTGGCGGTGCAGAGCCCGCAATGGATGCAACGCCGCAAGATTTCGTCGGCCCGGGCAATGGTCGGATCGGCGAGCTGTACGGCGTTGAAATTGGTTTGCATGGTGCTGGCCTATATCCCTGGGTACATGCGGCCAGGGTTGAGAATCCCCACCGGATCGAAGGCGCGCTTGAGGGAGGCCGTCAGCGCCATGAGCGGCGGATCGAGCGGCTGGAACACCTCGATGCCGGCCCTAGCCTGAGCCTCGGCGCGGATCAGTGTGGCATGGCCTCCGAATTCGGCAATGGTACGACGAATCTCGACCGCCCCGGCATCGGAAATGGGCGGCGTTTCGAGCCAGACGAGGCCTCCGGACCAATCATAAAGGACGCGGACGTCGATCTTGCGCGCCAGGCTGCTCACGAGTTTCGGCGCGGTGGACGGCACCGTGGAAATGCGCCACCGCCTTCTGGAACATCTTTAGCGCCCTGACCTCGAGCATACACTGCTGAAATTTGGGTACCATGACGAACCAGCTCTCTTCGTGACGGAAACTCCCGACGACATCATCCAAGGGAATCTCATTCGCTGGTAGCAAGACGCGTGGTCATTATGCGGCCTCCCTTTGCGGAGCCGGTCGCCACTCCGGGTTGATCGGCTCAGTCGCGCTCTTGCTGCGAAACGGTGCGATCAGCTTGAACGCTTCGAACTCCTCGTCACGCGCGCATAGCTTGATTCGTCCCATGGCCTGGCAGAGCTGCGGTGACTAACAGTCTTGAACCGTTTACCCATCGCTTGCTAATGCTTCCTTCTCGAAAGACGTGACGGGGAGACATCTCATGGGGGCTTTCACCACCCTCGCAAGCGGCCTTTTTCCTTTCTGTACTGCTTGCAGTCCTCGCGCTCCTCGTGCGCTATGCGCATGTGGGCATTCCTTTGGTAAGCGGATACAGCTTTGAGACCTTGCTAGTCGCGTTCTTGCTGCTTCTTGCTGGCAACATGTTTCGAGGTTTTTAGGTCTGAGTC
>DASWJG010000100.1:0-5259 GCA_036397315.1 Methyloceanibacter sp. | reverse complement strand
AGGGAAGCGCCATAAGCGGGCAACTATTCTCCCGATCCTCGAAATGCGCCCGCGACAGATAGGCGGCGATAAACTCCGCTGCGGAATTTGCACCCTTCGGCCGCGCGGCTTCGGCGCGGCTAGAGCGCTCCCCACGGCAGGCGAGCGCGTGCGTCACTACCTCGGCGTAGAGCTCTTCCTTGGTGTTGAAATGATTATAGAAGCCGCCGCGGGTGAGCCCGGCGTCGGCCATGATCTCGTCGATCGAGACCCCTGAAAAGCCGTGGCGATTAAACAGGCGACGTGCGCTTTCCACGATTTTCTTGCGCGTCTCAGCCTTGTGTGCCGGCGTGTACGGCATCGCCTCTCTCCTCGTCCCGCTGCGTTGACCACCAAGGATAGCCCCAACTCAAAATATGTTCTTGAACATATTTTGTCCTGAGAAACACTGGCACGAGGTTCGAGAACGGCGGACGAAAGTCAGGAGGTTCAGCTATGGCTGCGCTTGAGATCATCGGCTTCGACATTTCCAACTGGGTGCGCGCGGCGCGCATCGCCTGCGAGGAGAAGGGCGTCGAGTACGAGTTCACGACGAACGGCATGACCGATTTCGCCGATATGAAATCGCAAAAGCATCTCGCGCTGCATCCCTTTGGACGCATTCCGGCGATGCGGCATGGCGATGTGGTTCTGTTCGAGACGCTAGCCATCGGTCACTACATCGACCGCATGTTCGCTGGCCCGCGCATCGTGCCGGAGGACCCGCTCGAGGCCGCGCGCATGGAGCAATGGGTCAGCGCGATGATCGACTATGTCTCGCGGTCCATCATGGGGCGCTGCGTCGTGCAGTATGTGCTGCCGCGTTTCACCGGAAAGCCGATCGACAGGGCGATGATCGATGCGGCCATTCCTGACATCCGCAACCACCTCGCCATTCTCGACCGGGTGCTCTCTCCCGGTCCGTTCCTCCACGGCGACAGGCCTCACCTCGACGATTTCATCTTGATGCCCATGGTCGACGCGCTGGTTGCCGTCGCCCCGGAAGGGCCCGGCCTCGTGGCCGAGGCGCCGAATGTCGCTCGCCACCGCGCCGCCTTCCAAGGACGGCCCAGCTATCACACCACGATCCCGCAGATGTTCCGCAAAGCGGCTTAAGCCCCCCCAAGCCCTTTGCTTCAAGGGCCCGGCGGCCTCTCCCGCCGGGCCTCATTATGTCCATTTCCCCGGTTTTTCGGGCTGGTGCGCTTGCGGCGAAGACGCCTTCCTATATAAGCGCGTGGAAGCACCCTGCCCTCCATGCCCAAGCGCACAGACATAAAGTCCATCCTGATCATCGGGGCTGGGCCGATCGTGATCGGCCAGGCCTGCGAGTTCGACTATTCCGGCACGCAAGCCTGCAAGGCCCTGAAAGAAGAGGGCTATCGCATCGTGCTGGTGAACTCGAACCCCGCCACGATCATGACCGACCCGGAATTGGCCGACGCCACCTATATCGAGCCGATCACGCCGGAGTTCCTCGCCAAGATCATCGAGAAGGAGCGGCCCGACGCGCTCTTGCCGACCATGGGGGGCCAGACCGCGCTCAACGCCGCGCTCAGCCTCGACCGGGCCGGCGTGCTCAAGAAGTTCGGCGTGGAGATGATCGGCGCCCGCGCCGAGGTCATCGACAAGGCCGAGGACCGCGAGCTGTTCCGCGAGGCGATGAAGCAGATCGGGCTCGAGACGCCCCGCTCGCGGCTTGCCGACGCCGCTTCGCTCAAGCGCGCCGACCGGCAGAAATACAAGGACGAGCTGGCGCGCATCGAGGCGTCCACGTCCGACCCGCACGAGCGCGACCGGGCACTCGCCGCGTTCGAAGCGGACTGGGCGCGGGCCGAGGGCGAGCGGCGCCGGCGCTACGTGGAGAAGGGCCTGGTCGAGGCGCTCGACGCCGTGCAGGAGATCGGGCTTCCCGCCATCATTCGCCCCTCCTTCACGCTCGGCGGCACCGGCGGCGGCATCGCCTATAACCGCGAGGAGTTTCTCGAGATCGTCGAGCGCGGGCTCGACGCCTCGCCCACCTCGGAGGTGCTGATCGAGGAGTCGGTGCTCGGCTGGAAGGAGTACGAGATGGAGGTCGTCCGCGACAAGGATGACAACTGCATCATAGTCTGCTCCATCGAGAACGTCGACCCCATGGGCGTGCATACCGGCGATTCGATCACCGTGGCGCCGGCGCTGACCTTGACCGACAAGGAATATCAGATGATGCGCAACGCCTCGATCGCGGTGTTGCGCGAGATCGGGGTGGAGACCGGCGGCTCCAACGTGCAATTCGCGGTGAACCCCGCCGACGGCCGGCTCGTCATCATCGAGATGAACCCGCGCGTATCGCGGTCCTCGGCGCTCGCCTCGAAGGCGACCGGATTTCCCATCGCCAAGATCGCCGCCAAGCTGGCGGTGGGCTACACGCTGGATGAGCTCGCCAACGACATCACCGGCGGCGCGACCCCCGCAAGCTTCGAGCCCACCATCGACTATGTGGTGACCAAGATCCCGCGCTTCGCCTTCGAGAAGTTCCCCGGTTCGACGCCGACGCTGACCACCTCGATGAAGTCGGTGGGCGAGGCCATGGCCATCGGCCGCACCTTCCCCGAGTCGCTGCAAAAGGCGCTCCGCTCCATGGAGACGGACTTGACCGGGCTCGACGACATCACCTTCGAGGGGCTTGGCCAGGGCGACGACAAGAACGTAGTCCGCGCCGCACTCGGCACCCCCTCCCCCGATCGTCTCCTCAAAGTCGCCCAGGCGCTCAGGCTCGGCGTCGAGCTCGAGCAGATCTACGATTCCTGCAAGATCGACCCGTGGTTCATCGAGCAGCTTCAGGACATCGTCGACTGCGAGGAGCGCGTCCGCCGACATGGACTGCCGAACGACGCAGCCAATCTACGCGCGCTGAAGGCCATGGGCTTCTCGGACGCGCGGCTTGCCCATCTGGCCGGCCTCGAGGCGAGTGACGTGGCGGCTAGGCGCAGCGCGCTCGACGTGCACCCCGTCTATAAGCGCATCGACACCTGCGCCGCGGAGTTCGCCGCGCCTACCGCCTATATGTACTCGACCTATGAGGCCCCGTTCGCCGGACCGCCGCAGTGCGAGGCGCGGCCTTCGGCCAAGGAAAAGATCATCATCTTGGGCGGCGGCCCCAATCGCATCGGCCAGGGCATCGAGTTCGACTATTGCTGCTGCCACGCAGCGTTCGCGCTGTCGGCCGCCGGCTTCGAGACCATCATGGTCAATTGCAATCCGGAGACGGTCTCGACCGACTACGACACCTCCGACCGGCTTTATTTCGAGCCTCTTACTGAAGAGGACGTGCTCGAGATCGTCCGCACCGAGGGGAAAAACGGCACGCTCAACGGCGTGATCGTGCAATTCGGCGGCCAGACGCCGCTCAAGCTCGCGCAGGCGCTGGAGAGCGCCAAGGTGCCGATCCTCGGCACCTCGCCCGACGCAATCGACCTCGCCGAAGACCGCGACCGCTTCAAGGCCCTGATCGAGCGCCTCGGGCTTAGGCAGCCGCGCAGCGGCATCGCCCGCTCGGCGGATAAGGCCAAGGCGATCGCCGCCGATCTCGGCTTTCCTCTCGTCATCCGGCCGTCTTATGTGCTCGGCGGCAGGGCCATGGAGATCGTGCATGACGAAGCGCAGCTCGCCCGCTACATCGCCGAAGCCGTGGTGGTGTCGGGCAAGAGTCCGGTGCTGCTCGATTCCTATTTGCGCGACGCCATCGAGGTGGATGTCGACGCCATCGCCGACGACAAGGACGTGTTCATCTGCGGCGTGATGGAGCATATCGAGGAGGCGGGCGTGCATTCCGGCGATAGCGCCTGCTCGCTTCCGCCCCACTCACTCAAGCCTCACATTGTCGCGGAAATGGAGCGGCAGACTGCGGAGCTTGCCCGCGCACTGAACGTGGTCGGCCTGATGAACGTTCAGTTCGCCATCCAGAACGACGATATCTACATTCTGGAGGTCAATCCGCGCGCTTCCCGCACGGTGCCTTTCGTCGCCAAGGTGATCGGTCTGCCGGTCGCCGGCATCGCCGCGGAGGTCATGGCCGGCAAGACCCTCGCTTCATTCGGGCTGAAGCGGCCCAAGCTCGACCATATCGCCGTGAAAGAGGCGGTGTTCCCCTTCGCCCGCTTCCCCGGCGTCGATACCGTGCTCGGGCCTGAGATGCGCTCGACCGGCGAGGTGATGGGCATCGACCGGGACTATGCCGTGGCGTTCGCCAAGAGCCAGCTCGGCGGCGGCTCGAAGCTCCCCCTTTCGGGCACGGTGTTCGTCTCGGTGAAGGACAGCGACAAGGACAAAGTGGTAGCGCCGATCAGGGAACTCGCCGAGATGGGCTTCCGCATCATCGCCACGCGCGGCACCAAGCGCCATCTCGACGCCCACGGTATCCAATGCGAACGGGTCAACAAGGTGCTCGAGGGACGCCCGCACATCGTCGATGCCATTACCAATGGCGAGGTCGATATCGTGTTCAACACCACCGAGGGCGCCAAGGCGCTCGCCGACTCCTTCTCGATCCGCCGGTCGGCCTTGCTCTACCATATCCCCTATTATACAACGCTGGCCGGCGCGGCCGCCGTGACCGAGGCCATCAAGGCGCTCAGGACAGGCAGCCTCAAAGTCGCTCCCCTGCAAAGCTATGTCGGCCAGCGCGCCGGAGAGCATGCTTGAGACGGCTTTGAAATCCGCCAGAATCAACAGATTCTTGACTTAGAGTAGGCAATTCCTGGACAGTATTCGGTCGGGGGGAGCCGCAAGGGAGCTTTGACTGAGATGGACAAGGTGCCGATGACCGCGGAGGGCTATGCTGCGCTTGAGGCTGAGATCAAATATCTCAAGACCGTCGAGCGCCCGCGCATCATCAAACAGATCTCGGATGCGCGCACCCATGGCGACCTTTCGGAGAACGCCGAATATCACGCCGCCAAGGAGCAGCAGGGCATCACCGAGGCGCGCGTCGCCGACCTCGAGGACAAGCTCTCCCGCGCCGACATCATCGATATCACGAAGCTCAAGGGCGACCAGGTGATGTTCGGGGCGACCGTCACGCTGATAGACGAGGATACCGACGAGAAGGTGAAATACCGGATCGTGGGTGAGATCGAAGCCAGCGTGAAACAGGGCAGAATCTCGATCACCTCACCGCTGGCCCGCGCGCTGCTCGGCAAGCGCAAGAAGGATGTCGTCGAGGTATCGACGCCGGGCGGCGGCAAGTCCTACAAGGTG
>DASWJG010000099.1:0-7247 GCA_036397315.1 Methyloceanibacter sp. | reverse complement strand
CGAGATCGAGCTCGAGGGCGGCTATGTCATCGCGCGGGCGCCCCGAGGCTTGACCGGCAACAAGATTGCGCTCGCCAAGGTCTCGGTGGGCGCCACCCACAATGCCTTGATGGCGGCCGTGCTGGCCCGCGGCGAGAGCTTGGTCGAGAATGCCGCGCGCGAGCCTGAGGTCGTCGATCTCGCCAACTGTCTCGTCAGGATGGGCGCGAGGATCGAGGGGATCGGCAGCGCGACGCTGTGGATCCAAGGGAGAGAGACCCTCTACGGCGCCGAGCATACCGTCCTGCCCGACCGCATCGAGGCGGGGACCTACGCCATGGCGGCGGCCATCACCGGCGGCGACGTGATGCTGGACGGGGCCCGCGCCGACCTGTTGCAGGAGGCGCTCCAGACCTTGCGCTCGACCGGGGTCGAGATCGAGGAAAGGCCGACCGGCATCAGAGTGGCGCGGAACGGCGGGGGCTTGAAACCGGTCTCGGTCGAAACCCAACCCTTCCCGGGCTTCCCCACCGATTTGCAGGCCCAGCTCATTGCGCTCATGTGCATGGCGAACGGCACCTCGCAGGTGCGCGAGACCATCTTCGAGAACCGCTTCATGCATGTGCAGGAGCTGGCGCGGCTCGGCGCCCGCATCGAGCTCAAGGGCGACACCGCCCTGGTCACCGGGGTCAGCGGGTTGCGCGGCGCGCAAGTCATGGCGACCGATTTGCGGGCCTCGGTCTCGCTCATCATCGCCGGGCTTGCCGCGCAGGGCGAGACGGTGATCGACCGCGTCTATCACCTCGACCGCGGCTTCGAGCGCATCGAGGACAAGCTCGGCCAATGCGGCGCCCAGATCGAGCGGCTATCGAGCTGAGGCTTTGCCGAAGTTGCCAGTTTCATGTCAGGCCGGAGCGTGCTAGCTCATGCGAGAAAGCTCTGCCCCGGTTGCCATGGAACAGCTGAAACTCATCGCCCTCGACGAGGAAGATCTCGCCGTCGTGTCCTCCCTCCTGCAGGACGCGGTGCTGCGCGTCGCCGACATGACTTATGTGCCGGGGCAAAAGCGCTTTGCCGCCGTGCTGAACCGCTTCGATTGGGAGAAGGCGACGAAAACGGGCGGCAAGGACTATCGGCGGCGGCGGACGGCGCTCAGATTCGACCGCGTGTTCGGCGCGCAACTGAAGAACGTGAAGCCCGGGCCAAGCGAACGGGTCTTGTCGCTGCTTGCCGTCCGTTTCGAGCCGGCGGAGGCTCCGGGCGGCTATGTGACGCTCACCTTCTCGGGCGACGCCTCCATCCAGCTAGAGGTCGAGTGCATCGAGGCCGAGCTCAGGGATTTGGGCCTCGCGTGGCGCACGCGCCGCAAGCCTGAGCATCCGGGCGACGAGCCCGGCGCGGGCAGCGAGCCCGGCGCGAGCGGCTCCTAACGCCCGCGCCATGGCTGCGTGGCTTAAGACGTCCGACCCTAATTTCGAGGACCGCTTCAAGGCGCTTCTCGCGCAGAAGCGCGAGCAGGCGGCAGACGTCGACGATAAGGTCGCCGCCATCATCGGCCAAGTGCGCGCCGAGGGCGACAAAGCCCTGGTCGATCTCACCCTCGCCTATGATGGCCTCGACCTGCGCAAAATTGGCATCAGGGTCACGCCAGGCGAGATCGAAGCGGCGCGGGCCAAGGTGGACCAGAAGACGCTTGCCGCGCTCAAGCTCGCCCATGACCGCATCCTCGACCATCACCAGCGGCAGCTGCCCAAGGACGACCTCTATAGAGACGCGCTCGGCGTCGAGCTCGGGCAGCGCTGGACGCCGGTCGCTTCCGCCGGGCTCTATGTTCCGGGCGGCACGGCGAGCTATCCGAGCTCGGTCTTGATGAACGCCCTGCCGGCCAAGGTCGCCGGCGTTCCCCGCATCGCCATGGTGGTGCCGGCGCTGCAAGGAGCGCTCAACCCGCTCGTGCTGGTGGCGGCAGAACTTGCCGGGGTGAGCGAGATCTATCGCGTGGGCGGGGCGCAAGCTATCGCCGCGCTCGCCTACGGCACAAAGAGCATCCCTCCGGTCGTCAAGATCGTCGGCCCCGGCAACGCCTATGTGGCGGCGGCCAAGCGCCAGGTGTTCGGCCAGGTCGGCATCGACATGGTGGCGGGACCGTCAGAGGTGGTGGTGATCGCCGACCGCGACAACGACCCGGCCTGGATCGCCTCTGACCTGCTCGCCCAGGCCGAGCACGATAGTGCCGCGCAAGCCATCCTCATCACCGACCATGAGGATTTCGCCCGCGCCGTCGCCGACGCGGTCGAGGCCGAGCTGGCCGTACTGCCCCGCGCCGAGATCGCGCGCGCGAGCTGGCGGGAATTTGGCGCCGTCATTCTGGTAAAGAGCCTCGATGAGGCGCCTGCCCTCGCCGACCGGCTGGCGCCGGAGCATCTGGAGATCGCCACGCGCGATGCCGACGCGCTTGCCGCGCGCATCCACGATGCTGGCGCCATCTTCATCGGTCGCTACACGCCCGAGGTGATCGGCGATTATGTCGCCGGCACCAACCACGTGCTGCCCACGGCGCGGAGCGCGCGATTCGCCTCAGGTCTTGGCGTGCTCGATTTCATGAAGCGCAGCTCGATCCTCAAGCTCGACGCCGACGCTCTCGCCGCGCTCGGGCCGTCGGCCATGATTTTGGCCGAGGCGGAGGGGCTGGACGCCCATCGCCGCTCCGTCGCCATCAGGCTCAATCGCCGAGACTAGGTCATGACCGTCAAGGACGAAGAAGACGCGCTTGAAACCTGGCCCGAAGCAGCGCGGCTCATCGCGGTGACGCTCGACGAGGCCTCGATCGGCCGCAACAACGCCGAGGTCGAGCACGAGCGCGAGGTCGCTATCTTCGATCTCTTGGAGAAGAACCGCTTCGCGCTCGAGGCCCACGAGGCCGGCCCCTATACTTTGCGCCTGTCGCTCGCCGACAACCGCCTCGTCTTCACCGTGGGCGATGTCGAGCGCACGCCGATCCAGCATGTGATGCTGTCGCTGTCGCCCTTCCGCCGCCTGGTGAAGGACTATTTCCTCATCTGCGAGAGCTACTACCAGGCGATCAAGACCCAGCCCGCCGCCAAGATCGAGGCCATCGACATGGGCCGGCGCGGCTTGCACGACGAAGGGAGTCGCCTCCTGCAAGAGCGGCTCAAGGGCAAGATCGCCGTCGATATCGCCACCGCCCGCCGCCTGTTTACGCTCCTCTGCGCGCTCCACTGGAAGGGCTGATGATTTGGAGGAGGGGGGAGTCACCTGAGCTTGCTCGATAGCGGCCATCCCTAAGCGGACTCGTCGAGTGCCGCCCAAACGCCCCTGCCTTGACCGCCATGGCGCAACAGGAGATGGTAACCACCCGTTGCGGTGGTCGTTAGCGGGCCATAACGCCGCCAGATGCTCAACAAGCGAGACAGCGGATCTTCATGAATTTCTCGGTAATCGATTTCGCGCTGGTGGCGAAGCTCCTTCTGCTCTTGCTTATCGGTATGGGTCCCAAAATTGCCCTCGTGCCGTTCCTGGAAAAAACCAAGAACTTCGATGCGGAGACGCAGCGGGCCGTAGGCCGGCGGATGGTTGTGACGGCGGTCGTTACTGCGCTCGTCCTATTCGCCTTTGGAGCGCTGCTCATGCGGCTTCTCCACATCACCGGCGGTGCCGTTGCGGTTGCTGGCGGGATCATCCTGGCCATCCTGGCAATCAATATGATCTCTGGACCGGGCAAGAAAGCCGCGGAGGAGATTGGGGTTCAAGAGGATCCAAAACATCTCGCGGTCTACCCACTGGCCGTACCCTATCTGCTGAATCCGGTCGGCATCACGATACTGATCATTGCGTCTGACGAGGTCGTCTCATTGGCAAGCGCCGGACTGGTTTTGGGGCTCGTGTTATTGGTTGGGGCATTCGACTATTTGATCTTTGCCAACATCGACAAGCTGGCGAAACGCCTGAATCCCACCGGTCTGGTTATTTCTGAAGTTGTATTCGCAATCCTATTGACCGCGGTTGCTGTCCAATTGGCGGTTAGCGGACTAGGTTCACTCGGCATCATTGCGGCCACTTCAGGCTCCGCGCACTAGGTTAGACCGGCCACTAAGAGGTCTTGTTATGGCGGCAAAAAATGAGACCCCGCGCGATCCGGTAAGACGATGGACGCTCATCGTTCTCGCGGTAATCATCGGACTATTCCTCTATTCAATCGTTGCGGACCGGATGACGCCTTACACGTCACAATCCACGGTTCAGGCGTTCATCGTGCGCATGGCACCTGAGGTCGCTGGACGGGTACTGGAGGTGCCGGTGGTCGACAATCAAAGGGTCAACGCCGGCGAAACACTCTTTCGCATCGACCCCCAGCCCTACGAAATTGCGCTAAAACAAGCCGAGGCAAGATTGGCGAGTGTTGGCCAGACCATTGGCGCTAGCACCGCCGCGGTTACCTCGGCACAGGAACGCCTGATCGAGGCGGAGGCCTCACGCGACAATATCCGTGAGCAAGCAAACCGCGTCCTACAGCTTGTCGAAAAGGGAGTTTACGCCAAAGCCAGGGAAGACAGGGCCGTCAAGGAAATCGAAGTCGCCGAAGCCAACGTACGCGAGGCAGCATCCGAGGTCGAGCGGGCTCGCCAGGAGCTTGGTCCACAAGGAAGCGATAACCCTCAAATTCGCGAAGCCTTAGCTGCCGTCGAGCAGGCAAAGCTCGATCTTATTCGGACGACGGTCGTTGCCCCCTCCGATGGCGTCATCACGAACCTGCAGCTTACCGATGGCGAATTTGTTGCCGTGGGTCAGGCGGCCCTGACTTTCATCGATACCAGCGACGCCTGGATCAACGCCAACTTTCGCGAGAACAGCCTGGAGAACGTCAAGCCGGGTGATCCGGTGGAGCTTGTGCTCGATACTCTCCCCGGGCGTATTTTTGCCGCCAAAGTGCAAAGTGTCGGCTGGGGCGTGTCGCAAGGATCGATTGATCCCGACACGGGGCTGCCGAAGATCAATGAGTCGATGGGGCTCGTTCGCAACCCCCAACGCTTCACCGTTAAGATCGAACCCAACCGTCAGGATTATGCCCCAGGCAGCGTGCGCTATGGCTCGCAGGCAAACGTAATCGTCTATGCGACCGACAATGCCGTCGTGAACACGATTGGAGCGTTCTGGATAAGACTCGTAGCGATTCTGACCTATGTCAGCTAACGCTGCCACCGCTACCATACAGACACAGGCACAGGCCGAAGAAGCCGGCGAGGCCCATGCGCTGGCCTTCAGGATTGCTTTTGCCGCCGCCGTGGGCCTAACGCTCGGCGAGGTTCTCGGCTGGGACTTTCCCTTCTTGCCTGCCATGCTTGCTGTTCAACTCTTGTCCGGGCGCGAGCCGTTGAGCGTCAAGAAAGGCGTTGCCTTTGTCGCTGTAATGGCGGCCGCCTGCGCCTTCGCCGTCTTGGTCGCCCAGATTTTTGTCGATAGCCCGCTCGTCTTGCTTCTCGTCGTCTCTCTGGTGACGTTCCTCGCGTTTCTCCTGCTCGCCCGCGGCCAGGCGGCCGGCGTGGCGGCGATGTTCCTCATCACCACAGCCGTCGTTCCCCTGCTTGCTACCGAATCTATGTCCGTAGCTCACGGGTTCATTTATTCGCTGATTGCCGGAAGTGCGCTCGCGGTCCTTCTGACCTTCGCGGCTCAGGCTTTTTTCCCAATGCGGGTGCAAGCTCGTCCCGTCTCGGCTCCGGCGCAGAAAGAACGGGATGCCGTCGCCGTCGCGCTCGCCAATGCGGCCGTGCTGATGAGCCTTGTGATCTATTTTATGCTGACAGTTTCGCCGGTGAGTATCGTCGGCGTCTTGACGGTTATTGGTATCTTGCGCCAACCGGCTGACCTTGGCGGTGGCACTGCGTTTGGCTTGATTCTTGGCAACCTTGTCGGAGGTCTAGCCGCGACCGCTGCTTATCTTCTTGTCACTCTCCTTCCTTCTCCCGCTTTTCTTCTACTTGTCGTCTTGCTGGTCGGCCTTCTCTTTGGCGACCGTATCGCACGCGGTGGCGAGCAGGGACCGATCTACACCGTTGCCCTGATCACTTTTCTCATCGTGCTGGGCCTTGGCATTTCTCCCTTGCCGCAGGACAGCGGCTCCCTCTTCATTGCCCGCGTGTTCGACGTCATGGTGGCGGCCGTCTATGCCATCGGCATGGCCAGCCTGCTGCGCTCGGCATTTCGCGCCCGCTGACTTCTCGGTTTGAGCCGTCGCTCGGTACGCCAACATCTCCTAATGGCACAAAGCCGAACCGCCCCAACAAACTTATCCCCGCCACTCGCGCCTCGGTTAAACTCGCCCCATCCCTTCCCCATGAGGGATGCGTGACCTAGGCCGTCTCTGTCATGTGGGGGAGGGTGCGGCGCCTGAGGTGCCGGCGGACAAGTGGGGCCCGAGACAAATGGCAAGCCCCGACCCCGGCCGGCTAACGGACCAGCCTCAGGGGTCCTAACTCGCGGCCGCCTGGTCTGAAACACGCCAGGTCAATTCCTCCGCGCCTCGCTTCGAGGCGAGGGGGAAACAGAGGTAAGGCGTCGCGGCATGGGCTTCAATATCGCCGCGCGCGGGGCGCCCATGAGGCCGCCCAATTTGCGCAACGGACGCGGCCTTCGGGCGCTCCGCGCATCCCTCCTTATGCCTCGCGCTGACAGGCGGCGAGACGCTTCCGCTTGCTCCTCCTCTCCCCGATGGGAAGAGGTCAGCGCGGCAGGCACCGGGTGAGGGGGGGGCAGCGTTGCCGCGAAAGCCGGAATAGGCCAAGCTTTAGGGCTATACCGGTTCATCCGGGAAATGTTAGTCAAAGTCCTTATGTCAGCCTAGCCAAGTGGCCCGGGGGAGTTCGGCATGTCGATTTGGGATAAGCTCGCTGCCAGTACCGAACTTGCGATCGGGGGCCCGGATCGGCGCGCTGCTCGATGGCATGAAAGGGGATCGCGTCGTCGATCCCGATCGGGATAGGCCCGAGAACCAAGTAGCGTTCACCGTCGGCGTGATCGCGCTTGGCGCCAAGATGGCCAGGGCCGACGGCGTCGTCACCAGGGACGAAATCTTCGCCTTCAAGGAGGCGTTCAAGGTGTCCGACGCGGAGATGAAGCACGCCGCCCGCGTCTTCAATCTCGCCAAGCGGGACGTCGCCGGCTACGAGACCTATGCCGAGGAGCTCGTTATCGTATTCAAGGGCAACCGCAAGCTGCTGGAGGACGTGCTCGACGGTCTGTTCCACATC
>DASWJG010000098.1:0-13807 GCA_036397315.1 Methyloceanibacter sp. | reverse complement strand
AATTTGAGGAAGTTGGCGTGATAGACGACGCCGGCGCAGTCGGTGTCCTCGAAATAGACGCGGATGGGCAGGACGTGGGTCTCGCCCTCGATGCGGCCCGCCAGATCCGGCCATTTCCCCTTCATCCCTCCTCGCTGCCGTTGAAGAGCGGAAATTGCGCGGTGGACTGCTCAGGGATGGCAAGCCCGAGATGAGCGAAGGCTTGCGCCGTCAGCACCCGCCCGCGCGGGGTTCGCGCGATGAAGCCCTGCTGCAACAAATATGGCTCGATAATCTCCTCGATGGCGTCGCGCGGCTCAGACAGGCCTGCAGCGATCGTCTCGACGCCCACGGGGCCGCCCCCATAGTTCACCCCGATCAGGCGCAAATAGCGGTGATCGAGCGCATCGAGACCTTTGCCGTCGACCTCGAGCTGCGACAGCGCACCGTCGGCGATCTTGGCATCGACGGCGGCCGCCCCCTCGACGGATGCGAAGTCGCGGACGCGGCGAAGCAGCCGTCCCGCGACCCGCGGCGTGCCGCGGGCGCGCCGCGCGATCTCGCGCGCGCCTTCTTGTGTGAGCGAGAGACCGAGCAGCCGCGCCCCCCGCCGCACGATCTCCTCGAGCTCCTCGACGCCATAGAACTCGAGCCTGATGGGAATGCCGAACCGCTCTCTGAGCGGCGTGGTGAGTAGGCCGGTGCGCGTGGTGGCACCGATCAGCGTGAAGCGCGACAAGTCGATGCGAACCGAGCGCGCCGCAGGCCCCTCGCCGATGATGAGGTCGAGCTGGAAGTCCTCCAGCGCCGGATAGAGGATCTCTTCGACCGCCGGGTTGAGCCTATGGATTTCGTCGATGAAGAGGACGTCGCGATCCTCCAGATTGGTCAGAAGCGCGGCGAGGTCGCCGGCCTTGGCGATCACCGGGCCCGAAGTGGCGCGGAAATTGACGCCGAGCTCGCGCGCCACGATCTGGGCGAGCGTGGTCTTGCCGAGACCTGGGGGCCCGGCGAACAGCACGTGGTCGAGCGCCTCGCGGCGGCCGCGCGCCGCCTCGATGAAGACCCTGAGATTGGCGCAGACCTTGGCCTGGCCGATGAACTCGGAAAGAGTTTGCGGCCTGAGCGAGGTCTCCGCCTGGTCCTCGTCCCGTCGCACCGCTGCCAGCATCCTCTCAGCCATGCGCCAGCTCCTTGAGGCCAAGGCGGATCAGTTCCTCGGCGCGCGCCTCGCGCCCCGCTCTGGCGATGGCCGCGGAGATGGCGGCCGCGGCCTCCCCATGGGCATAGCCGAGATTGGTCAGCGCCGAAACCGCGTCGCGCGCGGCCAGCCCCTCGGGCAGGGCGGCGACAGGGGCAAGTCCGCCTTGAGGCCTGATGGCGGGTGCGAGCGACGGCATCTTGTCTCGGAGCTCGGTCACGATGCGGGCGGCGACCTTGGGGCCTACGCCGGGGGCACGCGCGACCTGCCCTTTATCCTGAAGCGCCACGGCATTGGCGAGGTCGGCCGCGCTGAGCGTGCCGAGCACCGCAAGCGCGACCTTGGCGCCAACGCCTTGCACCGTCTGCAGCGCCCTGAACCAGGCGCGCTCATGCTCGCTGGCAAAGCCGTAGAGTCTGATCTCGTCCTCGCGCACATGGGTGTCGACGGCGAGCGTCACGGTCTCGCCCACCGGCGGCAGGCTGGTGAGCGTACGCGCGCCGACCGTCACCTCGTAGCCCACCCCGCCGACATCGACGATCACGGCGTGAAGCGAGACGGAATCGAGCGTGCCGGTGAGCTTGCCGATCATGGCGCGGCCCTCTCTGCGGCGGCGAGGACTTCGAGCCGCCGCCATGAGCGCGAATGAGCATGAGTGATGGCGATGGCGAGCGCGTCGGCGGCGTCCGAGTTGTCGAAGACCGCGCGCGGCAATAGGCATCTCACCATGGCGCGGATCTGGCCTTTATCGCCGTGCCCGGCGCCGATCACCGTCTTCTTAACGGCGTTCGGCGCATATTCGGCGATGGTGAGCCCGAGCAGCGCCGGCACGAGCATCGCGATCCCCCGCGCTTGGCCGAGCTTCAGGGTGGCGGCGGCGTCGCGATTGACGAAGGTCTGCTCGATGGCTGCCTCCATGGGCTCAAGCCGCGCCAGCACCTCCTGCAACCCATCGAAGATCTGGCGGAGCCTCGCGCCCAGACTTTCGGCATCATCGGAGATGACCGAGCCACAGGCCACGAAGCCGAGCCTGACCCCGTCGGTGTCGATGACCCCCCAGCCGGTGCGCCGGAGCCCCGGGTCGATGCCGATAATACGGACCCAGCCTGTTCTCTCTGTGAAAGCCCCTGTCAGCGCGCTCTCCCACGGATGCCGTATTCAGGACGAATCACTAGGGGATTCTGCCACGCAAACGGGCGGCAAAGTAGCAGCGAGGCTTTATAAGGAACGGAGCAACGCGACTTTCGTTAGGTATTTGGGCGTAGGCTAGAATGGTGGCGGCGTTTCGACGGGGAAACGCCAGGTCGCATACGCCCCGCGAGTAAAGGCGCCGGCAACGGAAGCGAGCATCGCCTGCGCCCCAGTTGAGGGAGCACCACGATGTCTGGTGCAAGCCGTGCACTCGATCCGATCGAGGCCGCGGAGGCCGGGATCGCCGGGTCGAAAAACCTTATGGCGGCTGTGGCCGACGAGCTCAGCCAGCAGCAGCGCTGGCTTGCGCACTATCAGGTCGCCGAAAAGCGGCACGCGCGCCGGGTCAAGTTTCAGGAGCTGACTTACTGGCTCGAGCTCAGGCGGCGGCGCCTGGTGCGCTGGTCGAGTCGGCTCGCTTTGACCTCTCTCCGCGGGGCGCGTGCGGGCGCCGCCTTCTTATGGCGGACGGCCGTTACCCTCGTCGTCATTCTCCGCCGCGTCACGACGGCTTGCGTCACCTGGATTCGCCCAAGAGCTTACGCGCTCGCGCTCGGCATACGGAGGTGGCTAACCGCCTTCTGGAGCTGGACTGTCGCGACCTCTCGCATGCTCGCCCGCGCTTTGCTCAAGGCGGCTTCACTTGGTTTGGCGTGGCTCGCCATGCAATCGCGGGCGCTTGCCATCACTTTGCAGCGATGGGTCTCTGTCGCTTGGACGTGGACGCGCATTAATGCCGCCATTCTCGCGCGTGCTTCTCTCAAGCATGCTTCGATTGCCTCGTCATGGATTGCCGCGACGTCACTGGCGCTTGCCATCGTGCTATGGCGCTGGCTCATCAGAACCTGGAACCGGACTCGCGTGCAGACCCGAATTCTCTCGCGCGCCTCGCTCAAGGGAGCCCAGAGCGCATCGCTATGGATCGGCGCGACGTCGCGGGCCGCCAATGGCACGCTCAAACGCAACCTTTCCGCCGGCGCGGCTTGGACAGGCGCCACGGCCGGGGCCTCGGCGCGCATCTCAGTCGCGGCAGCTTCAGCTGGTTATTCCTGGGCCGCCCTCAACATGAGGGCAATGTCGCACGGCATGCGGCGTACCAAGCCGCAAGCTGACACCGACCACCGGGGCCTTGTGGTCAGGCGATGCACGGCGCTAGTTTGCCTCGAGCCCCGGCGGGCACGACTGCCCGCCATTCGCGCCGGTTGAGCGGCGCCGGCGATCAATCAGCTCGCGTGCGGGCCGCGCATCTCCTTGATCGCGGCCTGAATTCGGCGCCAATCTCCCGCTTGATCCTTCTGGCCTTGCCGCTCGTATTCGGCTGCTCTCTGAGCGGCCTCCAATTCGGCCTTGTCGCCATGCGCGCCGACAAAGCGCCGCGCATAGTCATGAATTGTGCTGCTGTCCATGGACCGTCCTCCTTGCCGATCGAACATTCAGTCTGTTGGCTGGGTTCCTCCACGCCATGAGATAGATCAAGGCGCGCGAAGCGATGAAGGTTCCGCTCCCAGTCCGGCCCTTGCGCGCCTAAGAGTCTTCAGCCTTCGGCAGCTCGACGACTTGCCTTAATCCGCCGCCGGCGCCGTTGGAGATGCTGATCGTGCCCCCGGCACGTTGAATGATCTCCCGCGCGATGGTGAGCCCGAGTCCCGCGCCGCGAATGTCCTGACGGCGGGCAGGATCGGCGCGGAAAAACGGCTCGAACACCTGGCCGAGAAGGTCGGGCGGAATTCCAGGGCCCTCGTCCTCGATGACGATGCGCGCCGTCCCATTCGCCCCCCCGACTTCGACGCGGGCCCTGACGCCGTGCGTCGCCGCATTGATGATGAGGTTGCGCAGAGCCCGATTGAGCGTGAGCCGGCTCGCCCGCACCTTGACGGGCTCAACTGTGGTTTGGGTCACATCGAGATTCTGATCTCTGAGCTCGGCGCCGATCGAGCCGACCAGTTCATCGAGCTGGATCAGCTCCGGCGGCGCCTTGCCCGATTCCTCGCGCACGAGCAGGATCGCGCTGTCGGCGATCCGCTCGAGCTCATCGAGATCGGTGAGCCACCGCGCGCGTTCTTCGTCATCCTCCACGAACTCGGCCCTGAGGCGCATGCGGGTGATCGGCGTGCGGAGATCGTGACCGGCCGCCGCGACGAGGCGCATGCGGCTTTCCATGGCCCGCTTCAAGCGGGAAGAAAGCGAGTTCAAGGCCTTCGCAGTCGCCCTCACCTCGGCCGGACCCCGCTCGGGCAGCGCCGGGAGCGTCCCATCGGGTCCGACGGACTCCACCGCGCTTTCGAGTAAGGCGAGCGGCCGGACCATGCGATTGGCAACGAACACCGCGATCGCCGTAGCGCCGAAGGTGATGAGGAGAAGCCACCTGAGCAGGCCCCTCCAGGGCGCCCCTAGCGGGGGCAAGTCGGTGATCGGCAGCAGCACCCAGCCCCGGCCTTCCACCGGTATCGAAACGACGAGCGGAGCACGCCATCCGTCGCGCGAAACCGTCACGGCAAGGTCCAAATCGCGCGCCGCAAGCGCCTCGCGCAGCCTTCGCGTGACATTTTCCAAGATGCGGCCAGGCGAGCGCTGCGGGACCAGCGAGATGGCATCGCTGCCGTCGTTGACGACGCGGACGAGGGTCTCGACCTGCTGCGCCACGGGGCTGAGAGAGTGCAGGCGTTGCGGCGGCCCGAGCAGGTAGAACAACACGATGGTCAGTAAGCCGACGACCGAGACGATGACAACCACCATAAGCAGGGCGATCTTGGCACGCAGCGTGTTCATGGCACGGAGTCCTGGACCTCGACCTTCGCGGCAAGCTGATAGCCGCCGTTGCGCACCGTCTTGAACAGTTGCGCCGCGCCTCCATCCGACAGCTTGCGGCGGAGCCGGCTGACGAGAACGTCGATGGAGCGGTCGAGAACGTCGCCCTCGCGGCCGCGGGTGAGATCGAGCAGCTGGTCACGCGACAACACCCGGCCTGGCCGCTCGAGGAAGGTCTTGAGCAAATCGAACTCCGCGCTGGTCAACTCGATGTCGCCCCCCTGCGCATCGGTCACGCGCCGCGTTTGCGGATCGGCGGTGAAGCCCTCGAAGCGATAGATCTTCGCCTCGCTTGGCTGCGGAAGCGCCTCGGCGCGGCGGCGGAGCACGGCACGCACGCGGGCAATAAGCTCGCGCGGGTTGAACGGCTTGCCGAGATAGTCGTCGGCGCCGATCTCAAGGCCGATGATGCGGTCGACATCCTCCTTTAGCGCCGTGAGCAGAATGATGGGAACGCTCGAGCGCTGGGCCCGCAGGTCGCGGCACATTTCCAGCCCTGAGCCGTCCGGCAGCATCACATCGAGCACGATGAGGTCGACATGGTTGGTGGCGAGCTTATCGCGCAGCTCGCGGCAGTTTGCCGCCAACAGCACGCGGAAGCCCTGGCTCTCGATGTAACGCGCCAAGAGTTTGCGGATTTCCGGATCGTCGTCGACGACGAGGATGCGCTGGGCGGTGGACGGCATCGGACCCCTGACCTTGACTCTCCCTCTTCTAACGTCGCGACCGGAGTTCAACGAGAGCATTTTTGTGGCGAAAACCAGCGGCTTGGCCCGCGGGAAACATTTCGACACGAAATTGCCCCGGCGAGCAATGTTCGGACACATCAAGACCAAGCGGCGCAAACTTCCCCACCTAGAGCTGAGCGTCTAGCAACAGTTCAAGGACGCATCGATATGAACATCCCCAAATTTGTCCCCTTCCTGGTTGTGGCGATACTGGGCATCTCCGGTCTCGCGCTCCTTACCTCGGCCTGGGGCGAACCCTCCGGCGGAATGACGCCGCGGCCCTGGCATCATGGCAAGATGGAGAGATGCAGCGCCGGTCATCCGGGTCACGGCTCTATGGACCGCATGCATGGGCGGCGCGGTCCCCACGATGTCGCCGCGAGACTGAGCGCGATCGAGACGGAAATCGGCATCCGCGCCAACCAGCTCGATGCGTGGCGCGATTTCACCGATGCCTTGCTCGCGGTGGCCAAGCGTCCGCCGCGCCCTGATGCGTCATCGACCGAGAAGAAGGAGCCGTTCGACCTCGCCCAACGTCTGGCCGATCGCGCCATCGCTCGCGGCAAGAGCGGGGAAGAGTTGCAGAAAGCGATCGAGGCTCTCCGCAGCAAGCTCACGCCGGAGCAGCTCGACAAGGTCGCCGAACTCGAAGCGAAATTCCGCGCCCGTCACCGGCACGGGCCGAGACCGGAGTCCAATTCGCCTTCGCCCGATCAGGGCGACAAGCCTGGCGCCGACGCGCCGAATGAATCCGACGACGCCCCCCCTTCGTCGGAGCAATGAGGCAACAAGGGGCGGCGGCGCGAGCCGCCGTCCCCCCCTTTGTCGCTTTTCAAGGACCAATCCGCTGAAAGCCTGAACGCCGGGGCAACAGGCGGGAAGAAATGGCACCAATTGTTGCCAGAAAACGCCCGTCACGCGCTTGAAACCTGCTTCACTTCAAATATCTAATCCCTTGTTGGCGATCCATTGCGTGGCCCCGTTCATCCCGGTCCGAGGGCCGCGGGTTGCGGGTGTCATGGAGTTCGATCACATGTGGACCGAACAGAACGCAGCGGGCCTGGCGTTGAGCGGCGAGCCTGCTCTTCCGCGGAACCTCTTGCTGCGATCGCTGCCCCGCCGGGACTTGGAGCGACTATGTCCCTTGCTGCACAGGGTCACCCTCACCCCTAGACGGGTCCTGCAGCACGCCGGAGTTCCGATCGAGCATGTCTACTTCATCGAGGAAGGGCTCTTGTCCGTCCTCGCCAGCGCCGACGAACGGAACACCGTTGAGGTATGGTTGATCGGCCGGGAGGGTGCGGTAGGAATCCCTGCCCTCCTCGGGGTAACAGCCTCCCCGCTTCGGCAATTTGTGCAAATCGGCGGCAGCGCGCTGAGGATCGGCGTCGAAGACCTCAATCGCGCCATGTCTCAGAGTCCGCAGCTGCGCGCGGTACTACACAGCTACCTGCACGTTGCCTTGATGCAAAGCTCGCAGTCCGCGGCGTGCAGTCTTAGTCACTCGCTACTGCAGCGCCTGGCGCGCTGGCTGCTCACGGCGCAAGACCGAAGCGACCGGGACGAACTTCCGATCACGCAAGACCTGCTCGCGCGGAGCCTTGGGGTTCGGCGCGCCACGGTGTCCGAGGCCTTCAAGCCGCTCGAAGGCCGGGGGATTTTCGCCAGAGAGCGAGGCTTGATCAGAATTCTGGACCGCACTCTACTGGAGCAAATCGCTTGCCGATGCTACCGCATCATGCGCCTAAGGCGGGACACGCCGGAGCGAGCCGAGACGGGACGAGGTCCCCTCTACGGGCTGTCCGTTCTTTGTGCTCTCCTTGAAATTGAGTTGCTGGCCCAGTGAAGGTGCCCGGGCTATCCCGGGCACCTCGCGGGAAGCCTATTCGACGACACCTTTGCACTTCGACGCGTCGTTACGGACCTCATCCAAGGCTTTCTTGGCGGCATCCATCGAATCGTAGCCGCCGGTCTCGCCGATAACGGTCTTACCAACGCCCGGCTTTCCATAAATCACCGAGCAATTACCGACTGTGTCGACCGTCATAAAAACTTTCTCTGCCGCCAAGGCCGGAGTTGCCAGTCCGATCACCAACAGGCTCGCGACAACGCATTTTTTCATTTCAGCATTTCCTCCACTATTTGGGATGCCCCGCGTCGTCATGGATATGGGCTCTCCCCTTTGGAGGGACAGGGGAGCGCGGCTGAGATCGGTACGGTAGTTGACGAAGTTTGGACCTGCGCCGCATCGGCGCCTGACTCACATAGGGACTGCGTTGGCGAACAGCCGCTCGCCCCATTCATAGAGCGGCCGCTTGAAGTCCGACTCGGTGTGGATGCCTTTCCCTTTGCGCTCGGTCCATTTGCGGCCGTAAGTGTCGAACGGGAAGTGCCGGATGTAGTAGTCGCAGGTCTCCTCCCAATGCTCGACCGAGAGCGATTTGCCGTAATGCTGGCAGTAGAGATCGGTCCTGACCTGGCTCATGCCGCGGGGCGTGCGCCCATCGCCTTCGGCGAAGACGATCTCCGGCCGGTTGCGCCACAGCATCAGAATGTCCCGCTGCTCGGGACCGTAGAACCGCCGGAAGTCCAATAATTCGCGGTCGGAGGTGTAGGGCGCGTGATCCTCGGGAGTCATGTAGGCGTCGAACAGCTTGACCCTTATGGCATCGCAGCCGTCCGGGCCGAGGCCCTGGACGAAGCCGTGCAAATCTCCCGTGACGCGCTCGTCGGGGTCGAAGCACAGCATCCAGTCATGCGGCAGCTCTGCGCGGGCCATCTCGAGCAGCAAACCGCGATGCCGTCCCTCGGCGAGCTTGCGCGCAGCAATGTCCTCTTCCCAGGACTGATTGGCCACAATCAGCGCGACCTTGGGATGAGCGCGAAGAATCTCCACCGTCGCATCGGTGCTCGCATCGTCATAGGCGAGGATCGCATTGACGTGGCGGCCGAGGTAATCGAGCGTGTCGGGCAGGAGGAGAGACTCGTTGCGGACGCGCGTCATGCCGACCAGGAGATGCTTCCGGCCGAGCAGCCCTTTGTTGCCGGTGATGATCCGCTCGCTGTCGCGCAGCTGCCAATTGCCTGAGTAGGTTGCGCTCACCGGATAGGCCCTCGAAGACGATCTGTGCACGCGGTGCAGGGAAGACTTTCAGCTCTCCGCTACTCTGACGAGGCCAGTCCCCGCCAGATCGAGCTTGCGCGGTGGCGTACCGACGCCCATAGTGATCGGCACCTTCAGGCTTAGTAATAGGCGCGGACTTAGATCGACGGCAAGATTATCGCGCCGACGACGGGCACGACGTCTCTTTCCCGAAATCTCAAGGCGCCGAGCGGAGGGGCCGAAAGGGCCGCCGCCACGACCTTGACGACCGCTTTGCACAGGGGGGCCTGATCTAAGCCATCATCCCCCGCGTCTGGCCTGCCCATCGCGCCGCTGGGTCAACCCAGGGATCGCGCCAACCTCGGAGACAACATGCAGCACCTGGGTTTTTTCCAGCGCGGCGGACCCTATCCCTTGAAGGTGATAGCGGAAGCGATCGGCGCCGAACTCGGCGATGGCTGCGACGGGGAACGAAAGATCGACGATCTGCGTCCGCTCCATCAGGCAACGCAAACCCATCTCACCTTTTGTTCCAGCCGCAAATATGCCGGCCAGCTCGCGGAAACGCTTGCTGCCGCTTGTCTCATCAAGCGCCGGGACGCCAGTCTCGTGCCTGAGGGGGCAGCGGCGGTCATGACTGATACGCCGCATCGCGCTTTCGCCATGGCCGTTGGGCTGCTTTATCCCGAAGCCCTTCAGCCGACCGCCACGGCAGCAGCGGCGAACGCGCAAGGACAGCTCGTCCATCCGACCGCAGAGATTGCCGAAGGGGTTACTCTCGAGCCCGGGGCCATCGTCGGTCGGGAGGCGCGGATCGGCGCCGGCACGACGATCGCCGCAGGTGCCGTCGTCGGCTATCGTGTCTTCGTGGGACGGAACTGCTATGTCGGCCCGGGCGCGACCGTGACCCATGCCCTGATCGGCGACCGCGTGATCCTTCATGCCGGCGCGCGCATCGGGCAGGACGGATTTGGCTATGCCATGAGTGGCGAGGGACACTACAAGGTCCCGCAGGTCGGCCGGGTTATTATCGGGGACGACGTCGAGATCGGAGCCAATTCGACCATCGATCGCGGCTTTCTCATGGACACCGTAATCGGCGAAGGAACCAAGATCGACAACCTGGTGCAGATCGCTCACAACGTCGTCATCGGCCGCCATTGCGTCATCGTCTCCCAGTCGGGAATCGCCGGGTCGGCGCAGCTCGGTGATTTTGTCATCATGGGCGCTCACTCCGGTGTTGTGGAACACGTCAAGATTGGCGACGGTGCGCAGATTGCCGGCATGGCCCATGTCAAGGATGACGTCGTGGCTGGCGCCCGCATGGGCGGAACGCCGGCCCGCCCCTTCAGGGAGTGGGCCCGCGAGGTTGCGGCAATCAAACAGTTAGGCAAGAACGGCCGCTCGCCGCAAGCCTAGCTGCGACCTGGGCGCACCGCCGACGCACGGCCTCTTGGCCGGCCCTGTAGAAGCCTGCGCGAAAAAGCGTGCTACAATTGCACCGTATTAGCAGGTGCAGCTCACATGGTGGAAAGCGTTTGGCGACGGCGGGCACCCGTCTGGCTGAGAATCGTGACCGGTATCCTGTTCTTTCCCGCCCTTTGGTTCGCCCTCGCCGTGAGCGTGTGGGCGTTACTTGAATTTCTGGAGGCCACGGACCGGGCCCCAGGCTGGCCGTTTTTAGTGGCCGGCGTTGCCGCAGGCCTTGCGACCTGGGTCATAGCTCGGAGGTCCTCCACCCCCCATCGCCGTAGCGCTGGTTGGTGCTGGCATTGTTCACCCTGCGCTGGATCTTATCCATAATCTGGAAGGTCGTTGAGGCCTTGCCGCCGGAAGTCTAGTCGAGACTTGGACCCACGGTCGCTGAGTCGGAATCTGAAGTGTGCTATAGTTGCATTGTCCTAGCAGGTGCAGCTCACATGGCGGAAAACGTTTGGCGAAGGCGAGCACCCCTTTGGCTCCGCATCGTGGCCGGGATTCTGCTCCTGCCGCTTCTCGGTCTGGCCGTCTTTTTCGTTGCTGGCGTCCTTGGCTTGGACACCCCTCTCGTGTGGATTCTCCCAATCGCCGCCGGCCTTGCTTGGTTGATCGCTCATAGGGCGCCAACCCCGATCGCAGCCGTCTTGTTGGTGCTGGGGCCACTTGGTTCCGCCTTGATACTTTACCAGGTGCACCGCACGTTTGAGGGCATCAGCGGTCAGCTTGACCAAGCTCCTGATCCGCAAGCGGCAGCTCCCGCGCCGCAACCTGGAGCCGACCATAGCTACCCCTACGAAAGTCACGCTAACGAGGCCACCAATGGCCAGGGGCAAATGGCACCACCAGAGGCCGAAGCGCCCGGGCCCGATCTCGGTGCGCCGAGCGGCGCCGGAGGTTCTGCCGCTAAGCCGACACTTCCAGAGTTTCCGTGGCCGCCGCCTGCGGCATCGGCTTCCTACGTGCTGCCTGACAGGCTCTTAGAGAGCTACCGCACGTTTGGCGACATTACCGGGGCGATCCTCGCGGCGCTCGAGCACAACGGCTATGTCGAACGGAGCTTCTTCCGCACCGCGCCCGGCGGCGTGGCGCTGGTTACGCGACTCGAACGCATCAACGACGACGGTTCGCCTTCGGCCGAGTACGAGCGCTGGCCGGCAGGCGCGCAACGCCAGGACTCGACTCGCGGCCTGCTGGACTTCTTGCAAGGATTATTCTTCGTCGATCCCGGACACTACCGCGTGATCGTCTTCGTCCTTCAGGATGTTCCCTTCTCCCAATCTGCCGAGGCGATCACAGCGCAGCAGGCGCACGCATGGCTCGCGAGCGGCGCGAATATCTTGTCGCCCGAAATCGCCGTACTTCCGTTTACTGGCGGCCACGTCACTGTTCTGATTTACGAGTTCGCGAGCGACGGCAGTAAAGTGCAGGTCGTCACAAGCCAGCTCACCGGCCGGCAACATCTCGAAAAGGCCGGACTGCTTACCGTTCTCGACAAGGTCCAATGACTGGTCTCGCGCTGGCTCCGTCGTGGCAAAGAGAGTCTTCATCAGCTACCGCCGCAAAGACACAGACGACGACGCCAGGTCGTGTATAACTCCAGCATCTGAAGCGTAAGGTACGACGAGATGGCTGCTTCAAGTTTTTGGCGTGGCCTGGCGCCGGTTTGGTTGAGAATCCTGGCCGGTCTTCTGCTCTTCCCTCTTCTCTGGCTCGGCCTCGAACTGCTCGCGCATGGGCTGCTGCCTGTAGCCCTCGCTGACAGACTGGCAGAGTTCTTGATCCTTTTGACCATAGTTGCCGCGGGGATTGCCGCCGCATTCTTAATCCGAAAATCCTCAATGCGCGGCGCCATAGTTATGTCGTCTCTGGCCTTGTTTGCCTATGCCATCGGGTCGCTCACAATGATAAGCGCGCAGCTGCCGGAAACGGCACCCGGGGCTGGCGATTCCTTCTCCTTCAAGATCCCGCCCGACGGGGCCGATAGTCACCTCGCGGCCCCTAATGAAGCCTCCCCGGAGCCCGAAACACCAGCTGTGAGTGGTAGCCTTCCAGAGTTTCCGTGGCCACCGCCTGCGGCCTCGGCGTCCTACGTGCTGCCTGACAGGCTCCTCGACGGCTACCGCACGCTTGGCGACGTTACTGAGGCGATCCTTGCGGCACTCGAGCAGAATGGCTATGTCGAGCGGAGCTTCTTCCGCACTGAACCCGGCGGCGTGGCGCTTGTTACGCGGCTCGAGCGCATCAACGACGACGGTTCGCCCTCGGCCGAGAATGAGCGATGGCCGGCAAGCGTGAAACGCGATGAGGCAACTCGCACCCTGTTCGAGTTCTTGCAAGGACTGTTCTTCGTCGATCCCGGCCATTACCGCCTCATCGTCTTCGTCCTTCAGGACCTCCCCTTCGCCCAATCTGCCGACACCATCACCGCCGAGGAGGCGCGCGCATGGCTGACGAGCGGCGTGAATGTTCTGTCGCCGCAAATCGCCAAGCGTCCGTTTAATGGTGGCCATGTCACCGTTCTGATCTACGAGTTTGCGAGCGACGGCAGTAAAGTGCAGGTGGTCACAAGCCAGCTGACTGGCAAGCAGCATCTCGAAAAGGCCGGACTGCTTATCGTTCTCGACAAGGTCCAATGACTGGTCTCGCGCTGGCTCCGTCGTGGCAAAGAGAGTCTTCATCAGCTACCGCCGCGAAGACACCGGCTCCGCCGCCGGGCGGGTCTATGACCGCCTCGCGCGCCTCTTGCCGAAGTCGAACCTCTTCTTCGACGTGAACACCATCGGCGGTGGCGAGGATTTCGTGCGAAGAATCGAGTCGGAGATCGGCCGCAGCGACGTAGCCCTCGTTTTCATCGGCGATAAGTGGCTGGAACCGGCCCATCCGCCGGGCAGCGGACGGATTTGGGAACAAGACGACTTCGTGCGTGCCGAGCTCAGAGCAGCCTTGGCCCGGCCCATGCTTATCTTGCCAATCCTCGTCGCCGGCGCGCGCATGCCAAAACCGGAGCAATTGCCGGAGGACGTGCGAGCCGTCACCGGCAAGAATGCGATGCCTCTCCGCCATGAAAGCTTCGACGACGACGCGGAGAACATCGTGGCGGCGGTGTTGGGCGTGTCAGCGAAGGACCGTGCGTGGGAAGACCAGGGCACGCTTAGGACAAGGATCGGCTACGGGATCGGCGGCGCAATCGGGGCTGCTGCATTACTGCTCCTCGCTGCCCTCGTGCATTTTTGGGCGCTCGCGCGTCCGATTTCCGCCTCTATCGGCGGGCCACTCACGACATTGCTGCTGATTGCCGGAACGATATGCGGGTTATGG
>DASWJG010000097.1:0-3837 GCA_036397315.1 Methyloceanibacter sp. | reverse complement strand
GTGCACCCGACCATGGTGCCGAAGCATACGGCAATTGCCGAGGTCGACGGCGTATCGAACTGCGTCGCCATCGACGGCGACTTCGTGGGCGACGTGATGCTGATCGGGCCCGGCGCTGGCGCCGGCCCTACCGCCTCCTCGGTGACGAGCGACCTCATCGACATCGCCCGCGGCCACATCCTTCCGCCCTTCGGCGCCAAGGCCAGGAGCCTCAAACCTTACAAGAGGGCGCAGATGCGGGCGCACGAGGGCGGCTACTATATCAGGCTCTCGGTCTACGACCGGACCGGCGCCTTCGCCGCCATCGCCAGCCGCATGGCGGACCAGGGGATCTCCATCGAGAGCATCGTGCAGCGGAGGCCGCGCGCCGAGTTGCCGGGCTTCGACCGGCCCCATAAAGGCTCGCCGGCCGCTGTCGTCATGATCACCCATCAGACCACGGAGGCCGCGATCCGCAAAGCGCTGGCCGCCATCGAGCGCGACGGCCATGTCGATCAAAAGCCGCAGATGATCCGCATCGAAAAATTGTGATACTGAAGTGCTAGCCCTACAGGCGACGGCTAAGATCGCGTGAGGGCAGGGAGGAACGGACGTGTCGAAGGCTCAGGCCAAGACCGAGCTCGACCGCGCTTTGGCGCTCGATATCGTTCGCGTCACCGAGGCAACCGCCGTGGCCGCCGCGCTGTGGCGCGGCCGCGGCAACGAGGCCGCCGCCGACGAGGCGGCCGCTGCCGCCATGTATCGGGAGCTTGCCCGTCTGCCGATCGAAGGGGTGGTGGTGGTCGGCGAGGGCGAGGAGAACGAGACGCCGCTCCTCTATATCGGCGAGACGGTCGGCGCCTTAGGCGCATCGGGCCTTAAGGTCGATCTTGCCGTCGATCCCGTGGAAGGCTCGACCTTGTGTGCCAAGGCGCTTCCCAATGCACTCGCGGTGCTTGCCGTCGCCGAGCGCGGCAGCCTGTTGAAGGTGCCCACCATCTATATGGACAAGATCGCCATCGGGCCGGGCTTTCCCGAAGGCCTGGTCGATCTCGATGCGTCTCCTGTCGACAACCTCAAGGCGCTGGCGCTGGCCAAAGGCGTGAAGCTGAGCGAGATCACCGTCTGCATCCTCGACCGTCCGCGCCACGCCAAGCTCATCGAGGAGGTGCGGGACGCAGGCGCCGCCCTCCGCCTGATCGGCGATGGCGACATCGCCGGCGTGATCCACGTGACCGAGCCGCTCGAGACCGGCATCGACATCTACATGGGCGTCGGCGGGGCGCAAGAAGGGGTGCTCGCCGCCGCGGCTCTCGCCTGCATTGGCGGCCAGATGCAAGGTCGGCTTGTCGCCGCCAACGAACAGCATCGCGACCGCGCCCGCGCCGCCGGCATCGTCGATCTTGGCCGCAAATACCACATGCGCGACATGGTGACGGGCGACCTCTCCTTCGCCGCCACCGGTATCACCGACGGCTCGCTGCTTGAGGGCGTGCGCTTCACCAGGGAGGCGATCTTCACCCATTCCTTGGTAATGCGCGCCTCGACCCGCACGGTGCGCTGGATCAAGGCCGAGCACCCCGACATCAGCAAGTTCGACTGATCCCCCAAGGGGGAGGGGGAGCACCCGAATCACCTTACACTCGCTCCAGTCGGAGACCAGCGAGTGGATGGCGTCGAGTGACCGCGGCCCTAAAATACCCAACAGCAGACCTGGCGAGCGCACCCGCGCTTCTCGGCGTCGAGCGTTCCGCGCGCTTCTACCGCTGGGTCGAGCGCCTCGATCCTGGCCGCGCGCTTACTGCCACGGCCATTTCGCAGGCGCACGGTCTGCCCGAACTGCTCGGCCGCGTGCTTGCCGCGCGCGGCGCGGAGACCCACACCGCCGCCCGCTATCTCGACCCCTCGCTCCGCACGCTTCTGCCCGACCCCGCGCGCCTCCAGGACATGGAGAAGGCGGCCGAGCGCTTCGCCTCTGCCATCAGGGGACACGAGCCGATTGCCGTGTTCGGCGACTACGATGTCGACGGCGCGGCCTCTGTCGCGCTCATCGAGCGCTTCCTGCGCGCCCATGGGCAGAGTCCCACGACCTATATCCCCGACCGGCTCACCGAGGGCTATGGGCCGTCTCCAGCGGCGCTTGAGGGCCTTGCCAAAGACGGCGCGCGTCTCATCCTCACCGTCGATTGCGGCACCACTTCGGACACGGCCATCGCCGCCGCCAACGCGGCCGGAGCGGAAATCATCGTCATCGATCACCACCAGGCCGACGACGCCCTGCCGCCGGCCTTCGCGGTTATCAACCCCAACCGGCAGGACGATCTCTCGGGGCAAGGACATCTCGCCGCGGCCGGTGTCGTCTTTTTGTTTTTGGTGGCGGCGACGCGCGCGCTGCGCCGCGAGGGCTTCTATCGCAATCACCCCGAGCCGGATCTGCTGAGCCTGCTCGATCTCGTGGCGCTTGCCACGGTGTGCGACGTGGTGCCGCTCAGAGAGGCGAACCGCGCCTTCGTGGCGCAGGGGCTTAAAGTCTTGCGGCTCAGGCACAACCAAGGTTTACGCGCGCTCGCCGATGCCGCCCGCATCGATGCGGCGCCGACCTGCTACACTTTGGGCTTCATCCTTGGCCCGCGTATCAATGCCGGCGGCAGGATCGGCGCGTCGAGCCTCGGCGCGCGGCTTCTCGCCTCAGACGACGAGATCGAGGCGCGCGGGATTGCCGCCAAGCTCGAAGCGCTCAATGACGAGCGGAGGGCAATCGAGGAGCGGATGCTCGAGGAGGCCTTCGCCCTTGCCGAACTTGAAGTTGAGTCCGGCCGGCCTTTGCTCTTTCTCGGCGCCGAAGGCTGGCACAAGGGGCTGCTCGGACTGATCGCCGGCCGCGTCGCCGAGCGCTTCCGCCTTCCAACCTTCGTCGCTTCGCTCGAGCCTGACGGTTTCGCGACAGGCTCGGCGCGCTCGATCGCCGCGGTCGACCTTGGCGCCGTGGTGCGGGCGGCCGTGCATGAAGGGCTCCTCGTCAAAGGCGGCGGTCACGCCATGGCGGCAGGCTTCAAGCTCGAGCGCCGCAAGCACGACGCGCTGCTCCAGTTCCTGCTTGCGCGTCTCGCGCGGCCGGTGGCTGAAGCGTCCTCGGTCCGTCAGCTTGCCATTGACGGCGCGCTGTCGGCGGGCGGCGCCAGCAAGGAGCTCATGGACCTGCTCGATCGCGCCGGTCCCTATGGGCCCGGGCACCCCGAACCGCGCTTCGTCTTTCCGGCGCACCGCTTGAGCCGCGTTCGCGCGATCAAGGAGGCGCATATCCGCTGCACGCTCCAAGCGCCAGACGGCGCGCGCATCGAGGCCTGCGCCTTCCGCGTGGCCGAGACGCCGCTTGGCAAGCTTCTGCTCAAAGGGGAGGGGCTGCCGCTCCATGTTGCGGGCCATCTGCGCCGCACGAGCTGGCAGGGGCGGGACAGCGTCGAACTCATGATCGAGGACGCCGCCGACCCGCGCGGTGGGCACGCTTAGCCCCGTTCTTGCCTGCCGCGGCAAAGCTTTCTATATGACGAGGCTGTTCGCGCGCCCCCTTCGTCTAATGGTCAGGACGTCAGGTTTTCAACCTGAAAACAGGAGTTCGATCCTCCTAGGGGGCACCACTTATCGTTACCACTTGCCGGTGTTCGGCATCGACGCCCAGGGCTCCTGCTTGGGCTTGGGCTTGCCCTTCTGTAAGAACTCGATCGAGATATTGTCGGGCGAGCGGATGAAGGCCATGTGGCCGTCGCGGGGCGGCCGGTTGATGACGACCCCGTTCTTCATGAGGCGCTCGCAGGTCGCGTAGATATCGTCGACCTCATAGGCAAGGTGGCCGAAATT
>DASWJG010000096.1:0-3028 GCA_036397315.1 Methyloceanibacter sp. | reverse complement strand
CGGGGATCAATCCGCAGGGCTGCTGGGACTGGTGGGGCTATACCGGGCTCGACTATCTCGGCAAGGACGCGCCCCAGATCGCCGCCATCTGGGCCATGGTCGAGCAGCTTGCCGCGACGCCATGAGGGCGCCCGTGGCGGACGAGAACGGCATTCTAGTCTTCGAGGCGCCGCTTGGCTCGGACCTCTACCGCCAGGCGCTCGCGCTGCGCGAGGCGATCCTGCGGCGCCCGCTCGGCTTGACGCTCACAGACGAAGAGCACGCCGACGATGCGCTGCGCCGGCATTTCTGCGCCGTTGCCCGCGGCGCGGTGGCGGGCACCGTCTCGCTCAAGCCCCTCAATAGCGAGACCCTACAGCTCCGCCAGATGGCGGTGGCGGAAGATTGGCAGGGGGAAGGGATCGGGGCGCTTCTGCTTGCCCACGCGGAAGAGTGGGCGCGAGGCGAGGGCTACCGTCTCATCGCGCTCAATGCCCGGCTCGGCGCCGAGGGCTTCTACGCGCGCTTCGGCTATCTTGGCCAAGGCGAGCCGTTCGAGGAGAACACCGTGCCGCATATCAGAATGACCAAAGAGCTGGATGAGGCTAGGCCGTAGGCGCCAAAAGTGAGACCCCGAGCTTTAGGAGGAGAAGCATGAGCGTGGAGCTGGGAGACAAGGCGCCGGATTTCACCTTGCCGGCGGACGGCGGCGGCAAGGTCTCGCTGAAGGATCTGAGGGGAAAGACGGTCGTGCTCTATTTCTATCCCAAGGACGACACGTCGGGCTGCACGGCGGAGGCTTGCGCCTTCCGCGACGCGCTTCCAGACTTCTCCAAGGTGAAGGCCGAGATCGTGGGCGTGTCGCGGGATACGGTCGCAAGCCACGACAAATTCAAGAAGAAGTTCAAGCTCCCCTTCCCGCTCGGAGCGGACGAGGACGGCAAGGTCTGCCAAGCCTACGGCGTCTGGGTGGAGAAGAGCATGTACGGCAAGAAATACATGGGCATCGAGCGGGCGACCTTCCTCATCGACCCGAAGGGCGCGATCCGCGGTGTCTGGCGCAAGGTGAAGGTGCCAGGCCACGCCGATGAAGTGTTGAAGGCGGCAGAGGCACTGAAATAGGCCAGCCTCCGGCCAAACAATCCGGCCCGGTGCCGACCTAAATCCTCCAAGGCGCGCCAAGCGCGCGCCATGCTTCAATGCGTTGAGGCGGCTATTGCGCCGGCGGCGGTGATTCTGCCGGGGGCGTCTCCGGCGCCTTCTGCTCCTCGCCGCCACACATGTTGGCCGACAAACCAACCAGCGCGATCGCGGCGGCCGCGGCCACCATTAGAAACTTCCTCATGTCGTCCTCTCCATTCTTTGGTTTAGCTTCCTACCCTGAAGCTTTAGGCGACCCAGCTTACTCTAGTTTCAGGCTTTTTTATTGCCACTTATGGCGCACCCGACAGGATTCGAACCTGTGACCTCTGCCTTCGGAGGGCAACGCTCTATCCAACTGAGCTACGGGTGCTTCGCTCGGGGAACGTAGTCAAAGGCGCCCACTTAAGCAACGCCAGGCAACGGGCGGCCTCCTTGGCCCGGCGTGCCGCTATCGAGTCCATAGGTAATCGATATTTACGCCAAGGCATGCATGCCAGCATCCTTAAGGCGCGAAAAAGGCCGCGTGCGCCTTTCGCAAGGGTGACTTGACGCAGTGCAGCATCGGCGTAGGTATGCCTTGGGAATTCAGCGAGAGAGGCTCATGGAACAGCCCGTGGAGAAGAGAAAGGTCCTCGTGATCGGCGGCGGCTTTGGCGGCGTGTTCGCGGCCAAGGCGCTCGAGCGGCTTGGCCGAGGCAAGCTCGAAGTCGAGCTCGTCAACGGCAATAACTATTTTGTCTTCCAGCCGCTGCTGCCAGAGGTCGCCGCCTCGAGCATCCATTCCGCCGACGCGGTCGTTCCTCTGCGCCAACTGCTCCGCCACCTCCAGGTGCGGCAGGCCGAAGTCATGGGAATCGACTTCGCCAAGAAGTCGGTGACCGTGGTCCAGGGCACGCGGCGTGTTCCTGTCGACCTTACCTATGACGAGTTGGTGATCGCGCTCGGCACCGGCGTAGACCTCAACCGCTTCCCCGGCCTGCCCGAGCATGCGCTCACCATGAAGGACCTGGCCGACGCGCACCGCTTGCGCACCCATGTCATCGGCTGCCTGGAGACGGCCGACATCACCGACGAGCCCGAGGCGAAGCAGCAGCTCCTCACTTTCGTGGTGGTGGGCGCAGGCTTCTCAGGGGTCGAGACCGTCGCGGAGGTACGCGAGCTCGTCCGCCGCGCGCTCAAATATTATACGAACATCAAGACCGACGAGATCCGCTTCTATCTGATCGAATATGCCAACCGTATCCTGCCGACCTTCCCCGCCGATCTCGCCGAATACGCCACGCGGCGCTTACAAATTCACGGCATCGAGGTGTTGACCGGCGTCGGCACCAAATCGGCGACGGGCACGGCGGTCGAGTTGACCGACGGACGCATCATCCCGACCTCGACCATTGTCGCCACCATCGGCAACGGACCCCACCGGCTGGTGGAGGCGCTCGGCCTCGACATGCACTGGGGCCGCATCAGGACCGACCGCTTCATGCGCGTACCGGGCCTGGACGGCGTGTGGGCGCTGGGCGACTCCGCCCTCATCCCGCTAGTCGACAACCCGGGCGAAGATCCGGCCCACTATGCGACCCAGACCGCGCAATTCGCCGTGCGCGAAGGGCGGCAGATGGCGGATAACATTATCGCCAAGATCGAGGGGAAGGCGCTCAAGCCCTTCGCCTATACCTCGAAAGGCTCGCTCGCCTCGCTCGGCATGAGCAAGGCGGTGGCCGACGTCTACGGCATCAAGCTGTCGGGCACGCTTGCCTGGCTCTTATGGCGCGGGTTCTATCTCTCCTTCCTGCCGGGCTTCGCCGCCAAATTCAGGGTGGGCGTGACGTGGCTGCTGAACAGCGTCATGCCGCCGAACATCGTGCAGATCCAGTCGACGCCGCCGGCGACCCGCTACATCCACTAC
>DASWJG010000095.1:0-1769 GCA_036397315.1 Methyloceanibacter sp. | reverse complement strand
TAGACTTTCTCGCCACCGCAACCGGTGAGGCCGGCAAGCGCGAGATCGCACGCGCCTTCGGGGTCAAGGGCGGCGACCGGATCGCGCTGAAAGCACTCTTGCGCGACATGGCCGATGACGGGCTGATCGCCGGCTCACGCCGCAAGCTGACGCGGCCTGGCGTCTTGCCGCCGGTGACGGTGATCGAGATCACCGGCCGCGACGCCGACGGCGAATTCATCGCCAGGCCCTCGGTGTGGGACGAAGAGCATGGCGCTCCGCCCCGCATCCTCATGGCCGAGAGCAAACGCGAGGCGGCCCCCGTGGCCGGCGTCGGCGACCGCGTGCTGGCGCGGATCACCGCCCTTGGCCCCGATGCCGACTACCCCTATCAGGCGCGGACCATCAAGCGCCTGGCCCAGGCCGCGCGAAGTCTGCTTGGCATTTTCCGCGCGCTTCCCGGAGGCACGGGCGTGATCGATCCGGTCGAGCGCAAGCAACTGAAGGAATGGCCCGTGGCGCGGGGTGCCACCGGAGATGCCGAAAATGGCGAGCTGGTGCGCTTCGAGATTGCGCGCGGCTCGCGCGTGGGCGTGCAAACCGCCCGCGTCATGGAGCGGCTCGGCAATCCGGCGGCGCAGCAGATGACGAGCCTCATTGCGGTCCATGCCCACGGCATCCCCGATCGTTTCCCTGAAGCCGCACTGGGCGAGGCCGAAGCCGCCAAGGAGCCCGAGCTCAAGCGCCGTGAGGATCTGAGGCACCTCCCCCTCGTCACCATCGACCCCTCTGACGCTCGCGACCATGACGATGCGGTATGGGCCGAAGCCGACCCTAATCCCACTAATCGCGGCGGCTGGGTGGTGATCGTCGCCATCGCCGACGTCGCTTCATACGTGCGGCCCGGGAGCGCGCTGGACAAGGAAGCGCGCAAGCGCGGCAACTCAGTCTACTTCCCGGACCGCGTGGTGCCGATGTTGCCTGAGCGGATCTCGAACGATCTCTGCTCGCTCATCGAGAACGAGCCGAGGCCCTGCCTTGCCGTGCGCATGGTGTTCGACAAGGACGGCAGAAAGCTCGGCCACCGCTTCCTCCGGGCCCTGATGCGGTCCGCCGCGAGCCTCACCTATGAGCAGGCGCAAAGCGCAATCGACGGGCGCATCGACGAGGTCACGGGCCCGCTGCTCGATCCCGTGCTCAGGCCCTTGTGGGGGGCCTATGCGAGCCTCGTGCTCGCGCGCACCGAGCGGGGGCCGCTCAACCTCGATCTGCCGGAACGGAAGATTCTGCTCGACGACAAGGGCCGGGTGCGGGGCGTGGCGAGCCCTCCCCGGCTCGATGCCCATCGCCTGATCGAGGAGTTCATGATCGCCGCCAACGTCGCTGCGGCCGAGACCTTGGAGGCGAAGCGATCGCCGCTGATCTATCGCGTCCACGACAGCCCGTCGAAGGAGAAGCTCGCTTCGCTCGGGGAGTTCCTCAGCACGATCGGGATTAAGCTGCCGAAGTCGGGCACGCTTAAGCCTGCCCAGTTCAACCGCATCCTGGCCGAGACCCGGGCCACACCCACCGCCGAGCTCGTCGGCGAGGTCATTCTGCGGAGCCAGGCCCAGGCCGAATACTCGCCCGGCAATTTCGGCCATTTCGGGTTGAACCTGCGCAAATACGCGCATTTCACCTCGCCGATCCGCCGCTATGCCGATCTCATCGTTCACCGCGCGCTGGTGAGAGCGCTCGGGGTCGGCACCGACGGACTGACCGACGCCGAGATGGGCGAGCTCGAGGAGATC
>DASWJG010000094.1:0-2797 GCA_036397315.1 Methyloceanibacter sp. | reverse complement strand
CTGGAAGAGATCGTCATGGCCATCAGGACGCGGGGCGACGTCATGCCGTTCTGGACCGGCATCGATACCACCATGCTGACGCGCGCCTCGAAGCTCGTCTCCCGCGTGACGGCTTTCCCGGTTCAATACAACAAGGCCATCGTGGGACGGAACGCCTTCGCCCATGAAAGCGGCATCCATCAGGATGGCATCTTGAAGCATGCCGAGACCTTCGAGATCATGACACCGGAAAGCGTGGGCTTGAAGGAATCCTCGCTCGTCATGGGCAAGCATTCAGGCCGTCACGCTTTCCGCGAGAAGCTGAAGGATCTCGGCTATGAGCTCGGCGACAACGCCTTCGAGGACGCTTTCGTCCGCTTCAAGGCGCTCGCCGACCGCAAGAAGCATGTCTATGACGAGGATCTCGAGGCTCTGGTCGATCAGGAGATCGCGAGCGCTCACGACCGCATCAAGGTGGTGGCGCTGACGGTGATCGCCGGCACCGGCGGTCCGCAGAAGGCGACCATCACGCTCGACGTAGACGGCAAGCAACACACCTACGAGTCAACCGGCGACGGACCGGTCGATGCCACCTTCAAGGCGATCAAGGCGATCGTTCCGCACGAGGCGCGGCTGCCGCTCTACCAGGTGAGCGCGGTGACGGAAGGGACCGATGCCCAGGCCGAGGTGAGCGTGCGGCTCGAAGCCGACGGCAAGACCGTCACCGGCCGCGGCTCCGATACCGACACGATGGTCGCCTCGGCGCGGGCCTATGTCAGCGCACTGAATAAATTGCTGGCGCGCGAGGCGCGGCGGAAGCCCGAGACGATGCTGGCCTCGTGAGAACCGCCTAGGCGCACTTTGCCTCAAAGTTGGGCGGCGGGCCCAAAGCTGGCCGCTTCATGGCTGTCCCGGAATTTGGAGGCCTGCCGCCCGCTTGGGTGCCAACCTTCAGCGTGCCCTTTAACTGGGCAAACCGCCGAGGCTTCGGGTCGGCCGGCTCGCGCTTTGCCGGCAAGGAGCTGCTTCGAGAGACAGCGCAAGCAAATTGTTTTTTCAAATTGGGCCTCCAACGCATTGCCCCCGACTCCGATTTGCCGCAACATGGCGCTGCGTCGGCGGACGGCTAAGAATCTGTCACAGAGAAGTTGCTGCCTGCCGGTCGCACCGTGGCGTAGATGGCTCGTTGCGGGGAGCCAGATTGGGGCGGGCGTATGTTTTCGCGGGTCTTGGGCTTTGTCTCGGCGGACATGGCCATCGACCTTGGCACGGCTAACACCCTGGTTTACGTGCCGGGGCGCGGGATCGTGCTCGACGAACCTTCCGTTGTCGCTGTCACTCAGCAGCGGGACGGAGATCGCCGTGTCATTGCCGTTGGCTACGAGGCCAAGACGATGCTCGGACGCACCCCGACCAAGATCGAGACGATTCAGCCTTTGCGCGACGGCGTGATCGCCGACTTCTCCGCCGCGGAGGAGATGATCAAGCATTTCATCCGGCGGGTGCTCAAGCGCAGGCTCTTCACCAGTCCGCGCATCATGATCTGCGTGCCGGCGAGCGCGACACCGGTCGAGCGCCGCGCCGTGCATGAAGCCGGCCTTTCGGCTGGCGCAAGACGGGTCTATTTGATCGAGGAGCCGATCGCGGCCGCCATTGGCGCCGGCCTGCCAATTCAAGAGCCGCGCGGCTCCATGGTTGTCGACATCGGCGGCGGCACCACCGATATCGCCGTGCTCTCCATGGGCAGCGTGCTCTATTCGCGCTCGGTGCGCAGCGCCGGCAACTCGTTCGACGAGGCGATCGTCAACTATGTCCGCTTCAAATACAATCTGCTGATCGGCGCGACGAGCGCCGAGACCATCAAGAAGGATGCGGGCTGCGCCATCGCCAAGTCGAACGGCGAGCGCATGCCCATCCATATCAAGGGGCGCGATCTGCATCGCGGCTTCCCGGCCGATATCATCCTCGAGCCCGACGACATCCCGCAGGCCTTGAATCTGCCGATACAGCAGATCGTCGGGGGCATACGTCAGGCGCTGGCCGACGTCCCACCCGAGCTCACCGCCGATATTTGCGATTCCGGAATCTACCTGACCGGCGGCGGCGCACTGCTCGATCGGCTCGATGCGAGGCTCTCGCAGGAGACCGGAGTCAAGTACAAGATCGCTGAAGATCCTTTGCGCTGTGTCGCGCGAGGAACTGGAAAGGCCCTGGAGCAGCTCGACACCATGGCTGATTTTTTGGTCAAGCCATGAGCCGGCCGTAAGCGGGAGGGGGCTGCTGGCTGAGCAGCCCCAAAAGTGAGGAAGGAAACGCGGGATGCGTGACCTTCAAGGATGACGCGAAAAATGCGCGGGGGCCATTCACCATTTAGGCCGAGGCCACGCCGATCCTGGCGGGCCCCAGGTGAGTTGCTCAATTTCACGCTCTACTTCCTCTGTGCCGTCCTCTTGGTGTTGAGCCGCATCGGTCACGGCGCGGTCGGCGACGTGCGGGACCGCTTCGTCGATTTGACCGCGCCCTTGCTCGAAGCCGCTTCGGCGCCGGTCATCATGGGGCGCCATGCCTTAGCGCGCGCGCGCTCCTATGTCGGCCTGGCGGGCGAGATCGATCGGCTGAAGGCGGAGAACGAGCAGCTCAAGCAATGGGAATGGCGGGCCAAGTCGCTCGAGCGCAATGTCGCGCATCTCCGCTCGCTGCTGAATGCCGTCGATGAGCCTGCCTTGCATTACATCACGGGCAGCGTCATCGCCGATGCGCGGGGTCCCTTCCTGCGCAGCGCGCTCATCAATCTCGGCAGGGACAACGGCGTGCGCAT
>DASWJG010000093.1:0-2208 GCA_036397315.1 Methyloceanibacter sp. | reverse complement strand
CCGCCGCTTTGGCGGCGTCCACCTCTTTGCGCTTATAGGCGAGGATGTTGTCGAGCACCTGTGCCACGGTCAGACCTTATCATGGCTGAGCTTAACGAGCGCTTCGAGCACGCCCTTGGCTTTGCCGCTATCGATGGACTCTGCGGCAAGCGCGACACCTTCGCGAAGCGTCTTCGCCTTACCGGCGACCAGCAGCGCCGCCGCCGCGTTCAGGAGCACGATATCTCGGAACGGTCCTTGGTTTCCTCCCAGCACGGCGTGGATATGGGCGGCGTTCTCGGCCGCATCGCCGCCGATCAAGTCTTCGGGCTTCGCTTCCGACAACCCCGCATTCTTCGGCGAGACCTTGAATGTCGAGACCCTCCCGGCGTCCAGCACCGCCACATGGCTGATGCCGGTGGTGGTGAGCTCGTCGAGACCATCGGCGCCATGCACGACCCAGGCTCTCTCGGCTCCGAGCAGCCCGAGCACGCGCGCGATGGGTTCGACCCACGCTTCGTTGAACACGCCGACGACCTGATATTTCACGCCGGCCGGATTGGCGAGCGGACCCAGCAGATTGAAGATGGTGCGCGTGCCGAGCTCAGTCCGCGCCTTGGCGACATGGCGCATGGCGGCGTGATGGGTTGGCGCGAACATGAAGCCGAGCCCGCAGCCCTCGATACACTTTGTGATCGTCTCCGGGCGGCACTCGATATTGACGTCGAGCGCAGCGAGCACGTCCGCCGAGCCTGAGCGCGAGGAGACCGACCGGTTGCCGTGCTTGGCCACCGGAACGCCGGCGCCCGCGACTACGAAGGCGGTGCATGTCGAGATATTGTGCGTGCCCTTAGCGTCGCCGCCGGTGCCGCAAGTGTCGATGGCGCCTTCCGGTGCGCGCACCCTCACGGCGCGCGCGCGCATGGCGCGGGCGGCGCCGGCGATCTCCTCTACCGTCTCGCCGCGGGCGCGCATCCCCATCAGCAACGCCCCGACTTGCACCTCGGTCGCGGCGCCTGACATGATCAGCGCGAAGATCTCGGCCGCTTCATTCTCGGTGAACGTCTCGCCCGCAGCCATCTTGCGCAGGGCGGGGCGCAGATCCACAAGCGTCGCCGTGCTCGCAAGACCAGGGCTAGAGGGCACCGGCCGCTTCTCTTTGCGTCGAGCCGCGGGCGCGCCGCTCGACGCGGGCAAGGTCGAGGAAGTTGGCAAGCAGCTGATGGCCATGCTCCGACGCGATGCTCTCGGGATGGAACTGCACCCCGTGCACGGCATAGCGCGTGTGTTGGAGGCCCATGATCACGCCATCGGCCGTCTCCGCGGTAATTTCGAGTGCTCCCGGCAAGCTCGCGCGCTCGACCACGAGCGAATGGTAGCGCGTGGCGGAGAAATCTTGCGGGATGCCGGCGAAGAGGCCCTTGCCGGTGTGATGCACCTTTGACAGCTTGCCATGCATGAGGGTCGGCGCGCGGACGACGCGGCCGCCATAGACCTGGCCGATGGCCTGGTGCCCGAGGCAGACGCCGAGGATCGGCACCACCGGCCCGGCCCGGGCGATCAGCTCAAGGCAGATGCCGGCGCGGTCCGGGTCGCAGGGACCCGGCGACAGCACGATCGCCTCCGGTCCCTCGGCCAAGACCTCATCCACGGTGATCTTGTCGTTTCGGTAGACGCGCGTGCTCGCGCCCAATTCGCCAAGGAAATGAACGAGGTTGTAGGTGAAGCTGTCGTAATTATCGATAAGGGTCAGCATGGGGTGGTGTTACGCCTGGGGCCGACACGCCGTCAAGGTCGAGGAGTCTTGAGGGCTAGGTCCAGACAACCTTATTCCAGGTTGAGCGTCAGCACCGTCGAATTGAAAAGATCGGGATGAGTGGAGGTCCAGTACAAGAACCCGCCATGAGCAAAGACACCCGCCTCATAGACCTCAAGATCGCGCGCGAGACGCATCGCCTCGTCGAGGTCGTCGATATTCCGACGGACCTCCTGCCACGGCATGCCTCTCCCGTCCTTGCTGGCGACGGAAAAGAGGTAACCGAGGCTTCGCGCTAACGCCCGGTCATTCGCATAGGTTTGCGACTCGTCGGACACACCAGCCGAAAGGCCTCAAGCCTTTTCCAACGTCTTCGGCGCCAGGAAGAGCTTCAGCTCGCCGCTGTTGACCGTGATGCTGCTCCAAAGCCCGTTGGCGAAGTTGATAACCGCAAGCCCGGCGGTCGGATATTT
>DASWJG010000092.1:0-1696 GCA_036397315.1 Methyloceanibacter sp. | reverse complement strand
CCCAATGCGCCCAAGATCCGCGACGCCCTCGCCGAGACCACCAAGCAGACGCTCCGCGCCGGCCATATCATCCGTCAACTCCGCGAATTCGTGGCGCGCGGGGAAACCGAGAAGCGCCCCGAGAACATCAGCAAGCTGGTCGAGGAAGCGAGCGCGCTTGCGCTGGTCGGGGCCAAGGACGAAGGGGTCAAGACCCTGTTCCGCTTCGCCAGCCACACTGACGCGGTGCTGGTGGAGAAGGTTCAGATCCAGCAGGTGCTGCTCAATCTCATGCGCAACGCCATCGAGGCCATGCACGGCTGCGAACGGAAGGAGTTGCTGGTGACGACGTCGGCGCCGGACCGGGAGAAGGTGGTGGTCAGCGTGGGTGATACCGGCAGCGGGCTTTCCGAGGAGATAGCCGAGCGGTTATTTCAACCCTTCGTGACGACCAAGCCGGCGGGTATGGGGGTGGGCCTATCGATCTCTAAGCGCATCATCGAGGCGCATGGCGGAGAGATGTGGGCCGAACCCAACCCTGGCGGCGGGACCGTGTTCCGCTTCACCTTGCAATCGGCGACCGAGGCAAGCGCTTCCGATGCCGGATAACCGCATCGTTCATATCGTCGATGACGACGAGGCCGTACGGCAATCGCTCGCCTTCCTGTTGAGCTCGACGGGCCTTGCGGTGCGCGTCTACGATTCGGCGACGTCGTTTCTTGCCGGCCTTGCGAGCGTTAAGGGCGGCTGCCTGATCACCGACATGCGCATGCCCGACATGACCGGACTCGAGCTGCTCCACCAGTTGAGAGCTAAGGCTTGCGGCCTTCCCGCCATCGTCATCACCGGCCATGGCGATGTGGCTCTGGCGGTTGAGGCGATGAAGGCCGGCGCCGTCGATTTCATCGAGAAGCCGTTCGACCAAGAGGCGATCCTGACCGCCGTTAAAGCCGCCCTCGAACGCGGCGGGGAGGGTGGGGATACCGCGGCCATCGTGGCGAGGCTCGCCTCGTTATCGGAGCGTGAGCGGCAGGTGCTCGAGGGCCTGATCGCCGGACACCCCAACAAAACCATCGCCTACGATCTCGGCATCAGCCCCCGCACGGTCGAGGTCTACCGCGCCAATCTGATGGCCAAGATGGAGGCAAGAAGCCTGTCCGAGCTCATCAGGATGGCCATCCTCGCGAAGGTCGCGCCGACCCAACGCACCTCCAAGTAAGCGGGCAACTCCCGAATTGCCGATTATGCCGTTTGACTTAGCTCAAAGCGGCTTGTCTCCGCCTCGGGTAGTTTGGCGAAATCCTGGAGAGGTGAAACGAGCGAAATGCGCTTGAAGGAGAGCGATTTGGCCGAAGCCCCAACCATCCTCATCGCCGTAGGCGATGGAGTCCTGGCCGACTCCTTGCGCTTCTCGCTGGAGCTTGAGGGCTTCGAGGTGAAGCTTTGCGACGAGCACTCCCTCATCGGCGCCATGGCTGCGAACGAAACGCCCGGCTGTCTTGTCCTCGATCAGGACGTGTTCGCGCGGATGGTTGACGGCAAGGGCGATCGTCGATTTGCCACGTTTGGCATCCCTGTCGTCCTGATGGTGGGACACAAGACTGAACGCGTGGTCGCCTCTGCCGAGAAAGTCGGCGTAACCAGTGTGGTCGAAAAGCCGCTCCTCGGAGGGGTGCTGTTCGACGCGATCAGGACGGCCTTAACAAAAATGCCATCG
>DASWJG010000091.1:0-2758 GCA_036397315.1 Methyloceanibacter sp. | reverse complement strand
GATCAACAAGCTGATTGCCGAGAACCAGGGCGAGATCAACGTGATCCTGCAAGGCTACAACGTGCCCTTGCTGGACGATAAGGGGAACTTGATCAGGGCCGCCGCGGCGGAACGCTAAGCGGAGCACGTGCGGCGCGGGAGCCCCGCGCGCGTCACATCTTGCAAACACTCTCAGGCTCGTCGATGCCGAGCGTGTCGACTTCGATCTCCGGGTGGCTTGCATGCGGGAAGCCGCGCTGGGGCGAGACGGAGACGGGAACCTTGTCCGTGGAGATGATGATGGGCTGGCGGAATTGCCCATCCCAAGGGCGGAACTGCTGCTTGATGCCCTTGAAGGGAGCGAGCTGGAGCTCGGGACCGTGGATGAAGGCGGCGACGGTGGCGAAATCTGCATCGGGATTGCGGGTCACCGCTTCGCCCACCGCGCGTGCCGCTACGTAGGCCTGATAGTCGATCGGCAGCATCAGGCGCTTGAAGTCCTTCTCGAAATTGTTGTGGGCCTGGGTCGCGCCCCATTTCTCATGGCCCCGACTCCAGGTCGTGGCGGTCAGCCCCGTGGTGCCGGCTACGGGCCGTGGGTCAGCGCCGCCGCGATAGGGCATATACGGGCCAAACACCTGATCCTCGTCGGCGACGATGATGATCTGATAGTCGGGGTTCGCGGCGAATGCCGCGTTGGTGCTCGCCTGCTTGCCGGGCGGGATGGTCCCGATATCGTCGCGCCGGCCGCCTGAAGTGTCCTTGTACTCGCGCACGTCGACGATGGTGGCGCCAAACCGGCCGGCCGCCCGCTTGATGGCATCGACGTAAGCCAGGTCTGCTGGTGTCGAGCCGTGCACGAGCAGCCAGTTCGTCCATTTCATGGTCACGAGATATTGGGCGAGCGCGTCGGCCAGCATGTATCTGTCGGGCACAATGTGCATGACATTGATGCGGCAGTTCTCCTGCCTCAGCGACACGTCAGTGGCGCGGACATTGAAGAGAAGAATGTCCTTGTCCTTGGCCCAGTCGGAGAGCTTGAGCAGCGTGTCAGCAGAGGCGTCGACGACGATGTAATGATGACCGGTCTCGTAGAATTTCTGCAAGGCGGCGACCGCCTGCTCCACCGAGGCGACGGTGCTGACATCGAGGCTGTAGGCGTGGCCGGTGAACCGGCCGCCGGCATTGTCTTCCTCGATGGCCATCTTGGCTCCGGCGATGCCGGCGTCTTTGGGCTCCTTGTCGAGACGCGAGGCGGGCCTTGGGTGCTCGCCCATCTCGCGGATATAGCCGATGGGAAGCGCGGCGAGCGGCGGCGATTGAGGCAGCTGAATTATGACGCCGCCTTCGGGCTTTGGCGCCCCCCCGCTGTCCGGGGTGGGGGCCGGAGCCTCCTCAGCACCCGTGGCGAGCGAGGCCAGCATCACGCCGGCCAGAAGCGAAAGAGAAGCGGCGAGGCCAAGAAAAGATGCGGGCTGCCTGAATAAGCGGCAGAAAAACTTGGACAGGAGCTGCATGATGACGGGACCAATGACGCGCGAACTTGCGCCGGTTATCGGTGGTTTGAACCCGGACATGGCGCTTGCTGGCAGGGTTCGCTAAGGCCAGCCGAGCGGTTCGGCCGCATGGTAGCGATAAAGAAATAGGCATTGCAAGGTGGAAACCGGACCCCGGAATGTTTGGTAACCGTTGTGGAAATCGCTTCCGGCGATCCCGCGAATTGCCGCCGTGTGTTATCGTGGGGTCATGGAATTCTCGACGGGCTCGGCTATTAGCTTCGGTTGGGAGACGTTCAAGCGGCAGCCATGGTTCTTTGTGGGTCGGCCTTCGTCATCCTGCTCGTCTCAGGACTTATCAACGGCTTCACCAGCGGCATCGATGCCGCACTCACCGGCTCTGCCGAGGAGCCTTCGATCATCGGCACGGTGATCAATCTCGCGCTCGGCACCCTCCTCAGCATGGGTGCGACGGCATTTTATCTCGCCGCGCACGACAATCCCGACACCGCCGATCTTTCCTTGCTTTGGCATCCGCGGCCATTTTGGAAATATCTCGGAGCGTCGATCCTGCTTGCGCTTGCCGTCGCCATCGGATTCGTCTTGCTCATCGTGCCGGGGATCATCCTTGGACTCATGTTCATGTTCACGACCTTCGTCGTGATCGAGCGCGAACTCGGTCCCATCGATGCGATGAGCGAGAACCATCGCCTCACACGCGGGCATAAATGGCCGCTCTTCGGCTTCGTGCTTCTGCTCCTGCTGATCAATCTGCTCGGCCTACTTGCTCTCGTCGTGGGACTTCTAGTCTCGATTCCTGTCTCCACGCTTGCCTTCGTGCATGCCTACCGTGTGTTGGGCGGCAAGCCAGAGGCGCGTCCAGCCGATGCAGCGCTTGCCGCCTGACGCAGCTATGCGCCCGCAATCTCAAGGATAAGGGCTAAGGAGAGGCCGCCCGGCTATTCCGCAGGAACGAGCGGCCGCTCGGCCTTGGCGGCTTCTGCCGCGTTGCGCGGGTTGCGGTAGATAAAGGGCGTCGGTGGCTTGGCCGCTTCCTCGCGCGCAAGCCTTACCATCTCGCCATGATAGGGCGAGAGCGCGCAAGCCGGGTCGGTGTTGCGGGCATCTCCGGTGATCGCCATGGCCTGGCAGCGGCAGCCGCCGAAGTCGATCTCCCTGAAAGCGCAAGAGCGGCAGGGCTCCTTCATCCAGTCCGTGCCGCGGAAGGCATTGAAGGCATCGGAGTTGAGCCAGATGTCGAGCAGCGGACGATCCTGCACGTT
>DASWJG010000090.1:0-4699 GCA_036397315.1 Methyloceanibacter sp. | reverse complement strand
CCCGGTCGAAATCCCTTCGCTTCTGCTCCTGGATGGCAGCCTGTTGCGCCCGCGCCCGCGCCTCGGCCAGCTCCTTGCGGCAGGCATCAAAAGCCGGCGTGCCCGGCGCGCCCTCCTGCCGGCACGCTTCATCGTCCTCGCTCTCCATCGCGGCTTGCTCAGCGGCCCGGGTTGCCTGGCCTTGAGTGGCGCAGCCCTGGCCGGCCGCAGCCGCCACGAGCAAAATCGAGGCAATGAGGTAAGACCGCAAGCCGAGGCTCCTTTCCCGAGATCCGCTCAACCTCGCTCGTCTTTTTGGCCGTTTGGTGATGCGGAACTTCGGCGAGCAAGTTGGGCTTGACGGACTCGGCCATCTAGAGGGACGCTCTTTCAAGGCGACGCCGCGAGCATCGGTGGGGGGACGCGAAATCAACATGACCAGATTTGTGCTCTTGGTCCTCGGGCTCTCGCTCTTTCTTGCCGCGGGAGCCGTGCAAGCTCAAAACGGAAACCGGGCTCCGACCGGAAACCCAGTTCCCCCCGTGCAGTCGCTCCAGCCCCCCAAATCGCCGTGCAGTGCCGGCAGTCAAAGCGTGCGCGTCTGCAACGACGATTTTCGCTCGTGCAGCAGCGTGTGCACCGCCACGGCCTTGGACCCTTCCGCCGTGACGGCCGGCTGCAGCTTACGGTGCTGCAGCCAGTTCAAAGCCTGTCTCAGCATCAGAGGCTGCGCCTCACCTTCGCTCCAATGCTTCTGAGGTCCCGCTAAGATCCCTTGGCCTCGGCTTGAATCTCGCTCAGCTGGTCCTCCAGCAGGAGCGGCGGCAAATATTGGATGAAGGATCTCTGTTTGCCGGCGACCTCATAATGGACCTTGAGCGTCAGGCCACCGGAGGCCGTGAGCACTTCCTCCGGCGTCATGCCGCCGGTGTCCGCCGCGGTGGGGAAGAGGAAGATCAGCTTGAACGGAGCCTGCGGCGGGATCGATTCGTCTGACAGCGCGGCGGCAACCTCAGCCTCGGAAGGTTGCACACCGGGGGCATCGTCTCCCGGTTGTCCGACGATTACCGCGAGCTTGAGTTCTTGACCGTGAAGATCCGGCTTGATGACTCCTCCGAGCGAGCCGAGTGGTTCATCCGACACATTGACCGCGCCGATCGAGAAGCCCTTGATGCGCACACCCTCGGGCGTCACCGCGAAGTCGAAGAGCGAGCGCTCGTCGATCGGGAAATTTTTGTGCTCGAACAGCCAGGCGATAGGCTCCGAGGGTGAGGCTGCGGCAAGCGGTGACGATGGCGTGCTTGCGCGCAAGATGAGGCCACCGCCCAGCATCAGGCCGCCGCAGACCAGCAAGAGAGCTCCCGCGATAATGAGCATCTGGCTCAGATCGATCCTCCCTACGCGCTGAGGCAAGGATACCGCGTTTTCAGCGTCAACCCGAGGGGCCTTGGCGGCCGCCAAGAGTCCCCTTGCGCGCGCGACGCCTCCCCTTGCCGCGTGCCCGGCGACCAACCCTGCCTTGGCGATCCGTTCGGAGAGCGAGGGCGCAAGCGCGTAGGCCTTTGCCGAGATAGAGGCGAAGGCCGGCGCGAGCGCCTCGCCTGCCGAGCGCGTGAGCATGTCGGCTTTGGCCGAGAGCCAGGAGAAGCCGGTCGCCAATCCTCTGCCCATTGAGCGCGAAACGTCGTGGGCCCTGGCCGCAAGTCCGCCGAAGCAAATGGAGAGAAAATTCCCGACCCGGGGCGCCATAGCGTGCGCCTTGGCAGCGATCCGCGCGAAACCGGCAGAGAGCAATATCCAGATGGAGCGAGAGAGCGAGCGCGCCGTTCTTCCGGTCAAGAGCAAGCCGCGCCAGACAGCCCCAGCCACATCAAGCACGAGGTCGCGGAGCCGGAAGGCCACCGAGGCCGCGCCGCTTGCAGTCAATCCATCAATGTAGTTCAGTCCGGAGATGATCTTCGCGACCAAGAGCCAAAGGACCGAACGCACGGCTGCGATCCGCGAGACGCCGGCAGAGAGCAATATCCAGATCGAGAGGGCGAGAGAGCGCGCCATTCTTTCGGCAATGAGCAAGCCGCGCCAGACAGCCCTTGCCACATGAAGCACGAGGTCGCGGAGCCGGGCGCCCATCCAGGCCGCGCCGCTTGCAGCCAATCCATCAATGTAGTTCAGTCCGGAGATGGTCTTCGCGACCAAGAGCCAAAGGACCGAACGCACGGCCAAGACTGCAACCGATACCCCGTCCCTGACCGAACGCGCCGCTGCCTGGCGCATAAGCCGGCGCCTCGCCCGCTTCTGCTCTCGCCGCTTGAGGGCCTCTTGGCGATCCCGCTGGCGTTGCAGCCAGCGGTCATGCCGTTGCCTATCCGCCTGAACGGCCGCAGTTTGAACTTTGAGCCAGCGCTGGTGGTCGTTGAGCTCCTCCTTCGCCGAAACAAGAACTTCGCCCGACCTGACCACCGTCTCCTTGACGACGGCGACGGCAGCCTCGAACGCAGCGACGGTCTCGCCATCGGAATCCTTGTCCTGCGGCGGCCATACGCGTTTCTCACGCATCGGACTGACCATGCGGAGCGGTTCCCCTAAAATCCGGGTCCATGGCGAGCCTCATTTGGCACAAGACTCATAAAAGCGGCGCCTCCAGGGGGACCTTTGCACGCTGCCGGACGAGGCTTCCGCTCCCCCGCCGTGGAAGCCTCAAGGCCGCACAAGGCTGCCGAACGTCCTTGCCGCAATCAGGGGTGCGAGGCAGTACCGATCCCGGCGAGGACACGGAGACGGGGAAACGCCGGGAAACCAGGCGGCAATGCGTGGCTGACAGCTCTGCGCCAGCCGTCACATTAACGGCCAAACCCCTAACGGCCTATCATTTTATCTCCTTATCCGCCGAACGGCGAGGGACGTGGCGTCTTTGCCACGCCTAGCCGCCCCCCTGGTTTCCAGCGCCCCACGCTCCCACCTTTCTTGCGACATACCCTTTCGGCACTCTCCGCAAGATCACCCTGGAGCAGATCACGTGACGGAGCCTTTGCACCTCCTCTGCCGCGCCTTCAAGATCGGAGCGCTCGTTGCGCTACTCGTCCTCCCCGTAGGCGCACGCGCGGAAGACGGAGTCCATGCGCCGCAAACCGGGGCAGCCGAACAGCCGGCCGCCAGCGAGCCGAACCCGCAAGCGAAATCGAACGACGGAGAGGCCGCGGCCGTTCGCCTCCCGCCAGTCTCGCTCACCCAACACAGCGTCAACCTTGCCGGCGCGGATTTCCCCTATAGCGCGAAGGTCGGTACGCTTCCGCTCCGCGACGCGCAAGGCAAGGCGCTCGCCAGCATTTTCTACGTCGCCTATGTGCGGCAGCCGCAAGAGACCAAGCGGCCAATCACGTTCGTCTTCAATGGCGGCCCGGGAGCGGCCTCGGCCTATCTTCACCTTGGCGCCATCGGGCCCAAAGCCGTCGACGTGAGTGCCAAGGGTGAGCTGCTCGGCCCCCCTCCCCGCCTCGTCCCCAATGATGCGAGCTGGCTCGACTTCACCGATCTCGTGTTCGTCGATCCGGTCGGTACCGGCTACAGCCGGGCAAGCGACGGCAAAGCCGAGGGCGATTTCTGGGGCGTCGAGCAGGACACCGACTCGCTCGCCGATTTCATCAGGCTCTATCTCATCGATGCCGGACGCATGGTTTCGCCGGTCTTCCTGACCGGTGAAAGCTATGGCGGCTTTCGCGCCGCGACCATCACCCGGGCGCTGCAGAAGACGGGCGGCGTTTCGCCGAGCGGGCTCGTGCTCATCTCGCCCGCGCTCGAATTTGCCCTTCTGCATGGCGAGGATTATGACCCGCTGCCCTGGGCGCTTGGCCTCCCCTCATATGCGGCGGTCAATCTCGAGAGCAAAGGCGTGACGGGACGCGACGCGCTGTCCGGCGCGCTGCAAGAGGCCGAGCGTTATGCGCTGTCGGACTACCTCGTGGCGCTGGCATCGGGCGCCGCACAGGGCGGCGAGGCCGCGAGCGACACCGTGGCGCGGCTGACCGGACTCCCGGTCGAAATCGTGCGCCGGAATTTCGCGCGCATTCCGCCCCACCTCTTCATCAAGGAGTTCGACCGCGCCAACCGCCAGGTGCTGAGCCGCTATGACGGGAGCGTCAGCGGGCCCGATCCCAATCCGGCGAGCGCCTGGCCGCACGGACCCGACCCCGTGCTCGACTCCACCGTCCCCCTCTGGACCAGCGCCTTCGTCCAATATGCGCAGCACGAGCTTGGCTATAAGACCGATGCGACCTACCGGCTGCTCAATCGCGAGGTGCGCTCGAAATGGGATTTCGGCACGAGCCCGACGCGCCAGGGCTATGCCGGGGTGCTCGAGGACATTCAACAGGCCCGCGCCGCCAACCGGGCGCTCGAAGTGTTCATCGCCGCGGGTTACACCGACCTGATCACCCCCTATCTCGCGCCGGCCTATCTCGTGAACCAGCTTAGTCCGCTGGACGGCGCAAGCCCGATCACCATCGAGGATTACGCCGGCGGCCATATGCTCTACCTCCGCCCGGACACCCGCCGCGCGCTCAAGAAAGATGTCGAGGCCATGTACGAACGGGCTCTGAAGTCATCCCCGCAAGGGTAAGGCGGAACAGGCGCCACTCGGGTGAACCCTTGCGCCGGATCGGCTAAGATGCCGATTCGGGCAGAACACGAAGGGGACCCGGCGATGTCACTCCGAGGCGCAACG
>DASWJG010000089.1:0-6524 GCA_036397315.1 Methyloceanibacter sp. | reverse complement strand
GCCACGCTCGCCTATATGGCGGCGAAGGGCGACGACCGCGTGGTGTCGGCGAGCTTCCTCGCCGCCCAGGTCGATTTCAGCGAGGCGGGAGACCTTCTCGTCTTCATCGACGACACGCAGCTGAAAGCCCTCGAGGAGATGATGGCCGAGCAAGGCTATCTCGACGGCTCGCGCATGGCGGCGGTGTTCAACATGCTCCGACCGCGCGATCTGATCTGGCCTTACGTGGTCAACAACTATCTGCTCGGCAAGAAGCCCTTCCCCTTCGACCTTCTGTTCTGGAACGCCGACTCGACCAGGCTTCCCGCCGCCAACCACGCCTTCTACTTACGCGAGTTCTATCATCTGAACCGCCTCGCCAAGGGCGAGATGCAGCTCGGCGGGGTAAAGCTCGATCTTTCGCGCGTGAAGATCCCGATCTACGAGCTCTTCACTAAGGAGGACCACATCGCGCCGGCGGCGTCGGTGTTCCGCGGCAGCAAGCTGTTCGGCGGTCCAGTGCGCCTAACCATGGCGGGGTCCGGCCATATTGCCGGCGTCGTCAATCCTCCCGATAGGAAGAAATATCAATTCTGGTCGAACGGCCCCGCCGCCAATTTGCAGGAGTGGATGGCGACGGCAGCCGAGACGGCCGGCTCCTGGTGGCCCGACTGGGCGTCCTGGCTTGCGGCCTATTCGGGGCCCAAAGTGCCGGCCCCCGATCCCTCCGGCGGCCCATTATGGGCCATCGAAGACGCGCCAGGCTCTTACGTGAAGAGCCGAGGTTAGCGCGCTTCACGGGAAGAGCGGCAGCTGCTCGAGGCCGAGCGTCTCGTCGAAGCCGTTCATCAGATTGAAGTTCTGCAGCGCCTGGCCGGCCGAGCCCTTCACCAGATTGTCGATGGCCGAGACCATGATGGCGCGACCGGCAATGCGGTCGGCGAACACGCCAATATGGCAGAAATTGGAGCCGCGCACATGCTGGGTTGCAGGGATGACACCCTCCTCCACGATGCGCACGAAGGGGCTTCCGGCGTAGGCAGCGTTAAGCGCCTGGCGGAGATTTGACGCGCTCGCCTTGCCGGCAAGCCGGACATAGCAGGTGCAAAGCTCACCGCGCGACATGGGCGCGAGATGCGGCGTGAAGTTGATGGTCACGGCACCCCCCGCCGCGAGCCCCAATTCCTGCTCGATCTCCGGCACGTGGCGGTGATTGCCGATGCCGTAAGGCGAGAGCCCCTCGCCCGCTTCCGCGAACAGGAGGTTCTGCTTCAAGCTGCGGCCGGCGCCGGAGACGCCCGACTTCGCATCGATGATGAGATCGTCGAGCGCGATGAGCTTCGCCTTGGCGAGCGGCAGAAGGGCAAGCAGCACCGCGGTCGGATAGCAGCCGGGACAGGCGACGAGCCGCGCGCCTTTGATCTGGTCGCGATAATGCTCGGTCAGCCCGTAGACGGCTTCCTTGATGAGCTCCGGCGCGCTGTGCTCGTTGGCGTACCACTCGGCGTAGGTCTTGGGATCGCGTAAGCGAAAGTCCGCCGACATGTCGATAATCTTGATGCGCTTGGGGAGCTTGCCGATCTCGCTATGGGCGGCGCCGTGCGGCAGCGCGCCAAAGACGACATCGACCTCGCTCCAGTCCACCTGGTCCGAGCTGACCAGGGGCGGCAGATCGAGGCTCGCAAGATGCGGGAAGACTTGCGCCAAGCTCTGGCCGGCATGGCCCTTGGCGATGAGCGCCGTGATCTTGAGCGCGGGATGGCGCGCGGCAAGCCTGATCATGTCGGCGCCGGTGTAACCGGACGCGCCGAGCACGGCGGCTCTGATGGTCTTGCTGCTTGCCATAGGTCACACGTTCTTTGTCACTGCCAGGCTTGACCCGGCAATCCATTCCATTTGCCTCTCCACGTGCTGAGGTGCAATGGCATGGATGCCCGGGTCAAGCCCGGGCATGACGAGCAATTGGGAGAAATACCGCGTTAGCGCTTGGAGAACTGGAAGCTCTTTCGGGCCTTGGCCTTGCCGTATTTCTTGCGCTCGACGGTGCGGGCATCGCGGGTCAGGAACCCGCCCTTCTTGAGCACGGAGCGGAGCTCGGGCTCGTAGCGGGTAAGCGCCTTGGAGATGCCATGACGGACGGCGCCGGCCTGGCCAGAAAGCCCGCCGCCGCTCACGGTGCAGATGACGTCGAATTGGCCCTCGCGCTTGGAGGCGACGAGCGGCTGCATCAGGATCATCTGCAAGACGGGCCGCGCAAAATAGGCGACGTGGTCCTTGCCGTTGACGGTAATCTTGCCGGGACCCCGCTTCACCCACACCCGGGCGACCGCGTCCTTGCGCTTGCCGGTGGCGTAGGCGCGGCCCTGGGCGTCGACCTTCTTCTCATAGACGCGCGCCTGGGGTGTGGCGGTGTCGCCCTTCAGCGGAGCAAGATCTTCAAGGGTCATGGTCTCGCTCATGGCGTCAGGCGCTCCTTGCATTCTTGGCGTTGAGGGCTGCGACATCGAGTTTCACCGGGCTCTGCGCCTCGTGGGGATGCTCCGGCCCTGCATAGATGCGCAAATTCCTGAGCTGCTGCCGGCCGAGGGGGCCGCGCGGCAGCATCCGCTCCACCGCCTTTTGCAGCACCCGCTCGGGATGCTTGCCTTCCAGGATCTTGTCGGCGGTCCGATCCTTGATGCCGCCGGGATAGCCCGTGTGCCAATGATAGACCTTGTCGGCGCGCTTGTTGCCGGTGAGCACGACTTGCCCTGCGTTGATCACGATGATGTTGTCACCGCAATCCATGTGCGGCGTGAAGCTCGCCTTGTGCTTGCCTCTGAGCCTCATCGCGATCAGCGCAGCCAATCTGCCGACCACGAGACCGCCGGCGTCGATGAGGATCCAGGTCTTCTCGATGTCCTTGGGCGTGGCGGAAAAGGTCTTCATGGCTCGCGGTCTCTGGTCGAAGGATCGGCGCTTCTAGCTGTTGCCTAGAGAAGCGTCAAGCGGAAACAAAATCTCCAACAAATACCGCTCATTAGCGATGTGGTATCATGTCACCACATGGCGCCGGGCAAAGGCGGTCTTCACGCGCTTCCCTGTCCGAGGACAAAGGGAAGAAGGGCAGAGCGCCATCTCTGCTATAAGGCGCTTGAGCTTCATACGACGAGGCGGATGGACAGAATGGCAAAGATCGCGACCCAGCACGCCAGCGAGGCCGGAGTGTTGCTGCGCGCGGACCAGGGTCCTGTCGCGCTTGTCACCTTGAACCGGCCGGAGGCGCGCAATTCGCTTTCCGAAGAGCTGATCGCGGCGCTCGCCGGCGCGGTTCGCGAGATCGGCCGCTCCGACGGCGTCCGCGCCATCGTCATCACCGGCGCAGGCTCGGCCTTCTCCTCGGGCCACGATCTCAAGGAGCTGACAGCGCATCGCAACGATCCCGACCGGGGTCGCGCTTTCTTCGCCAAGACCATGGCCGCCTGCTCCGACATGATGTTGGCAATCGTGCGCTCGCCAAAGCCCGTCATCGCGGCGGTGAACGGCATCGCCACGGCCGCAGGCTGCCAGCTCGTCGCAAGCTGTGACCTCGCCGTGGCGAGCCAGGACGCGCGCTTTGCCACGCCGGGCGTGAATATCGGACTGTTCTGCTCGACGCCCATGGTGGCGCTCAGCCGCAATGTCTCGCGCAAGGCCGCCATGGAGATGCTGCTTCTCGGCGAGATGGTGAGCGCGCCAGACGCGAAGTCGCTCGGCCTCGTCAATCGCGTGGTCGAGCCGGACCGCGTGGTCATCGAGGCGTTGGAGCTCGGCCGCCAGATCGCGATGAAGCCGAAGCGGACGCTGAAAGTCGGCAAGGAGGCCTTCTACCGCCAGCTCGATATGACGCTCGATGACGCCTACGCTTACGCCTCAGCGGTCATGGTGGAGAACATGCTCGATGCCGAGGCCGAAGAGGGCATCGGCGCCTTTATCGACAAGCGGGCGCCGCGCTGGCCGCGCTGAAGACTTTGCTCGAAGAACCTCCCGCCCCATCTCCTTGCGATGAACCATGACACCTATAGCGACGCCTATATCAGGGACATCCTCACGCGATACCGCACCATCGCCATGGTGGGGGCGAGCCCGAACACGTCGCGGCCCAGCTATTTCGCCATGAAATATCTCAAGGCGAAGGGGTTCCGCGTGATCCCGGTCAATCCGGGACAAGCGGGCAAGGAGATCCTTGGCGAGAGGGTCTATGCCTCGCTTGGCGAGATCGAGCAGAAGGTGGACATCGTCGACATCTTTCGCGCCTCCGGCGCCGCGCTTGCCATCACCGGCGAGGCGATTGCGATCGGCGCTCGTGTGGTGTGGATGCAGGTCGGCGTGCGCAACGACGACGCGGCCAGGCTGGCCGAGGAGGCCGGCTTGCAAGTGGTGATGAACCGCTGTCCGAAGATCGAATATGGCCGGCTTTCCGGCGAGCTCAGTTGGGCCGGGGTGAATTCCCGTAGGCTGTCGAGCAAGCGGCCCCTGCTCGGCGCCAAGGGCGTGCAGCACCGCGTGCTTAAAGTTGCGGGCGATTGATGCGAAGCGTGGCCATCGCAGCGCTTGGTTTCGTCATGTTCAGCGCCGCCTCTGCCCTTGCCGCGGAGTCGGAGTTTCAGAGTCCCGAGACGGAGACCATCCTCGCGCTCCAGGCGGCCGTCCGCGCCGACGACAAGGCCTGGTTCGTGGCCCATCTGCATTTTCCGGTGCGCTATTATGGGAAGACAAACCGCATCATTCGTTCCAAGGCGTGGTTCCTCGGCCACTACGCGACGGTGATCGGGCCTGAGCTCAAAACCTCGATCCTGGGGCAAGACCCCGAGCAATACCTCAAGAACTACCAAGGCCTCATGGTTGGCGAAGGAAGCCGCAATATTTGGTTCGCGGATTTCGCCGACGGTGAAGGCTTCAAATACGAGATCATCACCATCAACAACAGCGATTAGTGCCAGCGCAGCCCCGCGCTCTGCTTGCTATAGTCGCCAGAGACCAGCCGCGAGGGAGTTCAGCGAATGAGCGCCGACCGAAAGCCGGGCTTCAACACGCTTGCCATCCATGCCGGGGCCCAGCCCGATCCTGCGACCGGCGCGCGCGCCACGCCGATCTATCAGACCACGTCCTATGTCTTCGACGACGTGGAGCACGCCGCTGCGCTGTTCAATCTTGAGACCTTCGGCAATATCTACACCCGCATCACCAACCCGACCCAGGCGGTGCTGGAGGAACGCGTCGCGGCGCTTGAAGGCGGCACGGCGGGGTTGGCGGTCGCCTCCGGCCACGCGGCGCAGGCGATCGCGTTCCATACCCTGCTCGAGCCGGGCGACGAATTCATCTCCGCGCGCCAGCTTTATGGCGGGTCGATCAACCAATTCACCCATTCCTTCAAGAAATGCGACTGGAATGTGCGCTGGGCCGATACCACCGACCCGGACTCTTTCCGCGCCGCCCTCACCCCCAAGACCAAGGCGATCTTCATCGAGTCGATCGCCAATCCCGGTGGCATCATTACCGACATCGAGGCTGTCGCCGCGGTGGCCAAAGAAGCGGGCGTGCCGCTCATCGTCGACAATACCCTCGCCACCCCCTATCTCATCCGCCCCATCGAGCACGGCGCTGACATCATCGTGCATTCGCTGACCAAGTTCCTGGGCGGCCACGGCAACTCGATCGGGGGCGCGATCGTCGATTGCGGCACGTTCGATTGGCTGAAGAGCGGGCGCTATCCCACCTTGTCGGCCCCCTCCCCCTCCTATCACGGCATCACCTTCGCCGAGACCTTCGGCAATTTCGCATTCGCCATCGCCTGCCGCGTGCTGGGCTTGCGCGATCTTGGGCCGGCGATCTCGCCGTTCAACGCCTTCCTCATCCTCACCGGGATCGAGACCCTCCCCTTGCGCATGCAGCGCCATTGCGACAACGCGCTCGCGGTCGCGACCTGGCTGGCGCGCCACGACAAAATCGCGTGGGTCAACTATGCGGGGCTCCCGGGCAACAAATTCCACGCTCTTGCTAAGCGCTATTGTCCGAAAGGCGCAGGCGCGGTGTTCACCTTCGGGCTGAAGGGCGGCTACGAGGCGGGCATCGCGCTGGTCAGCAACGTCAAGCTGTTCAGTCATCTCGCCAATATCGGCGACACGCGGAGCCTGATCATCCACCCGGCCTCGACCACGCACCGTCAGCTCTCGGACGAGCAGCGGGAGCGCGCAGGCGCAGGTGCCGACGTGGTGCGTCTCTCCATCGGCCTTGAGAACGTCGACGACATCATCGCCGATCTCGATCAGGCCCTCGCTGCGGTCTGAGCCTCTCCCGCGCGGACGCCGTGGGTTGCAAGCCAGAAATGATAGAGGGCGGCGGCGAACACCAAGACGGCTCCGGCCTGGTGGGCAACGCCCAGCTCGATGGGAACCGCGAGGAGCAGCGTCCACACGCCGAGCGTCGCCTGTAGGAGCGCGAGCACGGCGAGCGTCACCGCGCTGCCAATAAGCCGGCCGTCGACTTTGAGAGCGAGCCAGACGGCTTGCAGGATGGTCGTCACG
>DASWJG010000088.1:0-4829 GCA_036397315.1 Methyloceanibacter sp. | reverse complement strand
GGGCGCTCCTACGGCGATGAGATCATCAGAGGCATCGAGAGCACCCGCAGCTTCGTTCTCGTGCTGTCGAAGGCCTCCAACGACTCCGCCTTCGTCGCCCGCGAGGTCGAGCGCGCCGTCAGCAAGAAGAAGCCGATTTTCGCCGTCCGCATCGCCAATGTCGAGCCCGCGCCGTCGCTCGAGCTGTTCATCTCCGGCACGTAATGGATCGACGCCTTCGCAGGGAGGGTCGGCGCCCATGTCGATCGCCTGGTGAACCTGCTCGCCGAGGAGGAGGGGCGCAACCGACCGGGTAAGCCCGAACCGGGCCGTCCGGACCCACGCGTGCTTCCGAAATGGGCGGTGCCGATCGGCGCAGCAGCGGCGCTTCTCGTCCTTGGCGCGGGGCTGGCGCTCTGGCCCGGGCACGAACCATCGCCTGGCGGTGACCGCATCGAACCGGCTGTGCTGACCACGCCTGTGCCACCGGAGAATCCGGAGATTCAAACTCGGCAGACAGTGGCCGCTGCGGAGCCGGATATCAGCCAAGAGTCGAATAGTGAAGCGCCCGACATGAGCGGCGCCTATGGCTCCAAGGCACCGGCAAGCAACCTCTCCGCGGGCGACCCCGATTTCCGAGCCTGCGAGAAATCATCGGGCGATGACGCCATCGCCGCCTGCGACCGCGCTATCGCCTCAGGCAAGTTCACCGGGCGGAGTCTGTCGTATCTCTACAGCGATCGAGGTTTCATGCGGATGCAGAAGGGCGAGCTCGACCTGGCTCTTGCCGATCTCGACGAGGCGGCGCGGATCGACTCCACCAATTTCTATGCCTTCTGGAATCGGGGCGCGGTCTATACCGCCAGGGGGGATTTCGACCGCGCGCAGCAAGACCTTACGGCGGCGCTTGCCCTCAAACCCGACAAGACATCGAAGGCGCAGATCGAAGAGGCAATGAACGTTGTCCTGGCGGTCGTCAAGGCGGCCAAGACCGAGGCCGATGATCCGTCGGTCATCACCGATCCGTCGCGGTTCTGGGATGACCAGCAGGGGGTCGCCGGGTCCGCCGCCTCGAGCTACCCGACCGACGCCATGCCGGCATTCCCCTCGGCGGTGGGGCCGGTGCCAGCAATGCCCGCAGCCCCCTCAATGGGGCCGGCAGTGATCCCCCCGCCCGGCCAATAGCCCGCAGCGAGAGAAGCGGCACTCATTTGTTCTTGAACTCCGGCTTGCGCTTCTCGATGAAGGCGGCCATGCCCTCCTTCTGATCTTCGGTGGCGAACAGAGAATAGAACTGGCCGCGCTCGAAGCGCGCGCCCTCCGCGAGCGTCGTGGCGAAGCCGCGATTGATCGCCTCCTTGATCATCATCACCGCGTGCTGCGACAGGCCGGCGATCTTGTCGGCCACGTTCATCGCTTCATCGAGGAGGCAGTCCGCCGGCACCACGCGGCTCACCAAGCCCGAGCGCTCGGCCTCTTCGGCATACATGCGCCGGCCGGTGAGGCAGAGATCCATGGCCTTGGCCTTGCCCATAGCGCGGGTCAGCCTCTGCGTGCCGCCGCCGCCCGGCATGATGCCGAGCGTGATCTCGGGCTGCCCGAACACGGCGTTGTCGGCGGCGATGATGATGTCGCAGTTCATGGCGAGTTCGCAGCCGCCACCCAAGGCATACCCGGCCACCGCCGCGAGGGTCGGCTTGCGGCAATGGCCGATGCGATCGAAGGGGGAAAGGAAATCGCTGCCATAGGCCTCGACGAAGGTCTTGGACTGCATTTCCTTGATGTCGACGCCGGCGGCGAACGCTTTCTCGCTTCCGGTGATGACGATGCAGCCGATCGAAGGGTCGGTTTCGAAGGCGTCGAGCGCGCGGTTGAGCTCGCTGATCAGCTCGGTGTTGAGCGCGTTCAGCGCGTGCGGGCGGTTCAGCGTGATGAGCCCGACCTTGCCCCTGGTCGAGACGATGATCGTCTCATAGGCGCCGTTCTTTTTCGGCGCCTCGGGTTCGGGTTCCCTGACGGTAAAAACGTTCAAGACCATGTGAGTCCCCTAGCGTTGACAGGTTGGACAATAGAAGGTGGAGCGTCCTCCCTGGACGATGCGGCGTACGGTTCCTCCGCAGCCTTTTCTGGGGCATGGCTTGCCCTCGCGGCCATAAGCCTTGAATCTGTGCTGAAAGCGGCCGAGCCTCCCGTCGGCGCGTTTATAGTCGCGCAGTGTCGAGCCGCCGGCCTTGATGGCGTCCTCGAGCACCGCCTTGACGGCGGCGACGAGGGCTTTCGTTTTGAGGGTCGGCTTGCCCGATTTCGTGGCGAGCGAGCCCGCGAGCCGCAACGGTGAGATTGCCGCGCGGTAGAGCGCCTCACCGGCATAGATGTTGCCGAGCCCCGCGATCAGCTTCTGGTCCACCAACGCCGCCTTGATCGAGGTCGTTTTTCCTTTGAAGCGCGCGGCGAGCCATTCCGGCGTAAGAGCCTCACTGAGAGGTTCGACGCCGAGACCCTTGAACAGAGCGTGACTGTCGAGCGTGGCGGCGGGCACGAGGTCCATGAGCCCGAAGCGCCGCGTGTCGGAGTATCGGACTGCCGTTCCGTCGCCGAGATGGAACACGATGTGCTCGTGTTTCGGCGGGGGCTTCGTCGCGGATCCATTGATGGAGAAGCGGCCGGTCATGCCGAGATGCATCACCAGCACCTCGCCGTCGTCGAGGCGGGCGAGCAGATATTTGGCGCGGCGGTCGAGCGCCTCTATCCTTCGCCCGGATAGTCTCATCCCGAAGTCTTTGGGCAGCGGAAAGCGCAGATCGGGGCGCCGTTGCTCGACGCGCGCGAACGCATTGCCGACGAGAACGGGCTCCAATCCCCGGCGCACGGTCTCGACCTCGGGAAGCTCTGGCATGACGACCTGGCCTGGCCTGATACTGCAGTGCAGAAGAAGCTAGCTGCACCGCAACAATAGCCTGATCTGGGGCCTTGCGCTATTGTCCGCGACGATGCCCGAAAACCTTAAGCGCCGAGATGTGACAAAGCCGAAGGCGAGCTTCGGCTTCGCACCCGTGCGGGAAGACGCCAAGCAAGGCCTTGTGAATGAGGTCTTTGCCAAGGTTGCGCGCCGCTACGACCTGATGAACGACCTCATGTCGGGCGGCCTCCACCGGCTATGGAAAAGCGACCTTGTCTCGTGGCTCGCGCCGCCGAAAAGCGCCGTTCCTTACGCCCTTCTCGACGTTGCCGGCGGCACCGGCGACGTGGCCTCGAGAGTGCTGGAAGCCTCGGGCCCCGGCACGAGCGCCGTGATCTGCGATATCAGCGCCGAGATGATCGAGGCGGGACGGGCGAGAGCCGCCAGCGAGGGGGCGCGGCTCAGTTTCGTGCGCGGCAATGCCGAAGCCTTGCCTTTCCCTGACCGAAGCTTCGATGCCTATACCATCGCCTTCGGCATGCGCAATCTCACGCGCCTGGAGGCGGCGCTGGCCGAGGCATATCGCGTGCTCAAGCCCGGCGGGCGGTTCCTGTGCCTCGAATTTTCGACCGTCGAGGTGCCGCTCCTCGACACGCTCTACGACGCCTATTCCTTCAACGCGATCCCGATGCTCGGCGGCCTGGTCGCCGGCGACAGCGCGTCGTATCGCTATCTGGTGGAGAGCATTCGCCGCTTCCCCGATCAGAAAAGCTTCACTCAGATGATCGAGAATGCGGGCTTCGAGCGGGTTTGCTATCGCAATCTCACCGGCGGGATTGCCGCGCTCCACTCCGCCTGGCGACTGTGACGAGGCTCTAGCATGAACGCGATTGCCAATATGGCGCGACTGACCAAGGCGGGCGCCGTCATCGCCTGGTCGGGCGCGCGCGTTATGCCCGATGGCGCCAACCTTCCCGCGCCGCTTGCCCTGTTCGCCCGCGTGACGGCGCCGCTGCGCAAGAACGGGACCGGAGAGAACCCCAACGAAACGAAACTCTCCGAGGCGCTCACTTCGCTCGGGCCGTCCTACATCAAGCTCGGCCAGTTCCTCGCCACCCGCGACGACATCATCGGCCGCGAGCTGGCGCGCGATCTTTCCACCCTCCAGGACCGCCTGCCGCCCTTCTCCCAAGGCGAGGCACGCGCCGCGGTCGAGGAAGCGTTGGGCGCGCCGATCGACACGCTTTACGCCGAGTTCGGGCCTCCGGTCGCCGCCGCCTCGATCGCTCAGGTGCATAAGGCGAAAGTTCGCGGGGCCGACGGATCTCTCAAGCCGGTCGCGGTCAAGGTGCTCCGACCCGGCATCGAGCAGCGCTTCCAGCGGGACCTCGACAGCTATTTCTTCGCGGCCCGGACGATCGAGCGCTTCCATCCTCCCTCGCGGCGCTTACGGCCGATTGCCGTGGTCGACACCTTGGCAAAATCCGTCGCCATCGAGATGGATTTGCGCATGGAGGCCGCGGCCATCTCTGAGATGGCCGAGAACACCAAGAACGACGAAGGCTTCCGAGTGCCGACCGTCGATTGGACGCGGAGCGCGCGCCGCGTGCTGACGCTCGAATGGATCGACGGCATCCCGATCTCGGACCGTGAGGGCCTCGCCGCCGCCGGTCACGAGGTGAAGCCGCTCGGCGCGCGGCTGATGCAGACCTTTCTGCGCCATGCCATGCGCGACGGCTTCTTCCATGCCGACATGCATCCGGGAAATCTCTTCATCGACGAGAAGGGCCGCATCGTCGCCGTCGATTTTGGCATCATGGGACGGCTCGGCTTCAAGGAGCGGCGCTTTCTCGCCGAGATCCTCTACGGCTTCCTCAACCGCAACTACGCCCGCGTCGCCGAGGTCCATTTCGAGGCCGGCTACGTGCCGCGCAAGCACTCGGTGGCGCAG
>DASWJG010000087.1:0-14822 GCA_036397315.1 Methyloceanibacter sp. | reverse complement strand
GTCGAGATCGGTGTCTATACCAACGAGAAGGGCGTCACCCAGCGGGTGCGTTTCTCCGTCGATGTCGATGTGATCCCGGCCACGCGCGCGCTCGAGGACGATATCGGCCGGGCATTCGACTACGACACCATCATCAAAGGCATCAAGACCATCATCGCGCGGGGCCATATCAACCTGGTCGAGACCCTGGCCGAGGACGTGGCCCGCCATTGCCTTGCTCATCCCCGCGCCGCGTCGGTCAAGGTCATGATCGAGAAGCTCGACAAAGAGCCCGGCGCGGTCGGCGTCGAGATCGTACGCTCCAAGGGAATCTCCTGATCATGCCGGGCCGAACCTTGCGCGCTAGGTCCGAACTTGCGCCTCTTGCCGCGGCGGCGCAGCCCATCGTCGTCAAGCTCGGCGGCAGCGTGGTCCGCTCGGCCGAGCTCACGCCTTGGCTCGATACGATCGCCGCGGCGCCGCGTCCCATCGTCGTGGTGCCGGGGGGAGGGGCTTTGGCCGATGAGGTGCGCGCCTGCCAAAGCCAGCTCGGCTTCGGCGATGCCTCGGCCCACCGCATGGCGCTGCTCGCCATGGATCAGCTTGCCTGGGCGGTGGCGGGGTTGCGCCAGGGCTTCGCCGTGGGCGCGACCGAAGGGGAGCTGCGCGCCGCGCTCGGCCAGGGGTCCGTGGCCGTCTGGGCGCCTTACGCCTTGATCGCCGAGCGCACCGACATCGAGGAATCCTGGCGTCTCACCTCCGATAGCCTCGCGCTTTGGCTCGCTGGCCGGATCGGCGCCGAGCGCTGCTATCTGATCAAGTCGATGGCCCGGCCAAGGATGCAGGCGAGCGCCTCCCAGCTTGCGCAGGACGGCATCGTCGATGCCGCCTTTCCCGACATGCTGAAGGACACCGGCGTCCCCGCTTTTTTGCTGGGTCGCGGCGATCAGAAGGCCTTTGCCGACGCGCTCGCCGGGACGGACGAACGCTGCGGCGCCGAAATCGATTAGCACAACCCGATTGTCATTGCCCGGCTTGACCGGGGCAATCCAGTATCCCCGACCGTCGTAAATTCCGAAGGCCCGTGGTTACTGGATTCCCGCTTTCGCGAGAATGACGCTCTGCATACTCTCGCCCTTCGCCCGCGAAGCGGGTTAGAACGGCGGTAGGCTGAAGAGCGACCGAACATGGCTGAAAACATCCTGTTCCTGACCGGACATCTGGCGCGGCCCCGGCTCGAGGCCGTGCTCAACGGCATGAATGCGGGCTTCGACTGGAAGGTGCTCGATATCGGGGTCAAGGTCGCGGCGCTGATGACCGAGGACATCATCACACGCCGGCTGCCTCAGCCGGTCGAGGCCGACAAGATCATGCTGCCCGGCCGCTGCCGCGCCGACCTCGGCCGCTTGAGCGAGCGGTTCGGCGTCCCTGTCTTGCGCGGGCCCGACGAGCTCAAGGATATCCCCCTTTATTTCGGCCGCGCGCGGAAAGCCACCGACATGACCAAATACGACATCCAGATCTTTGCCGAGATCGTCGATGCTTCTGCGCTTACCGTCGAAGCCGTTCTGGAACGCGCGGAAGGCTACGTGCAGCGCGGCGCCAACGTCATCGACCTCGGCTGTCTTCCCGACACGCCTTTTCCCCATCTCGAAGAAGCGATCCGAACGCTCAAGGAGAAGGGCTACAAGGTAAGCGTCGATTCCGCGAACCCCGACGAGCTGTTGCGCGGCGGCAACGCCGGCGCCGATTATCTGCTGAGCCTCAACGAGGAGACGCTTCACATCGCCGACAGGATAGCCTCCACCCCGGTGCTGATCCCGAAGGATCATGGCGACATGACCTCGCTCTATCGCGCCATGGATGCGCTCGATGCCAAGGGCAAGGCCTATCTCGTCGATCCCGTGCTCGATCCCATCAATTTCGGCTTCATGCGCTCGCTCGAGCGCTATGCGCAATTGAGGCGCGAGCGTCCCGATGCCGACATCCTGATGGGCACCGGCAATCTCACCGAGCTGACCGACGCCGACACCACCGGCATCACCGCCGTCCTGCTCGGCATCGCCTCGGAGCTCCACATCAGGAACGTGCTCGTGGTGCAGGTGAGCCCGCACACGCGCCGCACCGTCGAGGAGCACGATCTTGCGCGGCGCATCATGTACGCCTCGCGCGAGGAGAACGACCTGCCCAAGGATTATGCCGACGGCCTGCTTGCCTTGCATTCGCGCCGGCCCTTCCCGCAAACCCCGGAAGAGATCGCGCAAGCCGCGCGCGAGGTGCGCGACAAGAACTTCCGCATCGAGATCGCCGAGGACGGCATCCACATCTACAACCGCGACGGCCATCACGTGGCGCAAGACGCCTTCGATCTCTTCCCCAAGCTCGGCGTCGAGAAGGACGGGGCGCACGCCTTCTATCTCGGCGCCGAGTTGGCTAAGGCCGAAATCGCCTTCAGGTTGGCCAAGCGCTACGCTCAGGACGGGCCGCTCGATTGGGGCGTAGCCGCGGACGCACCGGTCGACGACAAGACCAGACTGAAAGAGGCCGGTCATACGCTGATCGCCAAGCGCAAACGAGAAGCCTCGTGAGAGCGTTCAGAGTCGACCCGCCATGCCCATGATCCGGGAAACGATCGTCACCACGCTCAACGAGGAGGGCAAGGTGCATATCGCCCCGCTCGGCCTCATCGCGGAGGAGGGGGGATGGATCATCGCGCCCTTCCGCCCCTCGGCGACGCTCGACAATCTCCGCGCCACGCCCTACGCGGTCGCCAACTTCACCGACGACGTGCTCATTTTCGCCGGTTGCCTCACCGGCCAAAAGGATTGGCCGACGCGCCCCTCGACCCACGTGCCGGGCGCCGTGCTCGAAGGGGCGCTGGCCCATGCCGAGCTTGCGGTCGACTATGTGCAGGAGGACGAGCAGAGGCCACGCTTTCATTGCCGCGTGGTGCATGAGGCGAGCCACGCGCCTTTCAAGGGCTTCAACCGCGCGCAAGCGGCGGTGATCGAGGCCGCAATCCTGGCGAGCCGCGTGCATATGCTGCCGCGGGAGAAGATCGAGCGCGAGCTGGGATATTTGCAGACGGCGGTGGAGAAGACGGCCGGCCCGCGTGAGCACGAAGCGTGGCGGCTGCTGGTCGAGAAGATCGAAGACCATTTCAAGCACGCGCCGCCCGAGCCGCGCTAAGTCAATCACGACCTACGCCTTCCCAGACGGGATTTGGCCATGCAGCTTCAATGGATCGATTGGGTTGTCGTAGCGGTCTACGGGACCGTCACGCTTTTCATCGGCCTGATATTCACCAAGCGCGCCGGCCGTAGCCTCGAGCAATATTTCCTGTCGGGCCGCAAGCTGCCGTGGTGGTTGCTCGGCACCTCGATGGTGGCGACGACCTTTTCGACCGATACGCCGAATCTCGTGACCGACCTGGTGCGGAATGGCGGCGTCAGCATGAATTGGCTGTGGTGGGCGTTTCTCATCACCGGAATGCTGACCGTATTCTTCTATGCCAAACTCTGGCGTCGGAGCGGCGCGCTCACCGACATCAATTTCTACGAGCTGCGCTATTCGGGAGCCCCGGCTGCCTTCCTGCGCGGCTTCCGCGCGATCTATCTCGGCGTCTTCTTCAACGTGATGATCATGGCGACGGTCACGCTCGCCGCCATCAAAATCGCAGGCGTGTTGCTAGGCCTCGACGCCTACGCCACGGTCGTGCTGGCGGCGCTGATCACCGCCGTCTACTCGACGACCGCCGGGTTGTGGGGCGTCGTCATGACCGATTTGCTTCTCTTCGTCCTGGCCATGATCGGCTCGATCGCGGCGGCCTACTATGCCGTCACGCAGCCGAGCGTCGGCGGACTTGCGGGGCTGGTGTCCAATCCGCTGGTCAAGGACAAGCTCTCGCTCCTGCCCGATTTTTCCGACCGCGCCGCCGTGGTCGCGGTGCTGATCGTGCCGCTTGCCGTGCAGTGGTGGAGCACGTGGTATCCGGGTTCCGAGCCGGGTGGCGGGGGTTATCTCGCTCAGCGCATGCTGGCAGCGCGCAACGAGAAGCAAGCCATGGCCGCGACGCTGTGGTTCAACATTGCCCATTACGCGGTGCGGCCCTGGCCCTGGATCCTCGTCGCGCTCGCCTCGCTGATCGTCTATCCGGAGCTATCCGACATCCAGGCACGCCTGCCCCATGTCGATCCCTCGATCATCCGTCATGATCTTGCCTATCCGGCGATGCTCGTGTTCGTGCCGCACGGTATGCTCGGGCTGGTCGTGGCCTCGCTCGCTGCGGCCTACATGTCGACGATCAGCACCCATCTCAACTGGGGAGCCTCTTACGTCGTTGATGACGTCTACCGCCGCTTCATCCGGCCCGACGCTTCGGAATCGCACTACGTGAACGTAGGCAGGGTCGTGACCTGTGGCCTGATGATCCTCGCCGCGCTCGTCGCGCTCTGGCTCGACCATGCCATGCAGGCGTTTCAAATCCTGTTGCAGATCGGCGCCGGCACCGGCCTCATTTTCCTGTTGCGCTGGTATTGGTGGCGCATCAATGCCTGGAGCGAAATTGCCGCGATGCTGGTCTCGTTCCTGATCGCGGCCTACCTGCATCTCGGCCATGCGCGGCTCGGCTTTGCGCCCATCGATCCGGCGCTAGCGCTCGTGATCGGGGTGGGTGTGACGACCGTCACCTGGCTGGCGGTGACCTTCCTCACGCCGCCGACCGATCGCGCCGTGCTTCAGTCCTTCTACGACCGGATCCGCCCGACTCCGGCCGGTTGGCGCCGTGCGGTGGATACCGGCGGCAGGAAAGACGCCGGCGGGGACGTTGCGGCGGCGTTTCTCGCGTGGTTTCTCGGTTGCGTCGCTGTTTACGCGGCGCTGTTTGCAACCGGATATTTGCTCTACGGGCGCCTGGAGCTCGGCCTCCTCTGCGCGGCCATTGCCGTCGCGTCAGCTTACGCACTGGGGCGTGTTATTCCCAAGGTGGGCTTCTGGACAGGTTGAACTTTTCTTTTGCTTAGGAGCGAGGGCGATGAGCCCAATCAAGGACGTTAGCGGAACAGCGTTTGTCGTGGCCGAGTTCCGCGCCCGCGAGAATGCCGAACCTCATCCGCTCTACGTCGACCGGGTCGTTCCCATATTTCTCGATGAGAGGACGAAGCAGGCGGCGGACGCCATTGCGGCCGGCTTCGCCGCCGCCGAAATGAACGTCAGGCTCAGGACTCGCTACCTCGACGAAAGGCTCGACGAGCAGCTCGCCAACGGCTGCCGGCAGGTCGTCATCCTGGGGGCGGGGCTCGACACGCGTGCCGTGCGCAAGCAGTCGCCGGGCGTCGCCTATTTCGAGATCGACGACCCGAACACCGTGAGCTTCAAGCAGGCACGGCTCGTGGAACGCGGGATCGGTGCTCCAATAAATTTCATCGCCGGCGACTATGTCGAAAGGGGCGTTCTCCCATTGCTCGAGGGCAGCGGCTTCAGATGCGATTTGCCGTCCTTCTTCATATGGGAGGGCAACACGATGTATTTGACTAAGGAAGCGGCCATCAAGGTCTTGAGGGATCTCAAGAGCAGCGTGCGCCAGTTCAGCATCTCGTTCGATTACATGGACAAGGCGGTGGTTGCGCGAACGACCGGCGAGGGGGGAACCACGGCCTTCGTGGAGCGCTTCGCCGCCATGGGCGCGCCCTGGCACTACGGCATCGACGATCTCGAAGCACTTGCCGCGGAGACCGGCTTGACCGTCGCTGACGCCGCGACCATCGGCGAACTGCACCGAAAATTTTGGCCGGAGCGGCCCTTGGAGTCGATCATCTACGAGCATTACACGGTGTGCACGCTTGAGCCCAACGCAACAGCGCGAACCTAGCGCCCGCGCTGCGAAAAGGGATTTGCCGTCAAGGCCCGCACCCGAGTACCTTACCTGCGCCGCCTTGTTGGAGGAAAGTGCGCCGATGACAAGACCTCTCCGCATTCGGGAAGCGCTTTTTAGCTTCGCGCTTCTGGCGCTCGGGGCGTCTGAGGTGCTGGCTGCGAATGCCGGCCCAGCGGATGGAAAGGCGCTGCTCGAGAAGAATTGCGGCCGCTGTCATTCCCTCGAGGCAACAGGCGCGAGCCCGCTGCCGCAAGCTCCGCCGCTGCGAGAGGTCTATCTCAAATATCCCATCGACCAACTTGAGGAGGGGTTCGCCGAGGGCATGGGCTCACGACATCGCGACATGCCGCAGATTCAATTCTCCGACGATCAGGTCGCAGCCATCCTTAATTATCTCGGCAGCATCACGGGGGTGGACCCTGCGAACCGGGCGCCCGCCACGATCCCCGGCGAGACGCCGCCCTAAGCGTCCTTCCTTCGATAGAAGCGAAGTCTATCTTGGACCGAGATAGGGATTGTTGTAGCGCGCATCGACGCAACGCTCGCCGTCCCAGTATCTAAACTCGCCACAACTCACGGGACGAACGGGCACGATGGCAATTATGGGCGGATTTTCGGTAATCACTGCGGGTGCCGTGACGTCCACATCCACATCGGGTGCGACGTCCACATCCACATCGGGAATGACCACATCGGGGCCGTAGCGCCGCCAATTGCGCCTCCAACCCGCCTCAATGACCAGCGCGGGTACGACGACCGGGGACGAGACCGCCGGCGTTGGCCCGGCGGCAGCGGGACGGGACGGGAGACCGAGGATGCCGCCGCCGATGAGGATTGCCATGAGCATAAGAACGAGACGCATCCGACTCTCCATTGTTGGTGGCTCTCTGAAGCCCATGAAAGATGGCTGAACCGTGGCCTGGCCGGAGCCATTAGAGCCTCGGTGGTGGCGCCCGGGTTTTCTAGTGTTACAATTTCCCCGCTGCGGCAATGGTGAAACCTTCTGGGGGGCGAGACGTTGCGTTTCTTGCTAAACAGGAGGTCAAAATGCCCCAGAACATCTTCGGCTCCGATTCCGGTCCGGCGGTTCCCGGCGGTAGTGTCACCAAACCCCTCGTCATTGCTCTCCTCGCGCTTCTCGCCTCGCGCTATCTGAGCGGCGGACAGAAGCAAGCGCCCGCTGAGGCGCCCAGGCTGCCGGAGTCCATTCCGGGATCGACGCAAGAGGCGTCCCAAGAGGCGTCCCCCGGCAGCGTTCTCGACGGCCTTGGCGGTCTAGTCGACCAGTTTCAGAAAAAGGGCCTCGGCGACGTGATCGATTCCTGGGTCAATCGCGGCACCAACAAGAGCGTCGCCCCGGACCAGGTTTCCGTGGCGCTCGGCGGGGACGTCGTCGGTGAGCTTTCGCGGCGCACCGGCCTGTCAAAAGATCAGGTCGTGTCGGAATTGGCCCGTATGCTGCCGAATGTCGTGGATAAGCTGACCCCTGACGGTCGACTGCCGACACGGCAGGAGATAATGCGGCTAATGTCCTAGTGGCGTATCAATCACTTAACCGAGTCCAGCCAAGAGGGGGTCCTTCATGGGGATCATTGCCTGGATTGTCTTGGGTCTGATCGCGGGCTTCATCGCCAGCAAGATTTTCGTCGGCTCCGGCCAGGGCATGTTGCTTGATATCGTACTCGGTATCGTGGGTGCGGTGGTCGGCGGCTATCTGTTCACCGCCGTCGGCGCGACCGGCATCACCGGGTTCAACATCTACAGCATGATCGTCGCGATCATCGGCGCTATCGTCGTGCTGTGGCTCTATCACGTCATCGCCGGCCGCGGATAATCTGTACACGAGGTGAGCGCGCGCGTCGCGCTCGCCTCGTGCCTTCTCAAGCTGAGAGTGGAAACTCGCGTTCAGCGAGCAGCCCGACGGCTACCGCCGGCGCGCAAGACGCGGCCATCGCGCCCATACCCGGCGCGCAATCGATCAGCTCGCCGAAATCGCGATAGGGGCGCCCGAGACGCTGCGCGAGGTGCCGGGCGATGAAGCGCCCGCAGCCGGCGCCGATCACCGGTGCGTCCGCCTCGATCTCTTCGCGCGCGGTAAGCGTCAGCGCCGCAGCCTCGATCTCGGCGAGCTGGCACTCGGCGAAATGGCGGGCAAGATCGGCGAAGGCAAGAAGGCCCCCATCGCTGGCGTCACGGCCGAGCATGCGGGCAAGCCGCGCGGCGCTTTCTTGCGTGCTTTTGCCCTTGAGATCGGAGGCCGGGTAGGGGTCGGCATCGAGGGGCAACTCGCCCAACAGCCGCCAAACGTCGGCCATGGTGGCAAAGCGCTCGGCGGCGATGCGCTGCACGCGCCCCCTGAACGGCGCCGTTCGCGCCACCGCCATCACCGGCGTGCGGACGACGCCGGTATAGACGAGCTCGCTCTCGGCCAGCCGCTCGCCGTCGGTAAAGCCGCGCGCCGCCACGGCGCCCTCTTTGAGCGGGATAAGGTCGGTCGTGGTCGTGCCGACATCGACGAACAGCCCGTCGGGGAAGACTTGCGCGATCAGCGTAGCGCTCGCATGCCAATTGGCCGATGCCACGTCGGGAGAGCGCTCCACGGCGCGGATGCAATCGAGAAAGCCTGCCCTGCCGCCATAGAAGAGAGCCTCTCCACCCGAGGCCGTCCGCATCATATCGACGAGATAGGCGACGCCCTCGGCGCGATCAGAAAACACGTCGGAGAGTTCGCCCGTCATGGTGACGGCGTGTCCCGCTTGAGGGGGGCACAGACGAAGCGCGTCCTCGAGCGCAACATCGAATTTGCCGGCGTCTTGCCGGATCGGGCAGGGGATTTGCGCCACATGCACGGCGCGTCCATTTTCGATGCGGGCAAGCTTGAGATTGGCGCCCCCCAGATCCCAACCCACGACGGTGGTCATTTTGTCCTCTTTTCGCGATATGACCGGACTTGTTCCGGCCAGCTCCGCTGTGCATCTACAGGAGTGGAAGGCCGTGGCAAACCCCGGCCCTGAACGAGCCTAAGTACATTGGAGACGCGACCCATGGGCGACTTTGCCGTCATCCCCACTCTCGATCTCAAGGACGGCGCCGTCGTCCATGCCAAGGCCGGCAACCGCGCCGACTACCGTCCCATCGCGAGCCCCTTCGGCGCGGCCGACGATCCCCTGGTGATCGCCCGCCGGCTCCTCGCCGTCACCGGTTCGCCCTCTCTTTATATCGCCGACCTCGACGCCATCGGCGGCACTGGCAATCATTTCGAGCTGGTTCGCGGGCTTGGCTACGCGCTGCCCGACACCACGCTGTGGATCGATGCCGGCTTCTCCGACGTTGCCGATTGCGCCTTCTGGCTGCCGCTCGGGGCGACCCTGGTGATCGGCACCGAGAGCCTGGCGGAAGTGGACGATTGGCGGGAGATTCATGGAGCGTTCGGCGAAAGTGTCGTGCTGTCCCTCGATTTCGGCACTGACGGCAGTCGTGGTCCCGAGCCGCTGTTCAGCAATCCAGCGCTGTGGCCTCAGCGGCTCATCGCCATGGACCTGACCAGAGTAGGCGCGGATACCGGTCCCGATGTCGATCGGCTTAAAGCCATCATCGCGGTTGCCAAGGGCCGCGCCGTCTTTGCCGCGGGCGGCGTCAGGGATGCGCAGGATCTCGCCGCCATTGCCTCGTTACAAGCGCACGGCGCGCTCCTTGCCACGGCGCTGCATTCGGAAGCCGTCACGCAAAATGAGATCGCCGCCCTCTTGCGAGAGCGGCGATCGTAACCTGAGCGCTCACGCGCCCATCCGTCAGAAACCCAGCTTTTGGAGCCACCGCCGAATCGGGCCCGGACCGCCGTCTTTGCCGGGTTGCCCCCGACCTGGGGGTTCTCCCTTTCAACCGGCCGCGAACGGATGGTGGGCGGCGTCCTTCTTCGCGGTGACCTCGGAGGCCTTCGGCTCGCCTTTGACGGCGCGGGCGATGGATTCCTTGACAGCGCGATAGTTGAAATCCTGGATCTTCTTGTCGTCCTTGGCTTCCCAGTGGATGAACACGCCGACGGTAATAAAGAGATCGTCGGCCTCGTTCGCCGGGATCACGCCTTCGGCGACGGAATCGGCGACGGCCTTGGCCACGGCATATTGCGCCGGACCAAACATCTGCACCGCTTGGCGCGCGTCCTTGATCGTCACCTTGTTGTAGAGGATCGTTGGGGGCTTGCAGAGAAGGTTCGGCGTGACCACCGCGAGCAGGGTGGTGAAGCCGTCTTTGTTATTGGTCAAAGCACTGCAGAACGCCTGCTCCACGGCACCGCCGCGGGGACCTATCATCAGGTCGATGTGAGCGACCTCGTTGCCGTCGCCGACAAGCGACTCGCCAACACAAGTACCACTAATCTTGGCCATGAAACTAAGCCCTCCCTAAATGCTGACACGACAAAACAGCTTACGCCGCCCCGGATTGCCGCCGGCGGCGAGCCGACGAAAGTGCTTGGCTGAACGCTCCTCCGTCCGCAACTCCTGGTTCCGAGCTACGTGGGGGTGAACATAAGCCGGGGGCGGAAGGATCGGCAAGTCGATTATTGACCGCATCGATCGGCGATTCTCGGGCTTATTTCGGGTCTTCCAGGGCGATCAGGGAGGACGCGAACAAGGTCGCCACGGTCAGATCGGCCGAGGTGCCGGGGTTCAGCCCGCGTTCTTTCAACGCGCGGTCGAAGGCAATGAGGGGAGCGGTCATGGCCTCAGGCGACGGACACTCCGTCAAGCTGGATTCAATGGGACGCGCCTCTTCGCGCACGCGGGCCGCAATCCTTTCCCCGAATTTCCGCTCGATCAGCGTGTCGGGTACATGTGCGAGGAAGCCAAGATAGACCCTGGTGGTCGCCCAGGTGGGGTCGCTCCAGCGTTCACGCGCCTGCGCCAACCATTTGAACCCGAGCGTGAAGATATCGGCGAAGTCATGGGTGTAGTTCCAGGCGAGGCGGTCGCGCCCCTCGGCCGCTCCCATGGCCTCGAGCAAATTCACCTTGGGCTCGGACGCAACATCGTGCTGCGGCGCCTCACCAAGCCCGCCCGGCTTCGTCTCGCGGATCGCCCGGTAGGCTTCGCGCGCGTCATCGACGCTGAGCTCTTGGAGGATGTGGTGCAGCCGGCTCTCGAGATCGCCGCTTCGAGGATCAAGCGCCGCTCCGGCAAGCGGCGCCGCCAGCAGCACGATGCCGAGATTGGTGTTCTGCCCGACGGCACGCCGCGACGCCTCGACCGCAAGCCTGATGCGCTTGCCCACGGCAAGCCTCGCCCGCCCTATGAGCGGGGCGGCCGCCTCGGCGCTCGCCACGAAATCGGCGATCGTCATGCGGTGGCCGTCGCCGAAACGATGCACATTGCCGGGCTTTAGCGCATCGAGTTCGGCAAGGCAGGCGTCAAGGAAGCTTCGGGCGATCGCGTCGGGCTTGAGCGGCCTAGTCAAGCGCCCTCTTGGCCTTCGCGGCGCTCTTCGGGGAGGGCCGCATCGAGGAAAGCGTCGACCAGATGGTCGGAGATGCGGACGCGGGCGACCCGCTGCAGCCCGTTCCAGGCCGGCATCGAGTTGACTTCGAGCACGAAGAACCGGCCGTCGCGCGCCTGGATGATGTCGACCCCGGCATAATCGGCGCCGACGCATGACGCGGCTCTGACCGCAAGATCGACAAGCTCCTGGCTCGCGATCGCGGCCTTGGCGCGGGCGCCCTGCTTGATATTGGTGATCCAGCTCGACCCGTGTCTGATCATGGAGGCAATAACGCGGCCCTGGCACACGAAGATCCGCCAGTCCTGATGGTGCGCTTGCGCCGGCTCTATGAACTCCTGGAGATAATAAACCCCGTTCACCTCCTCGGGCGAGGCGAGATCGCCAAGGGCGGAGATCAGACGCAGGCCTTTGCCTTGCGCCCCGAAAAGCGGCTTCTGCACGAGCTTCCGCCCCTCGGCGAGGAGCGTTGATGCAATCGCTTCGGCCTCGATCCGGTCGACCCGGGCGAAGGTGCGCGGCGTCGGCAGGCCGGCGCGCTGAAGCAAGAAGGTGGTCGTCGACTTATCGACGCAGCGCTCGATGGCGCGGGCGTCGTTCCACACCGTCACGCCGAGCTCGCGCAGAGCATGCAGCACGCCGAGATAGAGCGTAACCTCCTCGAAGCTGCCGCCGGGAACGAAGCGAACGAATGCCCCTTCGGGCAGCCGGTCGCCAAGCCCCGGGATGGAGAGCCCGGTGGCGGTCTCGGTCGAGAAGCCGCAATCGTTGAGCGGCGCGAGCAGCAGCGTGATCCCGCGCCGCTCGAAGGCGCGCGTGAGGCTCCGGCCATGCCAGTCGCGGCCATCGCCGAACATCACGATGGCGGCGTCAGTGGCGCGGTGCGTGCGCATGGTCGCTTAGGCGAAGGAGCGCGACAGCACGGCGGTATCGATGCGTCCGCCCTCGAAGCTCTCGCCGGTCTTGAGCGACGTCACCGTCACCATGGCCGGGCTGAACAGCATGCGGTCGATCGCATAGAAATCGCCTTTCACCGCGGCGAAGATGTCGGCGAAGGGTTTGCCGTAATCCTTGGACTTGAGGCTCGGCAGATTGTCCGCCAAACCCTTTGCCTCCTTCGCTCCGCTCGACACGAAGAGCTGGGCGCGGCCGCCATAGATGATGGCGTCGTTGGTGCGGCCCATGGCGGCGACGAAGTCAGGTGCGGGCGGCGGCAACGGCGCCGTGGCGATGCCGTCGACAATGTTTTCGAGCGGAAAGTGCAGCTCGTGCGCCTTGTGCAGCGCCACTTCGAGGCAGCGCGCGGCGATCTGCACCGTCCCGGCGAGGCTCGAGGTCGGCGCATAGATGAAGGTGAGCCGGTCGGGCTTGAGCTTGCAGGCCTTGGCCACCTCCTCGACCAATGCCGGCGGGGGCGGCCGGTCGGCTTCCAGCACGAGCACTGCGCTTGCCGCCTTGTCCCGATAGTCGAGCTCGTCGAAGAGCTTCTCGGAGGAGCCGATCGCGCGCGCCGGGCCTGAGCCGAGCACGCTGTATTTCTTGCCGTTGTCTTCGGCCGAGAGGCTCCAGCCCGCATATTGCGAGCCGAGGCAGGCAAGCACCGGCTGCGACGTATGCACTGTCACGACGAACGGCCATGAGCTCTCGGTATCGGTCGTCTCGAGCGCCACGCGGCCAAGCCCGCCAAGACAGATCTCAGCGATGCGGCGGCCAGCTTCCAGACCCCCCACGGCGCGCACGCCGCAATCGATGCGGCATTCGCCGAGCTTTCCCCGCGTGACGTCGATTCGCAAGGCGTCGGCGTCATCGATGAGAGCTTTGACGAGTGGCTCCGCCTTGGCGTTGACGCTCGGCCACGTCGTTTGGCGCGCTGCGGCGATTTCTTCCCTTTTGTTCACCGTCTTCCCCCCTGCTAACACTTTGAAACCCAGCCAGAATTTTGCAAATTCGCTCCTTAATCAGGCGCTTGGCGCGTGCCTTGGTGCTACCGCGCGCCCACACAGTGCATATCGGACGGTTTTTGTCGATCCGTTCCGATGACTTAGGGCGATCGGCGGACCACTCGGGCCAGACGAATCCCGAAGGCGCCGCACCGCCGCGCTCGGCATAGACGATCGCCGAAGCCATGGCATCCTCGAATTTTAAGGCTCTTGGCGGCAGCTTCCCCTCGCTCACCGCCTCTAGGTGGAGGCGAAGAAGCGGCGTTGCGCCGCAGTCGAAAATGTCGAGCGTGGCGCCGGGGCGCGGGTTGATCTCGAGCAGAAGAGCCTTTCCGTCCCTCACCATGAAATCGGCGGAGGCGAGCCCCTTGATCTTGAAGGACCGGGCTATCCGCATGACGGCGGATGCCATGCGCCGCGCGCTCGCGGGGGAAAGAGCGGCCGGACGCACCGCTCCGCCATAGCGCCATAGGCTCTTGGGGGTAGGCGCCGTCCACTGCTCGCTGAAGCCGAGCACGCGCGCGCCGCTGCCATCGCCGACGAACAGAGCCGACACGGCGCGTCCCTCGACGCGCTCCTGATAATAGGCATCGGGAGCGGTCTTCATGAGCCGGCTCGGGACGATGTGACTGCCGCCGGCGCCCCCGCGTCTCTTGGCGAGCCACCTTCCGCCCTTGGCGGGACGTTCGCTTGCCGCCAGGGGATGCGGAATGCCGAGGCGGTCGAGTTCGGCGAAGAAAATTTCCGGCGCCTTGAGGCGCTTTACCGTGGTGGCGTCATTGCCGAGGACGGGCCAGCGCCTGGCGATCAGCGTCAACAGCTCGGGGCGATCCTCGAAGCCGGCGCCATAGACGAAGCCGAGAATGGGTGAGGGGGCGCGCTCAGCCAGCGCTTCGAGCGCGCGGAGAAGGGGCTGCTCCTGCAGTCCCTTGTTCATGCCACCCTTAAGCTTGCGGCAGGCATGCGCCGCCTCTTGCGTGTCGGTATCGGCGAAAAAATCGGCGACCAGCGGTGTGAAGCCGGCGCGACGCGCCGATTGCGCCAGCGATCGCCCGGAGATCGCCGCGAGCAGCAGCGAGGGCCCGTCAGCCTGCGAGTTTCTGGGCAAGAGCGTAAGCATCTCGGAAATCGAGATAGAGCGGCTTTTCCGAATCGATCATCTGCTTGAACAGGCCGGCTTCGGTCCGATACTTGACGTTTCCGACCGCGAGCGCTCCGATGCCAACCGCTTCCGTTCCCGGGATCGGCGCTGCATCGTCGTTCACACCCACCCCTTCGACGCCTGACGGCGGCACCGCATTTACGTCGGTCGCAACGCGCAGTTGCTTCGCTTGTTTCAGCTGGTCGAGCGTGACCAGTCTGCGCCCGGCAGGGCCTGCGGCGAAAATGATCTCGGCATCGCGCGCGAGCGCGGTCTTCTGCTCCTCGGTGCTTCCGTCGGCATAGCCGACATCGACCCCGAAACGCGCCTGAGCCTCTACCGCGAGCTTGTGCACCCGCTCAGGCCCGTCATAACCAATCAGGGTCGACGCAGC
>DASWJG010000086.1:0-3697 GCA_036397315.1 Methyloceanibacter sp. | reverse complement strand
ATCATCCTCAAGCTGCTGCAGGCCGCCGACTATAATGTCGAGCGGGCGCAGCGCGGCATCGTCTATATCGACGAGGTCGACAAGATCAGCCGCAAATCCGACAATCCGTCGATCACCCGCGACGTGTCGGGCGAGGGCGTGCAGCAGGCGCTGCTCAAGATCATGGAAGGCACCGTTGCTTCCGTGCCGCCGCAAGGCGGGCGCAAGCACCCGCAGCAGGAGTTCCTCCAGGTCGACACAACCAATATCCTGTTCGTGTGCGGCGGCGCGTTCGCCGGCCTCGAGAAGATTATCGCCTCGCGCGGCAGGTCGACCTCGATCGGCTTCGGTGCCAAGGTGGAAGCTGCGGACGATCGCCGCACCGGCGATATCCTGAAGGGGGTCGAGCCCGAGGATCTGTTGAAATTCGGCTTGATCCCCGAGTTCATCGGCCGCGTTCCGGTGATTGCCACCCTCGACGACCTCGACGAGGAGGCGTTGATGCGCATCCTGACCGAACCCAAAAATGCCTTGGTCAGGCAATATCAGCGGCTGTTCGAGATGGAAGACGTGCAGCTCAGCTTCGCCGAAGAGTCGCTGCGCACCATCTCCAAGAAGGCGATCGACCGAAAAACGGGCGCGCGCGGCTTGAGATCGATCATGGAAGGCATCCTGCTCGACACCATGTTCGAGCTGCCGTCCTTACGCGGCGTGGAAGAGGTCGTGATTAGCTCCGAGGTGGTGGAGGGCAAGGCCCGTCCCTTGCGCATCTACTCCGACCGCCAGGAGGAGCTTGGTTCGACCGCCTGACGGGGAGTGGCATCATTCCAGCTTGCGGGGTTGGGCGAATCCCACTCAAATTGGTGGGAAATCGCGGCTCCGCCTTGAGGGACAGCCACTTGACGGCGACTGGGCCGGTCGCCACGTACGCTAGCTGGGCAGGGTAACATGCCACAGGGCCCGCGCCCGCGTTTACCGTGATACTTGCGGTTGACGAGCCGGCTCTTGGGGAGGGGGTAAAAGACAGAGTGGCGGGAATGCCTCAGCGGTCCTGCCCAAGCAAGAAAGCGACGGAACTGCCATGACTGAACCAACACCGTCCACGATCAAAGAAGGCGCTCCGGAGCTTTACCCGGTCCTCCCGCTGCGCGACATCGTCGTCTTCCCCTATATGATCGTGCCCCTCTTCGTGGGCCGCGAGAAGTCGATCGCCGCCCTTGAAGAGGTGATGCGGTCTGACAAGCAGATCCTGCTCGTTGCGCAGAAGAACGCGAGCGACGATGAGCCGTCGACTGACGGCATCTATGCCATGGGCACGCTCGCCTCGGTGCTGCAGCTGTTAAAGCTGCCCGACGGCACGGTGAAGGTGCTGGTCGAGGGCACGCGCCGCGCCGCCATCCGCCACTACACCGAAAACGAGAGCTATTTCGAGGCCGAGGTCGAGCGCGTCGAGGAGACGGTCGGCTCCGAGGACGAGATCGAGGCGCTCGCGCGCTCGGTCGTGTCCCAGTTCGAAAGCTACGTGAAGCTCAACAAGAAGATCTCCCCCGAGGTGCTCGGCACCGCGAGCCAGATCGAGGACTATTCCAAGCTCGCCGACACCATCGCCTCTCATCTCGCCATCAAGATCGCTGAGAAGCAGCAGATCCTCGAGGTCACCTCGGTCTCCGAGCGGCTGGAGCGCGTCTTCACGCTCATGGAGAGCGAGATCTCGGTGTTGCAGGTCGAGCGCAAGATCAGGAGCCGCGTCAAGCGTCAGATGGAGAAGACGCAGCGTGAGTATTACCTGAACGAACAGATGAAGGCGATCCAGAAGGAGCTCGGCGATAGCGAGGAAGGCCGCGACGACCTGGCTGAGATCGAGCAGAAGATCGAGAAGACCAAGCTCTCCAAGGAGGCGCGGGAGAAGGCCATCGGCGAGCTGAAGAAGCTCCGCCAGATGAGCCCGATGTCGGCCGAAGCCACCGTCGTCCGCAACTATCTCGATTGGCTGCTCACCATCCCGTGGGGCGTCAAGGGCAAGATCAAGCGCGACCTCGACGAGGCGCAGAAGATCCTCGACGAGGACCATTATGGGCTTGAGAAGGTCAAGGACCGCATCGTCGAATATCTCGCGGTGCAGAACCGCACCAACCAGCTGAAAGGCCCGATCCTCTGCCTGGTCGGCCCTCCCGGCGTCGGCAAAACTTCGCTCGGCAAGTCCATGGCGCGCGCCACGGGCCGCGAGTTCGTGCGCATGAGCCTTGGCGGCGTGCGCGACGAGGCCGAGATCAGGGGCCACCGCCGCACCTATATCGGCTCGATGCCCGGCAAGGTGATCCAGTCGATGCGGAAGGCAAAGAAGATCAATCCGCTGTTCCTGCTCGACGAGGTCGACAAGATGGGCGCCGATTTCCGCGGCGATCCGGCTTCCGCCCTGCTCGAGGTGCTGGACCCGGAGCAGAACCACACCTTCAACGACCACTATCTCGAGGTGGACTACGACCTCTCCAACGTGATGTTCGTCACCACGGCCAACACGCTCAACATCCCTCCGGCCTTGATGGACCGCATGGAGATCATCCGCATTGCGGGCTACACCGAGCTCGAGAAGATCGAGATCGCGCGGCGCCACCTGATCCCCGCTATGACCAAGGCGCATGGCCTCGAGGCGGACGAGTGGAGCCTTGAGGACGATGCCCTGAAGGAGATCATCCGCCGCTACACGCGGGAAGCCGGCGTGCGCAATCTCGAGCGCGAGATTGCCAAACTCTCGCGGAAGTCGGTGAAGGAGCTGCTCACCAGCAAGAAGAAATCGATCAAGATCACGCTCAAGAATCTCGAGGACTATCTCGGCGTGCCGAAATACCGTTATGGCGAGGCCGAGCTCGAGGATCAGGTCGGCGTGGTCACCGGCCTGGCCTGGACCGAGGTCGGCGGCGAGCTGCTGACGGTCGAAGGCGTGATGATGCCGGGCAAGGGCAAGATGACCGTGACCGGCAATTTGCGCGACGTCATGAAGGAATCGATTCAGGCCGCTAACGCCTATGTGCGCTCGCGCGCCGTCGATTTCGGCATCGAGCCGCCTTTGTTCGAGAAGCGGGACATCCACGTGCACGTGCCCGAAGGGGCGACCCCTAAGGACGGCCCGTCGGCCGGCGTCGCCATGGTGACGGCCATCGTCTCGCTCATGACCGGAATTCCGGTGAAGCGCGAGGTCGCCATGACCGGCGAGATCACGCTCCGCGGCCGCGTGCTGCCGATCGGCGGGCTGAAGGAGAAGCTTCTTGCCGCGCTCAGGGCCGGCATCAAGACGGTGATCATCCCTGACGAAAATGCCAAGGATCTCACGGAGATACCGGACGAGCTGAAAAACGCCCTCAATATCTTGCCGGTCTCGCGCATGGACGAGGTGCTGAAACTCGCCTTCACCCGGCCTCCCCAGCCAATCGTTTGGGAGGAGGAGGCCGTGGAGCAAGCTCAGGTCGTTCCACCCAAGGACGAAACCCAGGCCGGCGTCACGGCCCATTAAGGAGGCTAAAGCCCCCTTTGCCGCGGATTCGCCTCATTTGATGGTCCGGCTCTGTCCACAGAATCAGACCATTTTTGTTGATTTTCCGGGTTTTTTGCGCCAGTCATACACCACTTGTTTGTGAATCGGAGCGTACCCAAGCGGCCTCGAGGGCGAAAACCCCTGCGATTGGGGCCGAGCGAAAGGATGATGACCCGTGAACAAAGC